>SMDP01000191.1:2245-8202 GCA_012911965.1 Geitlerinema sp. P-1104
CGCCTGTTGACGGCGATCGCCGAAACTATCGTCGACGGTTCCTAGACTAGACAAGGGAACCGACTCGCCATTGGGCAGGACGATGCGATAGCGTTGTAGGTCGTTCACCGTGGGGGCGCTTCCCAGGGTGCGAATACTTTGTTCGAGGCCTCCCGCTTCCGATCGCCCCCCAGAGAGGTTGATATTCAAGGCGCGAATTTGGTCATTCACTTGGGTGGCGGTGATTCCCAAGGCTTTGAGTCGTTGCGGGTTCAGTTGGACCCGAATTTCGCGGTCAACCCCACCGGTGCGGTTAATTTGCGCGACCCCTGAAACCTGCAATAAGGCACTACTAATCTGGCGATCGACCAGTTGGCTGAGTTCCTCAATACTGCGTTGATCCGAGCGCACCGCATAGCCGAGAATTGCGCCCCCGGCAAACTCCAACCGCTCTACAATCGGTTCGTTGATGTCTTGGGGAAGTTCCTGGCGAATTTGGGACACCGCATTACGCACATCATTGGTGACGCGATCGGTGTCGGTTCCCAGGACAAAGTTAATGGTGGTGACGGAGACCCCATCATTGACCGTCGATTGCAATTCATCGATATTTCCTAAGCCGGCGACGGCATCTTCTACCTTCTGGGTCACCTGAGACTCCAACTCCGAGGGCCCCGCCCCCGGCTGGGTGACCGTGATTTGCACCACCGGGACATCGATGTTGGGGGTGTTATCAATCCCTAATTGGAAGAAGGAGGTGATTCCCACAACGGTCAAAATGATAAATAAGACCAGGGTGGGAACAGGGCGTTTGACAGACCAGGTTGAGAAGCTCATAAAGAAGGCAGTAGGCAGTAGGCAACAGGCAATAGGGGGGGGCTTTACCCTTGTGGTGCGCCCTCTTCGGGGAATAGGGGGTTAGTTGACGACTCGGACGAGATCGCCGTCGTTGAGGAATCCGGCGCCGGAGACGACAATGCGATCGCCCATCTCTAAGCCGCTGAGAACTTCCACCTGGGACTCTCCAGACTCGTCTTGAGCATCGATCATCTCCCCCACCTCAATGCGGGTGGCGGTAACGGTATCGTCGGGGTTGAGGCGGAAGACTTGGGCGCTGCCGTCGGGTTGGGGGAGAACTGCCCCTGAGGGGATGGTTAGGCCGTCTCGGGTTTCGGTGACAATTTCTCCGGCTAGGAACATTCCGGGGCGTAAAATCTCGTCATTGGGTAAGTCCACGACGACGGTAGCTTGACGAGTTTCCGGATTTATGGTAGGCAGTATTTCTCGGACTCGTCCCTGGACATTGATGCGAGAGTCAGCATCGGAGCGAACCTGCACCGGAGCGCCAGGGCGAATTAGGGGTAGTTGGGTTTCGGGAACCTGCAACTGCAACTCTAACTGTCCTTCAGCAATTAGGGTAAAGAGGGGATTCGTGCCACTGACATCTCCCACTCGTGCCTGACGTTCGGCAACAATCCCCCCCTGAGGGGCAACTACTAAGGTTTGATTGAGGCGAGTTTCCAACTCCTGCACCACGGCATCTTGATTCTGTACCCCCGCTTGAGCATTGGCGACTCCAGCTTCTGCCGCTTCTATGCCGGCTAGGGTGCTGTCTAAGGTGGCTTGGGCGCTGGTTACATTGGCTTCGGCGTTGAGGACATCGGCGCGGGCGCTTTCTAATTCAGCCTCGGCAACTCGGACGTCTTCTATGGCTTGGTTGACATCTTCACGAGCAGTGCGTACATCCCGTTCTCGCAGTTCCACTTCCTGTTGACTAATGGCCCCCTGGTTGGCCAATTGCTGGTAACGTTGATACTCCCGTTCTGACTGTTCTAAACTTGCCTCGGCTTGGGTAACTCGGGCGCGATTGCGGGTGAGACTGGCTTCGGCTTGAGCGACTCGGCTTTCCGCTTGGCGAATCCCGGTGCGGGCGCGTTCTAGGTCAGCTTCGGCTTGGCGGCGACTGGATGTGGCTTGGGAGATATCCGCTTCGGCGGCACTCACTGAGGAGCGGGCTGAGTCAATTTGCGATAAGGCCCCCGACAGTTGCGACTGAAGTACCGAGTCGTCGAGAACCGCTAGGATTTCTCCCGCGCCGACGAAATCCCCCTCACGGACTCGCACATCGAGGATTTGTAGGCCGGTAGCCCGGGGGAGAATGGGCAGTAAGTCGTAGGCTTGAACCGTGCCGCTGGCGTTGAGGGTACGATTGACGGCTTGTTGCCCAACGGTGATGGCGGTCACCGTTTGACTGGGATTGGCTTCCCGTTCTTCGCTGTCAGCCATAGGCATCTCAGGGGATGACTCTGAGACCATCCGCCCGCCAATTCCAGCTAAAACAATGCCCAGGCCCACGCCGATGAGGATGGATTTCCAGTTGACCCCTCCGGGCGCGGGAGGCTCGGCTTCTGGGGGGAATTCGGGATTGGGAACGGTAGGCAGGGACTCCTCCGGCGTTGGGGGAACGTTGGAGTTGGGATTTGCGCGTTGGTTTTGGTCGATGTCGTAACTCAAGGGTTTCACAGGAAACAAGAACAACGGATAAGGCAACGCTGGGTTGGGGATTCCCCACAGGGGTGAAGCCTATCTAAAGCTAGGGGGTTGAGGTGAGGCAGACCCGGTTGCGGTGCAGACTTGGCTGACCTGGGATAGGGTAAAGTCGGCGGTTTATTAAGAATTATGTAATTTATTATAGATGGGTGACGATAAAAATGGGGCGATCGCCCTAAAGACCTGCCCCTAAAATTTCCACCCCGACCGATATCAATCGAGTCTACCCCTGGGAATGAGCCTTTGGGGTGCAGCTTTGCCGTTATCTCAGCCGCAATGATAGACTCGTGGAGAGAGCCAAGCCATGATCGTCCCAGACATTCCCCCATCATCAACCGGCTCTGAGCCAAGACATTGGCGGTTTAAGGGATAGCCATTCCCGGAAAATCGCCCCCAAACGACCAAGGATGTAAGGATTATGGCAGAGGTCGAAACCATTTTAGCCAGTCACTACAAGATTGTTGCCATTTTGCGGGCTGGGGGGTTTGGTCAAACCTACATTGCCGAGGATTTACATCGCCCGGGTCATCCTCAATGTGTGGTCAAGCACTTAAAACCGGCAAATCCCTCACCAGATGGACTTCAGGTCGCCCGCCGCCTCTTTGATTCTGAAGCCCAAGTCCTAGAGAAGTTGGGCAATCATGACCAGATTCCTCGACTGCTGGCTCACTTTGAGGAAGACCAGGAGTTTTATTTGGTTCAAGATTTAATTCAAGGACATCCTCTGAGTCAGGAGTTGCCTTTGGGACAGCGATGGGGGGAGGCTCAAGTCAAGGCGATGTTACGGGATGTCTTGGGAATCTTAGGGTTTGTCCATGGCCAGGGAGTGATTCATCGGGATATTAAACCCGATAATCTCATGCGGCGAGAGTTAGACCAGAAATTGGTTTTGATTGATTTCGGGGCCATCAAAGAACTGGGACAAGTGGGACTCAATCAAACGGAAGCGGTGAGTGCCACGGTCGCCATTGGCACTCCTGGATATATGCCGACGGAACAAGGACATGGAAAACCTCGCCTAAGTAGCGATATTTATGCTCTGGGAATGGTGGCGGTTCATTGTCTGACGGGGAAGCCTCCCTCTCAACTTCGGGAGAATGATAAGACGGGAGAACTCTGTTGGCAAGACGAGGCACAGGTCAGTCCCGGGCTGGCTCAGGTCGTCACACAGATGATTCGCTACCATTTTAAGGACCGGTATCGAACGGCTGAGGAGGTGTTGGCGGCCTTAGAGGCTCTTGATGGCGGACTGCCGGGCGCAGAGGCGGTTCCTCCCACGGAGGCTTCTGACTCTCCCCCGCCACCCGAAAAACGGCAAAGTCCGGTTTGGATTGGGCTGTTGGCATTTTTACTGGTTTTTAGTTTGGGAAGTTTAGGGTATATTTTGGGATTCTGGGACAGTTCTGATTCGAGTCCTGAGATCACAGCCCCTCCCGAGTCCGCCCCGACAACGGAACCCCCTCCAGCCATGTCCAATGTCACAGCCCCTCCCGAGTCCGCCCCGACAACGGAACCCCCTCCAGCCACGTCCAATGTCACAGCCCCTCCCGAGTCCGCCCCGACAACGGAACCCCCTCCAGCAACTCCTATTCCTCGGATATCTCCCGATGACTTCATGAGGCAATACTATGACAACATTAATCGGGAAGTCTATCGCAAGAGTTGGCTGATGTTGTCTGACGGGTTACGGGACAATCCCCAGATTCATCCAGATGGGTTTGGCTCTTATTTGGAGTGGTGGACTAAGGTTCGATATGTGGATGTTTGGAGCGCGACCCCCATTCAGGTGAGTGATGAGCGGGCGATCGTGGAAATGGACGTCAGATACTTTCTGCACTCGGGACGAGAAGTGAGTCAAACCCTACGCTTTGATTTGATTGCTGACTCGGAGCAAAGCTGGGAACTCGATCGCACCCAGATTCTTCAGTGATGGACTCAGGAAACTCCCCCCCAACCCTCAGAAGAGGACTTCCAGGGTCGGTTCCCGGTTCTGATGTTAAGAATTATGTATCTTAGTATAGAGACGTGAATGACGACAGCGGTGGAGCCAAGCTGACGTAAGACGGACTCGGCCCTCGCCCCAATGGATTAGACTATCGTTGACCATTGTGCTGTGATTTGGGCGGGGGGTTCCCGATTTCCCCAACGCGACAAACTTTCGAGGAGAGTATCATGCTGGATTTGAACATGACCCCCAACCCCCAACAGCCCAGTTCGGGTCCATCGAGAACCGCTGCCCCTCACCTATCCCCTCAGGGGGAGTTTGACTTTGCCCGGCGTCATAATGGTTCAACTCCTGAGGACATCGCCCAGATGCTGTCCCAGTTGGGCTACGAGAGCCTGGTGCAACTCATCGCCGATAGTGTTCCTGAGCAAATTCGCCTCAAACAGCCCCTGAATCTCCCCCAACCCCTGACGGAAGCGGCGGCCTTGCAGAAGCTGCGGGCGATCGCCCAACAGAACCAACTTTTCCGCTCTTTCCTGGGGCTGGGCTACTATGATTGCATCACCCCCCCGGTGATTCAACGGAATATCCTCGAAAATCCAGGTTGGTACACTGCCTACACTCCCTACCAGGCAGAAATCTCCCAGGGACGCTTGGAAGCTCTCCTCAACTTCCAAACCCTGGTGATTGACTTGACCGGCTTAGAAATTGCCAACGCCTCCCTCCTGGATGAGGCAACCGCCGCAGCGGAAGCGATGAGTTTGAGTTGGGGCGCGTCGAAGGGGAAGTGTAATACTTACTTTGTGGCCGCTGACTGTCATCCTCAGACCATTGAAGTCGTACAGACCCGCGCCGAACCGTTGGGCATTGAAATCCTCGTCGGCGATTGGCAATCCTTTGACTTCCAAACCCCCATCTTTGGAGCATTGTTGCAATATCCCACCAGCAAGGGAGCGGTCTGTGATTATCGGCAGTTTATTGAAACAGCACACCAGCATAAGGCCCTAATTACAGTGGCGGCGGATTTACTCAGTTTGACCCTGTTAACGCCGCCGGGAGAGTTTGGGGCCGATATTGCTGTGGGAAGCAGTCAACGGTTTGGGGTTCCCCTGGGCTATGGAGGCCCCCATGCGGCCTATTTTGCGACGAAGGAAACCTATCAGCGCAAGTTACCGGGGCGTTTGGTGGGAGTCTCGAAGGATAGCAGCGGTAAACCGGCCCTGCGGCTGGCGTTGCAAACCCGAGAACAGCATATTCGTCGCGATAAGGCCACCAGTAATATCTGTACGGCTCAGGTGTTGCTGGCGGTGATGGCCTCGATGTATGCGGTCTATCATGGTCCAGCGGGGTTGCGTCACATTGCCGAGGGGATTCACCAGCGAGCGGTGATGTTAGCCGAAGGTCTGAAACGGCTAAAGTTTCGGGTGCAGGAGTCGCCCCTGTTTGATACCCTGACCGTTCAGGTGGGGTCGGCGCAACGCAT
>SMDP01000192.1 GCA_012911965.1 Geitlerinema sp. P-1104
CCTTACTATTTACTGTTTACTTGGACGAGGCAATTCAAGTTTAGAACATTTATTAGCATCAATTGTACTTTATTGCTAATCGGAATTATGCTAAAGCTGGTTGTGCAGTCATCCCCAATCAACCTGGGCGATGTTCGGATTTTATTACATTATCCGACATTTCTTTTAGGAGTTTGTGTAGGAACCTTCGATCCTGATTTGGTTTGGGTTAAAGCTCAATCCACTTGGCTCAGCATTTTCTTGGGACTGGCGGCGATCGCATATATTCCCGTGGTTGGGCGCGAGAATATAAATCTGGGTTCTTCGATCCATTTAGGTTGGAACAGTTTTTTACATTATGGCTATTGCTTGACGGTGTCACTATTGATTATTGCCTTCGTATTTAGAATTTCTGCCAGTTGTAATACAAGCGTTACAGCAAAAAAAACAATCAACTATTTGTCAAAAACTTCCTATGCTGTTTATTTATTTCATCGACCTATTTATGGACTTATTTATGGTGTAATGATAACTTTTGGTTTTGATTCAACACCAACCAGAACGTTACTGTTTCCAATTGCCACCCTGGTTCTGTTAATTGTATCAGACGTTCTAACTCGCCTGGATGTTAACGTCATAAAACCTTATGCCACTCAATCTCTCAACTCTAATTAAAATCCATATTTTCTTGTGTTTTAAAATAGTTCCTTAATCACAAATAACCATGTTTTATCGTTCTTTATTCAGAAATACTCCAAAAAATAGTCCAACTCTGTTGGTGATTATTGTCATTTTTATAATATCGTTTGCGACTCGGGTTATTGCCGCAGAGGTTCCTATCAACGTCGATGAAAATCTCTGGTTATTTCGAGGTCTTAACTTTGGAGGTCAACTCTTCTCCGGCAATTTGTCTGGCACGTATTTTCAACATCACCCTGGAGTCCCTACCATGTGGGTCAATGGCTTAGGGATGACATTAGGGTGTCTAGTTGAAAATTTATATCCACCCCGTATTAATCTAGATTCAGAGTCTCTTAGAGGTTGTGCTAGTCTCCTGAGATCCCAGAACTTTGCTCCTCTTGAAACCTACGTCATTACCCGTTGGATTCAAGCCATCATCACATCTAGCTTAATTAGTGTATCAACTTGGCTTTTATCGCGAGTTTTGAATCTAAAGCTAGCGCTCCTTACTGTTTCAATATTACTTTTAGAACCCTTTTTTCTGGCATATCAACGCCTCGTGATTACTGATTCGCTACAAACAGGGTTTATGTTGGTCAGTGTTTTAGGCTTGTTTCTCCATTGGCGAATGACATCTGGACAATTATACTTAATTGCTTCGGGTGTAACGATGGGATTGGCGATCGCAACGAAGACAACCAGCGTATTGGTTTTTCCTGGTTTATTGGCGATCGCCCTCCTTACGGAACTCAATTACTTTAGGCCTCTTTTCCTTAAAAAAGGTCTGGTTAACCAGTTCAAAGATGTAG
Source organism: Geitlerinema sp. P-1104 (assembly GCA_012911965.1). Taxonomy (GTDB): domain Bacteria; phylum Cyanobacteriota; class Cyanobacteriia; order Cyanobacteriales; family Geitlerinemataceae; genus Sodalinema. The sequence continues at coordinate 1,470 of SMDP01000192.1, forward strand.
GAATTTGGAGTCTCTGTATTCTGGTGACTTTTATTATAATTTGGCCAGCAATGTGGGTGGCTCCTATACAGACCATGGCGACATTGTTGGAAGACGTGAGGCAGGAAACGCAACGTGGATTTTTGTTTTTCTTGGGACGCTCCACGAGTGACATTAATGCTCTTTTTTATCCGATAGTTCTGCTCTATCGCTTGTCCCCCATTTTACTCATCGGCTCTTTTGTCTCATTACTGATGAGCCTATTTCCTTCTTGGCGAGACAAGGCAATTTATCATAAACAGGTTATCGCCAATCTACTGTTAGTGCTATCCTTTTTATTGGTTTTGTCAGTTCCTGGCAACAAAATGGATCGCTATATTTTACCGATTATCCCTTTTCTGGCAATCAATGCGGCGATCGCCTGGAGATTTGTGCTGCGAAAAGCAACTCAGTTTCTAAGATCCAAGTCACCCCAATTTATCTCCCATGTATTGAGGTTTTTTGAGGGAAGAGCGTCTGTACTAATTGCCCTGATCATCTTAGTACAGGGCTTAACTCTTTACCCCTTTTTTCCCTACTATATTAGCTACTATAACCCCCTGGTTGGAGGTGCTACCACAGCTCGATTTGTCCTGATGATGGGGAATGGTGAAGCATTAGATTTAGCCGCTGACTGGCTAAATCAACAGGTTAATCCCAATGAGTTAGTAGCGGCGAATCTGTATCGAAGTGTTTTAAGTCCTTATCTCATGGGAGAGGCATTAGACATTCCCAAAGGTTTTCGGTCAGGATTAACACAGCGTTGGTTACGGAACGCCAATTTCTTAGTTTTCTATATCAACCAAGTTCAGCGAGAAATCCCAAATCGGGAAGTATTTGAGTATTTCTCACGTCAAGATCCATTACATATTATTGAACTCAATGGAGTTGACTATGCCACAATTTACCCAGGACCGATCGCCCGGCCCGAAGACATGCAGACTATCATTAACCCACAAGAGATAATTGAAGCAGAGGGATTACAATTGCGGGGATATACTCTCACCTCGGAGAGCCTGGCTCCAGGAGATGACCTGGAACTGACGTTATATTGGGATATCCTAGAAACCATCCCCTCCCAGACCACATTTACCCTGAGTATTCAAGAGAACAACAACCCGGTCATGGTAATACCCCGAGTCATTCTTCAGGGGTTTTTAGGGGATGATCCCATTGAACCCGGAAAAACCATTCGCGATCTTCAGTTTTTATCCTTTCCTGTGACCTTACCGGCGGGGGATTATGAAATTGCCATTAGTCTCTCCTCCCCAGTCTTATCAGCAGATGAAGCACTGGTGGATATGGAGACAGACATACCCAAGACGATTGGACTGTTTGAAATCCTACCATCTGAGGATTAATTCAGGAAAGGCGATCGCCCCCAACAAGACACCGAATATTCAGCAAATTTGGTAGAGTGAATTTTAAGTACAGGACAAAAGTTGTAAAGCCCTGGCATCTTTATAGATGGTCAATTCCCAGACTGATGTTGAATTTTAAAAACTGGCAAGTTCTCAGATAGCTCTGATAGTTGAAAATCAGGCTGTTCGTCTACAAATGCCTTTAACTCCTCGCTGGGAAAGTATAAAAATAGGTCATGATGATTTCGAGCCATTATTTCTAAGCTTACAAATTCATTAAATTTATTGATTTGGGCATGTTCAAAAAGTTGTAACTTGCTTTTTTCAGGTATCTGATGGCTAAGAGAAAGTACAAAGTTGTGTGGAGAATCACTAAGGATAAATGGTTTTTTAGAGGCACGAATGATCGGTGCAACTTCAAAGTTGACAGGACTCACTACTGACCCATGTTCAAGATAATCCCAACCTGGATATCGGGTTATATTAAAGCCAGAAAGCACCCCTGCCAGAATCAATATTGATAGTACCAGTGATCCAAATAATCGTTCCCAAATATATCTGGCACGATGTGTTATGTTCGCCAAACAAATAGACAATGCGAAGGTCATTGGAAGCAAAGCTTGCACTAAATAGCGTGACTGTAATGATCGTCCTCCCCCTTGGAGTAAGTCAGGTGTAGTTAACCCAGCTAATGTCACCAAAATCGGCAAAATCAGAAATCCCCAAACACGAATTGAGTTTTGACGAAGCAGGAAATACAAGCTAAGAGCAATTCCGAGTACAAGAAAGCGAGAAACAATGCTTTGCCCAGAATAAATTTGCCAAGAGTTCACAAAATTATTGCCGATATTTTCGATTGTGGCTCGGAAAATTGAGATAAAACTAGAAGGTCGTCCTCTCACCCAGCGGGTGTTATCTTCAATCCTATCAAGTTGAGATATCGCGACCCATATCCAGGGACTAAAGAGAATTAATCCAAAGATTGATGCAGCGAGACCCCCGATAATCCGATCACCTCGGTCTTGCCATTCTGTAAATAAGATATAGAGTCCCTGAGCGATGATGAGAAATATAAAAAATAGATGGGAGTATAAGCCAATACAAACGGAGATGCCATAGAGAAACCAAGCCATCACTGTTCCCGATTTAACGGCTTTTAGTAAAGCAACCCCTGAAGCTAAAATAGCCAGCGTCCAAAGACTATATGAACGCAAGCCTAAACCCAGAAGAATCTGGTAAGGAGAAATACTCAACAAGGCTACTGTAACCCAACCAGCTGAGGGAGAATTGAATAATTCTAGGCAAAGCAAATAGGCCAAGGGTAACGTCGCTACTCCTAAAAGGATTGCCAAAATTCGAGCTGCGATTGCGTCATTCCAAATGGACATCACGCCCCGTGCTAGAATACTATAAAGTGGAGGATGCTCAGGATTTCTAGATAAGGCATTAAAGACACTGTTCCAGCCTCTTTCCGGGGATAGCTGTTGATAGATCTTTAATTGCTTAACATTTAAAATCTCTCCCTGAAAATGTTTAGCAACAATCTCCGATTCTTGATAGCCTGCTAAGCGGTACAGTCCACGCACTTCATCAACATTGAAGGGTCGCTCTGATAAATTACTAAAGGAGAAAATCAGCCGCAGAATAACCATCGAGATGGCTACTCCTTTGATGAAATACGAAGCCCGTTGGCGAGGGGAGGTGTCAATAGCTTGCACATCTGATGAGGCAAAGCTGATCCATTGACGCTTTTCACCCAAGCTTACGGCAACGACGATGATTATAAAAGCTAACGCGAGCAATACAGATTGCATAAATTTAAACGCCCGATGAGAGCGGGAAAGAACGAATCTGCCTAGATTAGTCGACTCACTAGACAGCCCCTGAATATCTAAGTATAGGACAAAAGTTGTGGAGTCTGGTGAAACCGCTCGTGAAATCAAGGCAGATTGGAGAAAGTGCGGCGTATCGAAGCCGGTGCAAAAAAGACCCTTGGAGCGTCATCCGTAATCGTTCAAAGGAATGGGCGAATGTTGGTGAATTCACAAACCCACCTTCATCATCCAAGTTAAAGTCCGGCTAAGCAAGGCCAGTAAACGTCTCAAACGCTCGGCTTCGTTAAACTGAATTGATTCGAGACAGAAGCCTCAGATCTTCAAGAAGCTCTCGAAGAGGGGTTCAATGCTCCAACACTGGGCATAATCTCTCAGAGCGGTTTCGGGACGAGCGTTAGTGATGAGAATCAGCAATTCTCCCGAATCAGCCAGACGAGAACCGATGACGTAAACCTGTCGTTCCCAAACCCAGCACCGACCGGAAAGCTGACGAGATTCCCCGGGTCTACCATTTTGGAAAGTCATAGGGCAGTAAGTGCCCAGCTCGCCCCGAGCTGAGAGTGTAGAGGATGGCATTAACTAACCGCTCAATAGGCAATACGTCTGGAGACCCCCCGGACGTGCCCTTGGCAGTAAAGTCTCGACGATTCCCCATTAAGCATCGCTCAGGTCTATGGGATAAGATAGGATCATGGCTAGTGATGGTCTGTCGGTTTTGACACTTGACAGGTTACACCCTTACTAACTTTTCTGGTTTTCTATCTCCCCTACCCTTTTCAGACATCCTCTTACATCTTGGCAGCCCTCTGGATTATTCTCACCAATATCTCGGAAGTCCCAAGTGCGTTCGGTACGATTATTTCGGGTGCCTGTACCCCAAAAGCAGTGGAAGGGGGCTTCATTGGGGTTCTGATTAAAACCGTACGCCGGCCCGTTTTCTCTAGCGAAGCGGGCATCCGCTGAAGTATGAACACCCATCCGACGGCCCACACCGATTGAACACCATTCAATATCTGGACTATGGTAATCTCAAAATCCTTTAAGCCAACGGTCTTTTTTATTCTTGTTTTTTTAATCTGCTTCTTGCCCCGAGTTTTCTTCTCTCAAGTCCCCATTAATATTGACGAAAACCTTTGGTTCTTCCGGGGAAGTAGTTTTTTAGCTCAAGTTTTATCAGGGAATTTGGAAAAATTTAAAGATACCTATTTACAACATCATCCTGGAGTACCAACCATGTGGGTCAATGGTTTCGGCATCACCTTAGGCTGTGTTGTTGACCATTGGTTTCCCCTTCATTTAAGCCTTGATTCAGAATCAGTCCGAAGTTGTATTTACCGGTTGAGAGAGCAGAATTTTGCTCCCATTAGTTCCTATGTTCTCACTCGTTGTATTCAAGGGGTTATCACCTCAGCTTTGATGACTTTATCATCTTGGTTGGTGGTTCGTTTGATCAACCTAAAATTTGCGATTGTTTGGATTTCTATTTTGGCTCTAGAACCTTTTTTTCTGGCGTATCAACGTTTGTTGATTACCGATTCGTTGCAATGTGTGTTTATTTTGGTTAGCATTTTAGCCTTGTTTTTGCATTGGCGATTAGCGTCAGGAAACTCCTATTTAATTCTCTCAGGAGTAGCGATGGGGATGGCGATCGCAACCAAAACCACTACAATCCTTTTATTTCCTGGCTTGATAGTGATCGCAGTTTTAACGGAACTCAATTATTTTCAGCCAATCTTCCCAAAAAAAGGTATGGCTGAACAAGCCAAAGACATTGGTATTTGGACATTATGTCTCGTTGCTATCTTTATTCTTATTTGGCCAGCAATGTGGGTTGCACCCTGGCAAACGATGAGTAGTTTGGTGGGGGACTTACAACAAGAAACTCAACAAGGAACTCCCTTCTTTTTGGGAGGATCTCGGGATCGGCTCAATGTCTTATTTTATCCTGTCGTCATCCTGTATCGCTTCTCGCCGCTGCTCCTCTTGAGTAGCTTTACCTCTGTTATGCTTGCCAGTGTACCCGCTTGGCGACCCCAGATTATCTATCAAAAATACCTGGTTGCCAATTTCATATTAATAATCTCATTTTTTTGGATAGTCTCACTCCCCGAAAACAAAGTTGATCGCTATATTTTGCCCATTATTCCCTTTATTGCTATCAATGCTGCGATCGCCAGTTTGATCATCTTCAAACGAATCAAGCAATGTATAAATCGCCTCACTCCCCACATCCGCTCCAAAATACTTCAGAAATCTGGGTTTGTTTTCAACGCTTTTGTTTTGCTAGTTTTAGGAATTCAATTGGCAACTGTTTATCCATTTTTTCCCTATTATATTAGTTACCATAACCCCTTGCTTGGAGGCACAAAAACAGCTAGATTCTTCCTGAGGATTGGTAATGGTGAAGGGTTGGAACTAGCCGGAGATTGGCTAAATCGTCAACCCAACCCCGAAAATTTGGTGATTGCAAGTCCTTTTAGACCCGCATTAGCCCCTTATTTTAAGGGAAATGTGTTGGTAGTTTATCGCTCTTTTACAGAGTCCTGGGCCAGGCATTGGCTACGGAATGCTAATTTTTTACTGTTTTATATCCATCACATTCAGCGACAGTTTCCTGCCCCTGAAGTCATTGAGTATTTCTCACGTCAAGATCCCGTACATGTTGTGCAACTCAATGGTGTTGACTATGCCACAATTTACCCAGGACCGATCGCCCGGCCTGAAGAAATGCAGACGGTCATTAGCCCAGAGGAAGCGATTGAAGCTGACGGATTAAAATTGTGGGGGTATACTCTTACCTCTGACACCCTAACTCCAGGAGATCCCCTTGAACTGACTCTATATTGGGATATCCTAGAAACCATCCCTTCCCAGACTACATTTACCCTCAGTATTCAACAGGATAATACCCTACTCATGGCAATTCCCCGAGTCATTCTTCAAGGTTTTTTAGGGGATGATCCCATGGAAGCTGGGAAAACGATTCGCGATCTTCAGTTTTTATCCTTTCCCGTGACCTTACCGGCGGGGGATTATGAAATTGCCATAAGCCTTTCATCTCCCCTGTTGTCGGCGGATGAGGCCCTGGTGGATATGGGAACAAGCATACCTAAGACAATTGGACTGTTTAAAATGCTACCATCTGAGGATTAATTCAGGAGAGGCGATCGCCCCCATTTCAATCCATTGCGTTAATCCATCGCTATGTACCCGAATGATAATTAAAAATATCAACAACCCATGGAGCTTAACATCCATAACCTGACCCATACAGGAGTTCCATGAATGGGTCACAATCTGGGGGACAAGACCCCGAATATTCAGAAGATTTGGTAGAGTGAACTCCAATTCAGATTTACTGACATTATTCGGGATATCCCAAGATGAAACAGCGTTGGTTACTCTTTATTCTCTTACTGGCCTTGCCCACAGCGGCGATCGCCCAGGAAGTAGCGGACGAATCTCTAAATGCTTCGGGCAACATTTTAGAACTGATTGATAATGTCTT
>SMDP01000193.1 GCA_012911965.1 Geitlerinema sp. P-1104
TACGCCTTTCTCAAATCCGTGCGCGTCTACGGAACCAACTTTGACAACGCTAACCTGAGCGGAACCTGTCTTCAAGATTTACATATCAACTCATTAACCCAACTCGAAACCGCTCTGTGTAAATACTTTTATCGCGATTATGATACTTGGGATAATCGCTTTTCACATCGCTATCCTGTCTCAGACCAGGACTTTTTAGACCCTGGAGAACTCGCCCGAATTCTTCGCCCGACAGAACAAACCCTGAACTTAAATTTTAGCGAACCGATTTGTTTGGAATCCCTAGTTAAAAGCTTAGACCATATCAACACAAATCCAACCCAAAGCCATGCGAAAGCCTTAGAACAGGGAGCAGATGGTAGCTTACTTTTACGTATTTCCGTTGCCGATGAGTCTGATATTGAGCAATTGAAACAGGCATTTTGGACAGAATACAATCGTCTGCGTCAATCTCCCCGTCGGCGATCGCAACCCCATCCAACCAGCATTTTTTCCCTTTTAAAAACTCTAGCAAATCGTTGAGACAGGGAGGAGGAAGAACCCCGTAGGGGCAATCCCTTGTGGTTGCCCGAGGACAAGAAGAGACGGAGAAGAACAGGGGCGATAAACAACCGATCGCCCCCTCACGGTTTCTCGGAACGACTAGAAACTAAACGTTGTCCGAATGACCCCAATCAAAGCATCATCATTATCAGCATTATGATTGGGTGCAGTGAGCCAAATTAAGCCCGGTGTAATCGTCAAGTTTTCACTCACCTGTAGAGAGTAAAACGCTTCCACATGAAGAGACGTATCCGGGTCATCACTTAACCCATCATTCTGAAGACCTGAACCGACTCCCGTAATTTTAGGTTCCTGTCCTACCACAATCCCCGCCAGATTGCCAGGGAGAAGTAGATCCGGGAAAGCCAAAGTAACCGCCCAATTCCAACTATCGAGGCTACCCCGATTAAGCTGTCCACCCAGAGTGGAAAGGGTTTGGGTATTCACATAACCAACCCAGCCACCGAGGGCAAAGTCATTAGAGACCTGGAACGAACCTTGGAAGCCATAAGCATTACTGACCGTCGGAATCAAATCACCCGTAACCCGACGCAGGTTATTGAGAACACTTCCGGTGTTCATCTCCTGATTATAGGCATTCACATAGGTCAGGGCGAACTCCGCGCGATCGCTAGGAGTGAAGGTCAACTGGGCCATTGCCCCATAAGGACCATTAAACAACCCCGCACCCCGACTGGGATTACCACTGTCCCCAGCAAAGTAACCCGCACTGAGAGAGAGGGCATCACCAAAGGGGTATTCCACCCCAATCCCGGAGCCTTCCATCAGATAATAGATTGAGGCCCGAGTGCCAAAGCGAGACAAGGCCCCACTGCCACCATCTCCATCAAAAAAGGGATTCACCGTTGAGGCGAAGTCATCGGCGGCCCCTTCGTTGGCCGCAATAACCACATTGGCATTTCCCAAGGGGAACTGATACACCAGGGCATCCACTTCGATGCTGCCACCGCTGTCATCGGAGAAGAACAAATCTCCTTCAGGATAGCCCGTCGCCACATCGGAGAAGGCGGGGATATTGCTGCTTTGCAAACGAGTCATCAGCAAATCCCGACCCGTGAAGCTGGTGTGGAACTCCAGACGATTACGGTAGCCAAAGGAGGGAATATGGTCAATATCCTCTCCAAAGACATTGTCACCAGTGGCAATGCCATAGAGGGCGAAGATGGCTTCCCCTTCCAACTTGGTGGTGGTGGAGAACTGATTCGCCTCCAACTCGGAAGTCCTGGCCTCTAAACGGTCAACCCGTCCTCTAAGGGTGGACAACTCCGCCGCAAACTCTTCTTGCAAGCGGCGGATGGTATTTAAGTCACTCGGATCAAGAGTATCCCCACCATCGACCAGGGCGATAATCTGATCCAAACAGGCATTCAACCCCGCCGCAAACTCATAACGGGTCATGAAGTTGTTGCCGCGAAAGGTTCCGTCAGGATACCCGGCAATACAGCCATAGCGTTCAACGAGGGATTGTAAAGCCTGAAATGCCCAATCAGTCGGTTGCACATCAGACAGTTGCGACACTGACGTGACCTGTGCCAGTAACATTGGGTTGTCACTACCACTCAACTGTTTTGTTGAGAAGTCTTGACCTTGGGCGATCGCCGGCAAAGCCAGGAGGCTTAGGGCGCTTAGTCCACTGCTTAAGGCAGTCCACCGCAGTTTAGACATAAAATTTATTGCACTCTCTCACGGGTTAGATTGCCTTATCTTAGGCGGCCAGGGCGAAGAGCGTCAATGGTGGGGGAAGGCAGTAGGGGGAAGAAGGCAGTAGGCAGCAGGCAGTAGGCAGTAGGGGAAGAAGGCAGTTGTTCTATTGCCTATTGCCTATTGCCTATTGCCTAATTACCTAATTAACCCTCGCTTCTCCTCCTTCTAAACCGAGGGATTCTAGCATTTCTTTATCTTTTTCTGGGGGTTGTCCCATGGTGGTCAGATAATGACCAATTAACATGGCATTGAGTCCTGATTTGAGTCCTAGGGCCTGTAACTCACCCATGACCGCTTCTCGTCCGCCGGCATAGCGAAGAATGCGGGTGGGGAGAATGAGACGGAAAATGGCGATCGCCTTCAACGCCTCATAGGGATCAAGCCGATCGCGATCGCCCAGAGGCGTTCCTTCCCGGGGATTGAGTAAATTCAGGGGAATCGACTCCACCTCCAACTCCCGCAGGGCGAAGGCTAAATCTACACGATCGCCCCACGACTCACCCATCCCCAAAATGCCCCCAGTACAAGCCTGAATCCCAGCAGACTTGAGGTTCTTCACCGTCTGCACGCGATCGCGCCAACTGTGGGTACTGACAATCTCGGGAAAAAAGTTTTCAGAAGCTTCTAAATTATGGTTGTAGCGTGTCACCCCCGCCTCAGCCAACTCCTGGGCCTGTTCCGGGGTCACTTCCCCCAAGGCGCAACAGGGTTTAATACTCGTTTCAGCAATAATGCGGCGGACCGTTTCTAAAACCTGCTCAAATTCTTGGGATTTGGGACTGCTGTATTTGGGACCGCGACCTTGAGAGACCAAACAAAAGCGTTTCGCCCCCGCCAATTCCGCAGACTTGGCCTGGGCTAAAATCTCCTCCGGGGACTTCAAGCCATAAATAGGCGAGTCTTCACCGGGATGATGGGCAGACTGGGAACAAAAGCCGCAGTTTTCCGAACAACTGCCCGATTTGACATTCACAATACTGCATAAATCCACCACATTACCGCAGCATTCTTGGCGCACGCGATCGGCGGCAGCACAAAGCAGGAGAATGTTCTCCGTTCCCTCAATCTCTGTTAACTGTTGTGCCGTTTCGCGGTCGAGGGCCTCACCCGCAATAATACGATCCGCCAATTGATTTAACCAGACCTCCAATGCCGTGCGATCGCCCGCAGACTCAGCGGTTAACATCGGGGTAGAATCAGTTTTCGTTAGGGGGGTATGAACCACAGTCAATCTCTCCATGCAGCGCGGTCAGCTCCCAACAAGAGGGGCATTGCCGATTCTACCATTGATAGCATCGGCAACAGCCCGGTCACCGCGAATACATTTCGCTACAAACTGCCGAAACCTGCCTCATTCCAGGCTTAGATACATGAATCACTCCCCCAGTCCTGTTGTCCCCGACCCTGTTGACAGCGGAACTGTTGTCCCACCCAAACCACCTGCCAATCCTCATCAGGATTTTGAGGATCCCAGGTCATCTCAATGCGATAGCGCATACTATTGACCGAATCATCCGGCAGGCCAATCATCGTATGTTTCACCACAGCTATCTCAGAGGGCGGTGGGCCACCATAGTCAATCATCACCGTTTCTTCGGCCCGGCCTTCAAGGGACACAGGACGGCTGAGGATCACTCCCATGAGCGATCGCGGGTTTAGCTGGTCCTCCATCTGGTCCAGTTGATTACCCTCTATGAACTGGGACAAGTCCATTTCTCGATAATCGGAGCGATCCTCGGCAGTGTCTAACTCCGGTTCCGTCGCATTTACCGGAGTCTCAGGGGTCGGATTTTGAGCCATGTCCTGCACCTGATTACAGGCCAATTGACTTACCGCCAATAACCCTACCACTGCCCAATGCTTAACCATCATGAACAATTCCTCACCTAAGTTGTCTTGACGGCCACTACAGCCACCCCAGAGCGGATTCCGCAAAGCATGGTGAGGGTGAAACGGCTACACTGAGGCAATAGCAGGGGCTTCCAGATTTTTGAGTGCCGTTTGTGCTGCCTCAAAATCAAAGGGAAACGGCAGCTTCAGGGGGCGATAATCGCGGGGGTGGGGGTCCGCATGACGCAGCACCGCATTGACTAAAACACAGGGATCATCGCTGAGATTAATCGCCCCATGGGGAACCCCTGGGGGAATCTGCACCACCTGGGGCTGTTGCTGACTCAGGGCAATATAGTCATAGCGACGATTCTGCAAAATCACCAGCACTAAACTGCCCCGAACTACCAATAATTGGTCAGTTTGACCATGATGGACAAACAAGTCATCAACAGTCTGAGGCGCCACCTGCACCAACATCGTCTCGTGGCTGGACTGAGGGGTGTAGAACTGGGCCATTCCCCCTTGGAAGGAGTCCAAGGTCCGGATTTCTACCTGTCGTACCAGAGCCATAGGTCAGAACTCTCCTGGGTTGATCTGTGCTACCCCCATTGTAACGCTCTATTTTTGAATTTTTGTGACAGCAACAACAAAATAGGCACAAAATGTGATACTGCTCGCTCCCAACATCTCAGCCTCGCCGCCAAACCTTAACCGTCCCATCCGCCGTACCACTGACGATCGCCCCCCCATCAGGACTCACCGCCACCGCCATCACCGCATCCCCCCCATCACAGAACGAGGCAATCTCCCCCTGCTGAGCCAAACTCCAGAGTTTCACCGTGCCATCAGAACTCCCACTGACCACCGTATCCCCATCCGGGCAGACCGTCAGCGTCGTCACCGAACCTCGATGTCCCTCAAACAGCCCCAGTAACTCCCCACTCGCGAAATCCCAAACCCGTAGCATGTGGTCTCGACTGCCACTCACCAGCCGAGTTCCCCCCGCCGCAAAAGCGATCGCATTCACCGGCACCGACATCTCCGTCAACAGGCGATCGCGAGTAAACCGTCCCGTCTCCCCATCAAACGACCAAACCACAATCGAGCCATCCGCCCCCGCACTCACCAACCCCGTCCCATCCGGCGTAAAACAGACCGCCTCCACCCGTCCCTGATCCACCAGAGCGCGATCGCACAGGGTCGTGGTCATACGGCGACGTTTAGGAGACACCCGCACCTGCCAAACCTGCAAATAAGCCTCAAACCAACTACTAACAATAAACCGGCCATCCGGACTCATCGAGAGCGATCGCACCGACCCCGCCTCCTGGGTCTCATCCGTGAGCGTATCCCCTAAAAACAAACTGCCATCCCAAGGTTTCTTCGCCGTCGGACGAAACTGGCGCACCCCCTGCACATCCCATAACTTCACCGTCTTATCCCAACTGCCACTGGCCAACAACGACCCATCCTGACTCAGCGTCAAACTACAGACGGGACTCTCATGATCCGTCAGTGCCCCAATCAACTCCCCAGTTTTCAGATGCCACACCGGAATCGTTTTATCAAAACTGGCCGCAATCAACAAATTCCCATCCGGCGTAATCACCAAATCACTAATCCAATCCTGACAATCCTCAAGAATAAACACACAATCCCACACCTGCTGCGGGAGAGGTTGCCCCTCAGTTGCCGGCTGAAACTCCGGCAATCCCACCTCCATCACCCGCGGCCCTGGCAGCGCCTCCTCCGGCGAGGCCTCAGCCGCCGGCTCAGGACGGTTAATCTTAGGAGAGATCGTCGGCGATGTTTCCCGCACCGGGTGAGACACCGGAGTCGTCGGCGGGGGTGTCACGCCCTTCTCTAACGGTAACGATGGGGCCACAGAGCCATCCCGTTTACCCGAGCGTCCCTCAATGGAAAACGTGGGAACTGGAGTTGGCGTAACCGGCGCCGAACTCGCCGCCGTTGGCATCTCTCGCGGCGTTGGAAAGGGCAAATTTAAAGAACTCCCCCCAGATTTCGGCGTCTCTTGCGAGACATCAACCGTCGTCTCCGGGGCCACCTCAGAGGAACCAGCCTCCTCCTGCACCGAGGTATCCCTAACCTGAATCGGCACCTCAATCGGAATCGTCGTTTGCCATTGCTGTCGCAGCTGACTCAACTCTTGCGATACCCGAGTTAAACGATGCTCCAAGCCATCTAACCGTTGGGGAACTGGAGAATGATTCAGATAATCGATCGTATCCGCCAACGTCCGGTGCAACTCGTCATATTGCCCCTGAAGTTGCTGCAACTGCTGAGCCAATCCCTGCCACTGTGACTCCCCCGAGACCGCCGCAGAGGATACTGAGAGGTCTAACGGTTGCGGTGACGGGGGACGAGATGCCTGAGATGCCATCCTCGACTCAGATTGATAGCGATACAGGACATCAAACTCCTGAGACACCTGATCTTGTAACTGCATCACGGCCGTCATCGCCTGACGATTGAGCATCACCTCCAAACGGCGGCGATTGATTAAATTCAGCAGCAGCGACAGGGATATGGGAACCCCCGCAAACACAATCCGACTGGACACCGCCGCCACCAAAGTTCCGATGACAGCACTCACCCAGCAGAGATATTCAGCAATTTCGAGTTGATTCGGCGATCGCATCAGCAGCAGAAAATGACAACGGAGCAGAGGCAGCAGCAAAGACTGCCATTATATTCGCATTTTGCCTGACCCTTACCACAGGCGATCGCACAATTCCCAGAGAGCCAACCCCCTACAATTGAGCTAAACGCATCAACTTGAGGCGATCAAGCAACCCCAAAACAAATCGCCTACACTAATATAAAGAGGATTTCCAGACACTTCCCTCCCCACTCATCCCAACCCCGATCCAACCCAGAAATCTTTACATATCCATTGTTAATTATCCATGACCGCCGTGACCTCCCTTTCCATTCCCTCCCCTACCATGCTTCACGATCGCCTACGTCCCGAGATTCGCGCCCTGCAACCCCAACTGGTCCAATGGCGACGACATCTACACCAACGGCCAGAACTGGGCTTTCAAGAACAACTCACCAGTGACTTTATCGCCGCAAAACTGAAGGATTGGGGCATTGACTACCAAGCCGGGATCGCCAAAACCGGCATTGTCGCCGTGATTGAAGGTAAGCAACCTGGACCCGTCTTAGGGATTCGGGCCGATATGGATGCCCTCCCCATTCAAGAAGAAAACGAGGTGTCCTATAAATCCCGTCATGATGGCAAAATGCACGCCTGCGGCCATGATGGTCATACAGCCATTGCCCTGGGAACAGCCTATTATCTCAGTCAACATCGGGACTTTCCCGGAACCGTGAAACTGATTTTTCAACCCGCTGAAGAAGGGCCCGGTGGTGCTAAACCCATGATTGAAGCTGGGGTGCTAAAAAATCCCGATGTTGATGCCATTATCGGACTACATTTATGGAATAATCTGCCCCTAGGAACGGTCGGGGTTCGTCCCGGTGCCTTAATGGGCGCCGTAGAACTATTCCGGGCTAAAATTCTCGGGAAAGGGGGCCATGGGGCCATGCCTCATCAAACCGTGGATGCGATCGTGGTTGGGGCCCAAGTGGTCAACGCCCTCCAAGCTATTGTGGCTCGCAATGTCGATCCCATTAACGCCGCTGTGGTCACCGTCGGCGAATTTCACAGTGGTTCGGCCTTAAATGTCATTGCCGATACTGCCGAGTTGGGGGGAACTGTGCGTTACTTTAAACCAGAATATGCCGGCTTTTTTGGCCGTCGGATTGAGGAAACCCTAGCCGGGGTTACCCAAGCTTATGGCGCCAGTTATCAACTGAACTATTGGGAACTCTACCCCGCTACCATCAACGACCCTCAGATGGCGGAATTGGTGGGGAGTGTAGCTGAGCGGGTGATTGAAACCCCCGCCGGTGTGGTTCCCAACTGTCAAACCATGGGAGGAGAGGATATGTCCTTTTTCTTACAAGCCGTCCCAGGCTGTTACTTCTTCCTCGGTTCTGCGAACCGGGAGAAACAACTGGATTATCCCCATCACCATCCCCGCTT
>SMDP01000194.1 GCA_012911965.1 Geitlerinema sp. P-1104
ACGGGAAAACACTTAGATACCCTGCAACGCGCTATCTTAGAGGGAGCCTGGCAAGGGAAAGGATATAAGGAAATCGCTGAAGAATACCACTGTACAAGCGATCACGTCAGGAAATCAGCGTCCGACTTATAGAAACTCCTCTCAGAACTACTCGAAGAAGACGTAAAAAAGAAAAATGTCCGATCGCTCATGGAAAACCGCATATTCTCTTATTACGAAGAGTCAGTACACATTGGCAATCACATAAATAATGTCTGTAACGAATTATACAAAAAGCCAAAAATATCAACCAACCCATCCCCCAGCCGTAGCGAATCCGACCCCCTCTCCCACCAGGATCTCAGCCAAGCTCCCGAATACGATCGCCTCCACACCCGTCACGACGAACTCACCCGCCTCAAACAGTGGATACTCAACGAACAGAGCCGCAATAATAAAGATGCTTTTGACGTTATTCCAGGATAAGAGCCAAAAAACTGTGTTAAGAAACCAGGTTTCTGATTCTAGGGGATATGGCATCTGCAACCACCGGCTTTAAATGGCTCCCCCATCTGCTAATATTGAAGCAGGAAATTTCAGCTTAGGTAAGGTGATAACAATTAGTCATTTCCGCCAATCTAATTTTAGATCAGAAATTAAATCCATTATTAACTTCAACCTTAGGCAGTTTTTGTTAATTTTAAATTAGAATAAAAACCCAGAAACTCATTCATAAACAGACTAATTAAATTTAGGCTGGAGACGCTATGTTTTTAACATTTTAGAAGAAAGTATCTATATTACTGTTCGCAGTTGAATTTTTGTTCAACATTTCCTGTTTTATCAATGAGCCACTTATTTTTTGTTCGATTTAAGACAACATCAATTACCTGGCTTTCACAGGCAGTATAACCATCAACTGTTAAATATTTTAACCAGATTTTTATTTTATGTTTATTTTCAGACTTTTTTAGAGTTAGAAAAGCGTATATTTCAACTTTCTGAATTGTATTCCAAAAACTTTTAGCGCTGTCATCACCCTGATTATGGTTGTACGATGCCTTATACTCATCGCTCAACAAGTCTAATGCAGCTGTTGTATTTAAGGTAGCTAGTTGGTAATATTGAGCAATAACTTGCTTTGGAGTTAGTTGAATTGAAGTATTTTTATTTGTAGTTTCGATAGGAGTGTTTTTTATAAGGGTACCTAAATGAGGACGGACTACCCACAACCCTCCTCCCAAGAATAAAGCAAGAATTACTGCCATCGATCCAGAGAAAGACGATCGCACTCTAGAATCTGAGGAGTGGCTTGTTGCTGAGCGAGATATACCACCCGGAGTAACAGTTGAATTGGGATGAGTATTCCTAGCAGTTGCAGAAGAAGTATTTGCCCTGGTATTTTGGGGATTTAACGACTGATGACGGGTTTGCAAATGAGTTGGTGCAGAATAACGTGCTACTGCCAGAACCGCATTCCTGCTTTGACAGAAACATTTTCTTTTTTCCTCCCATTCAGCGAGCGTCATCACACGAGGACAACTACAGCACTTCATGCCCTTTTCACCCTCTTTAAATTTATGTGTGTTATAGGCAGATTGAATGCCTGGTTCAAAGATTTTCATTTTTTTAGTAATTCGTATTATCCAGTTAATAATTCAACAGCTACAAAAACCAAAAAGCCAAAAATTCCTAACATTAAAATAACTTGCCATTTTGGCAGCGCCCGAGTTTTTGGTTCTCGCCACTTAAATTTATGGCTACGTCGGGTTGGTCTTGATCGAGGTAGAGGAACTGGTGGAGGGGAGTCTCGCCAGTTGAGTTGTCGTCTCGGTCGAGGTGAAGAAATTGGTCTGGGACGTGGAAGGGTACTCCGGCTAATTTCTGGTGTAGTTTGGCTGGGTGGATTGGAAGATGATCTAGAATTTCCAAGGCAAAGTGATGAAGTAGAATTACTAGCTATAGCTGGAACAATATTAGTACTGGAACAACGACATTGACTTTTTTCTTCCCAAGCAGAATTAGTCATAACTTTTCCACAAGTGAGACATTTTATACCCTGCTCCCCAGCAACAAACTTATGACTTGTCCAACAGCAGGCTGTACCGACAGCAAAAGTTTCCATGTTTTTGAGAGAATTTTCAAAAGATTACCAAATCTATCTCGTAGTTTTTCGGTTTGATTTTCTCGTTGAGTGATCACATCCCAACTCAGGGTTAATTCCTGAGGATAAGTTGAGATTCTCTGGAGGAGCCTCTCGCCAGTTTAATGCTTTTTTAGAGTCCTGCTTTACCGAAGTTATATTACTATTTGTATTGTGCCAATTTAGACGATTAGTGAAAGACTGATGCTGCCTAACCAGTTGATCGCAAATTTGGCATTCACGATCAGACATTTCTACACCATGATTGTTACCTACATACCCAGCGTTACCATAAGCTTGACGCGCTCTATAATCAGCTATTTTCTTAATTTGCTGCTGTGTCATCTGACTTATTAACTGGTTAGTTAAATTAAGTTCTTGCTTTTCTTCCTCGGTAAGATTGAGAGAATCTCTTTCAATTTGTTCTTGAATTACTTCGATAAAATCGTCTCTGCCGATGACATGCTGATTACCACTTCTGCCTTGAAAATACCAGCGACCATTTTGTTGCCAAAAATGGTCGTGATAAACAACACTATTGTTTTCCAGACTACCACGATCCCCCGAACATAAAATATGCCAATTTCCAGTAGTCTCATCCTGGCCAAACTTGTACCAAAGACCATTAGAACGATCCATTTGTCTAGCTTTTTGACTCCAATTGATTCTTGACATCTAAGTTGTCTCCTTAATCATCATCACGCCAATTTAATCTGTGTCCAGTATTTTGCTGTTCATTTTGCCTTGGGGTAGAGTCAGGTTCATGCCAATTAAATCTACCTGCTTGTTCGGTATGCCCTTGATTGGAATTCGGTTCGCGCCAACTTAATTGGGAGCTACCCGACCCTAAAATTGCTCCTGATTGGGAACTTGCTCGCGAACTTGATGATGATCTACACTCGTCCGAACTTAAACGATGAGATTGACTCCGATCTTGCCAAGTAGTGTTGGGTGAAATTTCTCGCTTATAATCAACTAAAAAAGGTTTGCGACAAGCCGTTCGCGAATGCACGATTGCCACATATTGATTTCCCACCGGATATTGAATTTCCCTGGAATCCAAGACTGGCATCGATTCTCGCCAAACCTCATAACGCGCGTTATCGTAATAAGTTCCAGAACTTTGGACAAACCTTAAAATCACACCGTATACTAAAGTTATTAGTTCTATTAAAATTTTACAAATTAAGTATAAAAATTTAATATAAATTTTAATTATAAAAGTGAAAAATACTATAAAGTGTAAAGTTAAAGGAATTTGAATACCCGACAAAAAAGATTCTGAATGAGTTCTATGGTTTCGTCGTTTTCTCAAGTTCTGTTGACGAGTTCCCAAGCGACTACTCAGCCATTCAGCAGCTCCAAAACCCACCCCCCGACAAAGGACGACCGTATCGAAATTTTCCATCACTTGTTCGCGATAGTCTGGGATAATTTGCTCCAAACTTTGGGCAGCAATCACGATACTTCCTCTGGCAGAACGAGCGACACTGGTAAACTCAGTAATATTAATTTGTTCTTGAATGCGTGGAAATTCATCAATCCAAAAAACAATCCCTTGACCCTCCTGATTTTGAGTCCATCTTTCATAAAAAATAGTCATTAAAATATCAATCATAGCCGAAGATATTTTTTTAGAAACATCCCGTCCTGCCAACTCAGCACCAATGATAAATAGAGTAGGATGATGTTGAATATCTCGCAGCAAAATATCACTATGACCGGTAACTTGTTGAAAATTCGGCCAGCCAAAAAATCCAATAGCATCTTGAATTGCCCAAGTAAAAGCACCCTCGCCACTGTCACTATTTTGAATTAACCTGAGTTGAGATTGAATAGCCGATTGTAATCTTGAATCCTGGCAAAGGGGTAAAAGTTGAGTCAGAATGGCCGCAGGGTTTTCTGCAATTTGATAAATATTGTTTAAAGTTGCTCGGTTGCCAAAAATATGTTTCACCAGGCGAATCCACTGAGCCATCCAACCAATATCCCGCATGGCATATTGGCGATTATCTCCTAAGCTCTCCACATTACCATACAAAGATTTAGCTAATATTTGTGCATCTTGTATAGAGAAAATATTATCCAGTAAGTTAATGCTGTGACTGCGTCCAACTTCTTGGGGATGTGTACTCCAATAAATAACATTAAATCCCTTTTGTCGGGCGTAATCTCCTAGTTTATTTATGAAAGAACCCCCTTTCACATCAATCACAATATTAGATAAACCGGCATCTATTGCCGCTTTAATACCGGGAATGATTAACCCTTCGGTTTTGCCGCTCCCCGGCGGACCTATGATCGCCACATTTTTATAAAGAGAAGTTTCTTGCAGCCAAAGCTCGTGAGTTGGTTTAACTCTACCCCCAGAAATATCTAAAAATTTACCCAAATGAAAAGCGGGTTTAGAGGCATATTGATTTTGATTTTTTAAAACTTTGTAATCATGAAACTGAGATCCTTGTGCTTTTAACACATCAGAAACTTCATTCAGAGTCGCTGTTCCTGAATAATCCCTTAAATCTCTAAAGGCAATATCTGTGGGGGGTAAAGGTTCGTTTGGGCCAATGATAGTTTCACCGCCACTAAATAGGCTTCTTAGCCCCCATCCTATATTTTCAAATGAGTCTTTCAAAGTCATACTCTTTTACTTTTATGGTTTTGGTTCTTGGGATTGGGATTCTGATTCTGAGGATTCTAGTTGATCCGATTCTGGTGTTTGCGACTCTATAGGTGTTGTTTCTTGCGTGGCTTGTGGATCAGGCACTTTCGGTTCTGTTTGGTACTTTGGTTTAGGGGTATTTTGGGGATGATTTTCAGATATTTCATTAATTAGCATCGTTAACAACGATAAAGAAGGCAAAGCCACAACAATCACTAGAAAAATTAAAAGACGATTTTGAAATGAATTTTCTTCACGTTCTGTATTTCTTTCTAGTCTATCTGGAGTTGGTGGAAGGAAGGTAATTTCATTCTGTACTGGTTGTGAAGGCGGAACTGGTGGCAATGTTACTTCTCGTGTTCCTGATTGTGGTGGTTCTTCTCTCGGCTGTGTTTGTTGAGAATCTTCGTACCACTTCAGTGGTTCAGATCCGGATGAATTGCTCAGATATATTGGCTCAAGTCTTATCCCGTTTGCACCATAAAAGTAACCAATTTCTCGACGCTGGGGATCGAAAACGACTGCTATCTGCCAAATTTTACTAAAAGATAGTCTTTGGGTATTGAGGTCTGTCCCGGACAAAAATATTCCATGACCAGGGTGAGAGTGATACCAACCAACAATGGTACTTTCTGGATAATATAGTTTTTGATTTTTTAAAATTGATGACCAACATTGAGGGGTGAATTGAAAGTGAACTGCATTTCCTACAGTGTGAGTAGCGGCAATCGAGCCAACAATTTCTGTATAATATCTTCCAGTTTCTGGACAAAAATAGGCTTTACCAACGACAATACCTCCGGTTTCAGTATAACAATCAACACTCAGGTGTTGGATCAGTCGAGATTCTGCTTCTCGTTCCACAAACACAATCATAGATTGACTGAGTTTTTGATTATATAGTGATTTAAATTTTGTATATTCAAAAATTAGCTGTTGCTTTTCTTGAATAAATTTTTTGAGATTTTTTTGAGTCGGTTGATAAACATCTTTAGACTCTTTCCATCTTAATTTAACCATAATTGTTAAACCCAGTTAATTGCTTATATATCGGCCGTCATGAAGCCTAGGTAAACTTTGTGACTGGCTTATCACTTTTGTAGGAATGACGGTAGAAAACTTATCATTTTAATTTCAAGATGTTATGTTTACACAAATGATACAAACATAATACTTACCCATGGTATGATTTTGAGTGTTTCCCTATTAGACATATTCGATAATTGCCTGTTACTACAGATTTATCAAGGCTTTATCTCCTATTTTTCGAAATGTATATTGATTTAAGCTATTTCCATTTAGGTTTAGGTCTAGATTGACTACCCCTATCCGAATCGCTAGTTAGTTGATCCAATAGATTCTGATGGCTTTCAGCCCAACTTTTAGCTGTACTGTTTGCCGGTACTCCATACCTACGATTTTTGTACTGAATCATGCTGATAATCCGTTTGACCAGAGAATCTAAAGGTTCGTTGACTGTGTTCAGATCCTTTCCTTGGAAACAAAACTTACCATTTGAATAGACATTAGGATGAAATATAGGAGTTTCCAGCTTCGCTACTGGTAATTCTCCTGGATCAGGATATCTTTCTGGAAAATCACCAATGAGAAGAATATGATCCGTTCGATACCTTGGCATATTTCCATTGACCGATTCTATTCCCTTGCAGTTTGATATTTGAATACGATAGTGTTCGGGCGGATTTCCTCTTGCTTCTAATATCTTCACTTTGACTGACTGACTAAAAACACATAGGCTTCGCAGAGCTTTGTAATCATTAGCCAGTCTATCCTCACGAATACTCATAGTTTTAGCCTCCTTCAGCGCGGGGTGTTAAGATCAATAAATCATCCGATTCAATACCAGCATCTTCAATGGTGTCGTTCTCTCTTAAAACTTGATCAGTCCTATCTCGAAGCAAATCACAAGGCACCGATAATAAGTTGGCTTTCTCTTGAGCCGCATCGCGCAACTCTCCAACAGTCATATCCGTAGGGATATCTACGGCTTGCTTGAAAGTTCCATCGAGCGTTCTAATAGTGACTGGGATTTCCATGGCTTCCTTATTGATTTATTTTTGTTGCTTGAAAATCCTGAATGATCTCAATATGGATTTTTTGTTTTTCCGAGTTTATGTAACTCAGTAACTCTCGATCAACCAAACTGAAATCTTTGAATGACAAATCTGCATCTTCGGAATCAGCAGTCAGGCGAAAATACTTCACCGCTTCGCGATTTAAGTTGTCACACTGCGGACACTTTGTTGCTCCTTGCTTAACTTCTTTCACAGGTTTTTTAACAGGCTCAACATATCCACAGTTTTGACAAACAAACTTAGAAACGAAATCAAACGGTAACTCCAACTGCCAATCGTCGCATAAATCTAACTCTTGGGCAACTTGTTTGGGGGTACGCTCAAATTTGACCGGTAAAGCATGAGTTTGTCCAACTTTGGGAATTGAGGCATGATCTGGACATTCTGGATCCAGAGTGAATTTAACGACACGAAAGCCAATCGGATGACTAACTGGTAACAATAGGCTGGTACCTGATTTTAAATGGCTTTCCTCCCATAGCAAAAGTTGCACTGCTGCTTCTACTTGATAGGCAGCAACCACCGCAGAAGTCATAATCGTGGTTGCCATTATGGAGTCCTTGAAATCGTCCTTGAGATATCCACAGGAGAACCTTTCATTAAGTCTTTCCCAGGCAGAACTATCCATCTGACAACGATAGCAAGCTGCTTCTGGAACTCTTGGATCGAAAACCGCTACATTACCCAATTGGTGGTTAATTCCGCCGTCGACCCACGGGACTCCAGCAAAGTAGCAACGCTTGTTTATCTCCCGTCTAGCCCCCACGCTATCCAAGCAGCCAAAGGCGACATTCATCTCCCGTAGCAAGCCTCGCCCAAAAGCATACTCTAATTTACCAATAATTGGGTAAACTTGAGTATCGGGGTTGAGTTCTTTAACTCGTTCGGCAACCGCTTCGGCTTTGTGCCTGCCAACATCAGCTTCACGGAATAAAACTGATCGCGTCAAATTGTGAATTTCAATCGTGTCGTAGTCGATCACCCAAATATGACCAACCCCCAACAGTGCTAGATTTTTCAGAACCTCATTGCCCAAGGCACCACAGCCGAACACTGCTACTTTAGCATTAGCCAATGTTTCTTGTTTCCAATTGGGGATCCGTTTGAGGCGATCATACTTGTCTAAAGACATTAGCGACGATGCTGTCATTCATAGGTTTGGAGTTTTACGAACCTTCTGTAAAGAATATCTCAATTTTTTCTGGTATGTCAACCCAAAAAAGTGAGACTTCGGGGGGCTTTCAACTCCAAGCCAAAAACTAAAATTGTGCCAAAAAGTAATATCCTGTA
>SMDP01000195.1 GCA_012911965.1 Geitlerinema sp. P-1104
GAGTATGCCTATCATATGGCGGATCTTCTACGACGACGCACCACCATCGCCATGCAGAGTTGTTATGGCTTGCAGACCCTGAAGGTGCTGTCTGAGGTGTTGCAGCAGTATTGTGGTTGGTCCGCTGAGGACTGCGATCGCCAGGCCCGGGAGTATCGCCAGTATATGGAGGAGAACTGTATTCCTGACTATGCCATTCCTCAGAGTCGCCGCTCTGGAGCTGAGGCGGTGTCGGCTTAGAAAAGGCTTGTGGCTAGTCCCAGATGTGTTAGGATAAACAATTAATGCAGTCCTTTGCAGTCTTGGACTAGCTAACGCGGGCGTAATTCAGTGGTAGAATGTCAGCTTCCCAAGCTGAACGTCGCCGGTTCGAGTCCGGTCGCCCGCTTTTTTGAGTTTTTTGGGGGCTATCTCTCATCCCATAGGAGCTTAGTCTTCGCAGCGATCGCCACGAATTGAGCCCAGAATAGTTGATATAACAACGCAGCGTCGGTTCGGGTTATCGCCACCATCAACATCAGTAAAGGCAATACGGGCAATCATCCCCGAATCATCATCCTCAGCATTAGCGTTGTTGTAGGAGTGACGAGAGAGAATGCCCCGGTCTTTAAAACGGACACAGTAATCTCCATGATCACAGTCCTGAGGCATGGCCATTCTGCCCTCATCTAGGGTAACTAGGTTGCCCGCATCTGGGGAGAGAGTTGTCCAGGAGGGATTAGCGCCACGAGGATGGGCTGAGCCTTGAACGCCTATATCCTGAACCATACGGAAACTGGCTTCCCAGGTGCGGTTCTCGGTGCTGGCCCGAGATTGAGCGCGGCGCATCACTTGTTGGGCCGCATCGGCGGTGTTTCGGACTCGTCGGTTATTGACGAAGGACAACCAACTGGGGGCGGCGATGGCCGTGAGAATGCCGATCATGACGATGACCACTAAGACTTCGATGACGGTGAAGCCCTGGCGACTGGAGATGTGAGTCGGCGCTCTTCGTCTAAGTCGCTGTAGGAGAAACAGGATGGGTTGAGGTTTCGGTTTCATAACGGGAACGGCTCCTGGGTCATTTGAATGAGATGAGATGCAACAATTAGCTTAGATCAGAATTGCCGGGGACGCTTGCGGGGAACACTGCGGTTAACCACCTGAGTCTGAATAGCCGGCATAAACCCTTCGTTAGCACTGCGAATCCCTGGTTTTCCGGCTGCGTTGCCTCGTATAAACAAAATCACCCGTTGGTTGAAGGCTGTATCATCTTGTGACCTTTCTTGCTCACGAGCCTCTTCCCGTCGTCCTACCTCATCGAGAACACAAGCATAGAAATTCCGCATTCCCCCAAACCCTTCGCTAAGAGTATTTTCACTGGGAGTTAAATTATAGTTGGGAGGACAGCTAACATCCATCCCCGCCACATCCTGTTGTTGGGCGATGTCACTCATCGCCCGAGCATCCACAAAATCCACCAGGGTCAACGGGGTTGACATCTGAACTGTTGCTCCATTGGGCCAACTTTCAAAACCAGAATTGCTGCTACCCAAAGGAATATAATTAGGATTGAGATTACCCTGTCCATCAAACTGACGATGCTCAGCTCGTCGAATTCGCCCCATGCCCGCCCAGGGGCCTGAGCCACCTCCGGCTTCATCAACGTTATTTCGAGTAAAGAAGTAGACAACCAAAGTATACATACGACCGGAAATACAGGGAATATGAGCTGTATTTGGATCATCCAGGTTGTTAAAGTTACACTGACCCATAGCCTGTGGTGGCAAATCATCTAACTTCCAGAAGGCTAAAATTGGTACAGTATCATCAGGGTTAGGAACATCAAGGGAGTTAAACAGGGCACCCTCTCCACAGGCTGCCGTCCGTCCATCTAAACAGTTGCCATCATAAACAAACACAGCTTCCCGAATATCGGCGGCAATATAGTCCATCGCCATTTGCATTTCTTGTTGTGTTTCATTCCGGGCCGTTTCTCGGGCATCGGACGTCAACAGTTCGACCATGACGGTCATTAACCCTGACATGATAATCCCGGCGACAATCATGGAGACCAGAATTTCAGTTAACGTAAAGCCAGAATTCGCAGATTTTTGTCGGGCTTTGCTGAGCCATTTTATTAGCCAGAAAAGCTGTTTTTGAAGTGGTTTTTGGGGTTTCATAGCTCTCTATCACAACGGAGGGTAAATAACTTTATCAGCCAAGAGTTTTAAGGAATAGGATTCACTATCTTGTGGTCATATGCCAACCAATTACCTAGTTGCACTTTAGGGACTACCAACATCCTCCAAGAATGACCGATAGCGATCTAAAGACAGACGAGTATCCCCCTGAGCCATGACTGTATAGAGGGTGGATAATGGACGAGTGGTTTGCTGTCCTTCCCCGCTGGTGAGAACCAAAGACGCTTGTTCCGTTTCTAAGTCGCCAAAACTACCACAGGGACTATCAAAGCCTCCGCTTGGACAAATATTGCGGTAATAAACCCTCACCCCCATTCTAAAGACAATCGGAATTGGTACCCCATCCTCATCTTGACTCCGAACCGCTGTGACTTCATTGGTGCGAAACGTTTGAACATAAAAATCTATCTGACAATCGCCATTGATATCCACGGCAAAGGCTTGAGTCGCGCTGACTCCCTGGAAGTCTCTGAGAGGTCTAGGACATTCCGAGTTAGTAGACAAGAGATTATTCACCGAACCGGTAGGTGGGGGAACATCTCTAATATTATCTACCTCCGCCCTGGGTGGAAGTTGTGACTCAATCTGCTCCTGAGTTATAATTCCCTGTTCCATCAGGACTCGGACTTGGTCAATTTGTCCGTGAGCTAGCTGAATTGCCTGTTCTGCCCGTCGGTTTTGAACCCGTGTGGCAACGGAAATAAACATCATGGGAGTAATGCCGACAATCACTGCTGAAACAATTAAAATCGCCACCAGTCCCTCAATCAGAGTTAGCCCTGAGTCCTCCTGCAAGATTCGGGATTTGTGGAAAATTGGGAGCTGTTTCAGAATAAGTTGTTTCCAGGGGGCGGGTAAGGTGTCCATCATAGTCTCCAAGGGAGCATCGGCGTACAGGAAAGTGGGGGGAGAGGCGAGCAACTGCTTCGCCTCATGGGTAGGGGCGTTTTTAGCAGAGAACGTTAAGGGCAATCAGTGACTCTTGGATCAAAGGTTTCCCCATCTACCCTGGCACAGCGGAGATTTAGGATGAAATCGTCACTGGCGGGGGGTTCTCGGTAAAACTCACTTCGGGGACTATCCGTCTCGACCTGACGAGCTGACACGGGACCGACACGAGAGAGTTGTAGTGCCACGTCATATCCCCAAAGCCGGGGTGGCGGTCCGTAGTAACCCAGGACTTCTCGGGTAACTGGTTGAGAATTAGGACCTCGGGGTTCCCACCCATCCTGGTCATAGGGACCCGTGGCATAGTTGGAAAACCTCAATTGCAGCAGAGACCCGGAAATGATGAGTTCAGTATCTCCCAGTTCCTCATTAAAGCGAGGGAAGTTATGCAAACCACCATAGGATTGCTGGGGGCGGGAAGGGGGAATGCCACTAATAATGATGGCATTGACGCGCTGCCGGTCTGCCCCTCGAACCAGCAAACGACGCAGGTCAAGGTTATCGTTTTGGTTGAGATTCCTCGCAAAATAGTTGTCGCCGTTGTACTCGCCCTCGTCATCAAAATCATCAAGACCTCCGAGGAAGGCAAGAGGATTGCCATTGGGAGAGATACGAATCGGTGACGCTAGGTCAGCTGGATTTTCCCGCAACCAGAGCCGATTGCTGGAAACCGTGCCATTGGGTCGTAGGAAGCTGGAATAGGAGGTGAAGGCATCGCCCTGACGGCGACAACCATAAACCGAATCCAGGCGGGTGGTGGCACTACCACCTCGACCGAGGTCATTACTTCCTAAGGCTTGAATGAGTGCGTTATTGATTTGTAGGTTAGAACCGGTTGCTGGAACAACGGCATAAATATCCTCAATACTGCCATCACAGAAGTTTTCTGTCAGAATTCCCAAGCTATCTACCAGAAACTCACTGTAACGCCAGCTATCTCCGTCATCATCAGCAAAGCGGTCGTCTTGCCGGTTGATCGTCTGCCGCTGGTCATAAAACTGACCGGGGCCCCAGTCATTGCGGGTTGAGAGGGTTGTCGTAAATTCCTCAATGACATCTCGATCACAAGTTCCATTGGGGGTTTTATGACAGTTGAAGTTACCTTCAATAAACGTGGGATTGTCGGAGATGAAGCTAAGCCCAAAGGCATTGTCGCCGCCTGTGGGACGGGAGATGTCCTCACCTTGGATGACCCGGAAGCCGTGAATCTGTCGATCTGGGTCGGGATTGAAGTTGACCGCTTTCGGACTAATGCCATTGTCGGGATTCACCTGGGGGTCAATATTACGCACAACTTCGGTGTTACAACCACTGCCAATATCAGCAGCGGTCCGGCAATTCCCACCCGGGGGACGTTCGATGCCATCTTCCCGAACGGCATCCTCTCGGAAGGCATAAACCAAACCGCCATCACGTCTTGCGTCGTCATTATCATCACCGCCAGCTAGCCAGGTGTCTCCACCGGTGGGGGTTGTTCCGTTCGTTTGACCATTGGCTTTGTTGGACAACAGCTCCAAATCCAGGTTGAGGAAGCGGGAGTTAAGTCGATCACGTCCGACAAAGAAGGCTGTATCCTTGAATGCCACTCGGTGATATTCTTCCCGTTCTCCATCGTAGATTAGGTTGAAGTCTTGACAATTGGGGTTAGGATTCCCATCAAGTTCTTCACTGTTTTGGGGACAGTCCTGATCAGCTAAATAGGGCAACGTGAAGGCTTCTATCCCCGCTACCGGTTTGATAGCCATGCTAATGAAATCATTGGCATCAAAGGCTCGGTAGGTGTAAGTGGTCACTGTCTCGATATAGGGGTCACTGGTGTACCAAATTTCATCATTGAGACTGCCATTATTATTTAGGTCACGGCCCAAGTCCATGATGCCTCGCTGATCTTCCTCCGCGACCCAATCTTCGCTAATTGCGTTTTCCTCTTGGGGTTGTTCTTCCCCTAGGCTGGTGTTATTCCGGTAACCATGGTCATCGGTAGGGAAGATGTAGTACAGGGAGGGGAACTTGGGCGTTGCACCACAGAGGTTGTTGGCTAGGGTGATTCCTGCTGCTGTGTCACCTAATCCGAAGAAGTTGTGGTCTTGGATATCACAGCCGAAGCTGAGGGGAAGAGCTAACTCACCATTAGCATTGACGGGGTACTCATCACCCGAGCCGAGAGCAAACCCCGGTAAGAACTTCACGGTGGCTGTACCATTGACACTGGTCACTTCCAGACAATCCTCATCAGCTGGGCAAATCGAAGTTCCGGCACCGACAAAATCGCCAACACTGACATTCAGGTCTCCTTCGTCTTCTCCATCTTCTCCATCTTCTCCAGGCTCTCCTCCATTGGTGGCTAACTCAGGAATCTCAACGACATAGTTATTAGTTTGATATCCCTCCCGACCGGTTGGCGATGGGAGAAAACCAAACTCGCGATCGCGCTTCACCTGTTCTTTGAGGTAAATTAAGCGTGCCAATTCCTGGTACGGCTCAAAACCTGCACCGGTATATTCCAAAGCCTCAATATAGGTTTCGGGAGTTGGATCAGTTCTGACAATGACATTGCCTGAGTCATCGACCATCAACAAAGAGGGTTCATCGGGCAAGCGGTCGAAAATCGAGAGACCCATGTCATCATACTCAGTTGGTAAAGTCGGCGAAAACCGGTTCCGCAAGTCGTTCCACTCCTGAGTTGATGAAGGCTTACTCGCGAGAAAAATGACTTCACCATTACTGAGATCTGCATCTCGCAACATCTCAAGTCGATCTGCTAACTCAGTTAACTCGGTCGCAACAGACCCATAATCCAGGGCATCCAGATAACTGACGTTATAAGCCAACGCCCCTAGAGTCATGGCTGCCGTATGCTTATTGGTGTAATCCGCTAAGCTTTCTAGGTCATCACTGAGAGTTCGTCGTAGATTGGAGAAGTTCCCCCATTCTGTTAAAGCCGGGTTGGGATGAATTTCCCCGGACCGTTGCACGGCCGGAAATGCCCCATCCGGGTCTCCCGCAAAATTAGCCAGGTTTTCCAGAGCATCCACCACCCTGGGATTGGTGATGTCCAAGTCACTGACATCCAATTCCCAGCCATTGGTCCCGCGACCGGTGAAAAAGTCAACCAGCAATTCATCGTCGTCATCACCGAAGTTCGGCCCAAATAAGGAAGAATAAGCCGAATCCACGCCAAACTGTCCCGATTCATTAATCCGAGGCTTGTCGAAAATTGCAGCGCGTTTCAGGGTTTCGGCGGTTCCGGGATGAACGGTGGTTAAAATACCGGCCACCGGAAGCTCATCCGCATCATCAGCCCCTTCACTCCAGTGGTAGATCGCTGTGGTTTGAGCTGCGGCTAGGTTGTCCCGAAAACTGCGACGTTGCAGAGACTCGTGTTCTCGATTGTTGGTTAAGTTTTGGACGTCAACCAGTTGAGGAATATCACTATTATTCTCGACTTGGGTGGGACTAGCAAAGGGATCATTGCCGAGTTCTAAGCGTTGCCCCACAATGACGCGCATTCCTTCACGCCAAGCGCGGCGTTCCCAATAGCCATCGAGTCCCAGTTCCCGAGGATCTTCATCTTGCTCGTCAACCTCCAAGCGCAATAATGTAGACTTTTGCCTGGCACTTGCTGAACTACTAGCAATGGGTTCAGCGACACGAACACCTAAGCCAATTTCTGTTGGCTCACCTCCACGCATCCGGGTTTCACGAATCAGTTGCAGACTATCTTCCCCTCCATAAACCGGAACGGGTCCATAACGATCATCAGCCCGGTAAAAGTCATCAATAAAAGGACGGTTAGACTGTTGTTGAACAATTCGTCTACCTGTAACAAATGGACTTTGATCCCAATCACCACGGCGCCGGACAGCATTGGGTCGCCGATGTTGGGAACGATCTTCGGTAAATAGGATAATGGGATCGAGAGCAACATCAGAAGGCGACCCCGATTCAACTGAGTCATTTTGTGGGGTTAGGGTCGTATCCTCGTTGATGTTGGGTTGTCTGGGGTCTTCTTCCCGATAGATGTGGATAATACCACCACCGCTGTTGATATCTTCCGGCATGAACCCAACCATTACCTGCCCGGTGAATTCCTCATCATCAGCAACACTAATTTCCGAAGTGGTGGGTCCAGCTTGGTAAATACAGGAACCCGGACCACTGACGAGATAGGCTTGAAACTGATCGGTTCGCCGACGGTGACCAATCATCAGGTTGCCAGCGGTGTGCATGGCTCCATTCCAACGAAATCCTTGCCCAGGGAAAATTTCTAAATCATTGCGGAACCACGCTCCCCATTTATTCATGCGGTTGGCTTCCCGTTCTTGCTGTACTTCTAAGGTCGTGACCGCTCGATCTTCACCGCTAGATATGACTAAAGCGTTGATTTGGAAGTTCTTACGCAGCAAAGCCGTACTGGTCCCATCACGTAGCCAACCCGATTCAATCAGTTCTGCTTGAGAAGAACCACCACAACCGGGAGCCGGCTGGCTTGAGACCGGTCCTTGACGAACGAATAAATTGCTGGCTCGATCGTCCAGGGAAGGATTGCCATCAGGAAACTTCATAATGATCGAATAAGCAACCCTTAGGTCATTCTCTCCATCCCCATTGCTGTCCTCGGAATAAACCCAAGCATTATCAATATCTCCATCGCCATTGATATCAATGCGGGTTTCACCGGGGAGAGTATAGGGATCTTCTACCGGCTGATCGTCCGCTTCATCATAAGCGACCTGATTCAGCATAATGTCCACAAGTAAATTCTCAGCAGGAATCCCCTGGGGAAGACGAGGTTCTCGGCTGCGGTCAAACATGAACTCCAACTTGGCCTTGGCCCGGTCGATCGCCGGTGTAGCCGCGTTATAAATAATGCGATCGCGCCGAGACAGCATCACCTGTTCAGTCCGGCTAATGGTTCGCAGCAGAATCGCCCCCACAATCAGGGACAA
>SMDP01000196.1 GCA_012911965.1 Geitlerinema sp. P-1104
GCTTGATAGCCTAATCCTAGGGGCGATCGCGCCGCCTGCAACTGCTGCGATCGCCGCTGCAAACTCTCCGACAGCTCACGACTGCGGCGATGATAGCGAGACCAAGGGGGAATCCCCTCCAACTGACCTTTAGCCGCATCAAGTTTCTCATGAGCCGCCACCAAGGTTTCCGTCGAGGGGGACTCCGTTAACTCATTCAAGATCTCCCGATTGTTTTCCTCCACAATCAGCAAACGTTGACATTCCCCTAAAACACAAGGACGACTCAAGGCCCAGCCAATTCCCAGCAGGGCCAACAATCCCGCACTCAGGGTCACCAGGGCCAGCGTCAGCGAGGGGCGATCGTACCCAGACGAAGGGGTCATCGTCCCCGCCGCTGGACGAGACGGCATCGTTCCTTGGCCAGAGGGGTAGCCTTGTGGTCTTGAAGGAGCGGCAGTGCTGTGCATTGTTCTCACGTGATTCTTAACAGTTGACAGGTTCGTTTAGCCGATTCTCACCCTGGATTTAGCCCATGCGATGGGATCATTGTATTACATCCGTTTCCCCTAGAACCCTCGACCCAACTAAGGAACCCCTTATACCATCAGCCTTTAGGCGGGTTCCCTCTCTCGTGCCTCTGTCGAAGGATAACAAAAAATAAATAACCATACCAGATTTTGAAAACCTATGCTAAAGTGTGCCTAGACATCCGTTCGACGGCAGCGTTGTGTTGCTGTGGCCATATTGTGGGGACATCAATGGAAACATCTGATGGAGACATCAATTGTAGCGACAGACACCAGCCCGTATTAACGAACACCTGTCTTTTCCCTCTCTCGGTTCCTGGAGTTGCTCCATGTCAATTTATATCGGTAATCTGTCCTACGACGCGGCCCAAGAAGACCTCGAAGAGGTTTTTTGTGAGTATGGCACAGTCAAACGAACTCAAATCCCTGTAGATCGCGAAACCGGTCGCTCTCGCGGATTTGGATTTGTCGAAATGTCCTCGGACGAAGAAGAAGAACGAGCGATTGAAGCTCTCAACGGTGCAGAATGGATGGGTCGCCAACTGCGTGTCAACAAAGCCAAGCCTCGTGAGAATAACCGTTCTCGTCAAGGCTATTCTGGACGCGGTGGGGGCGGCGGTCGCTACTAAACGGTTGCTTGTTGGCCCTTATACTGGGTTAACTACGGCCACTTTAAGAAAATCTCTCATATTTAAAAGATAGCGATTTAAAAATTTGCTACTTGGTATAGCGTGGACGTTGTGTCTGCGCTATTTTTAATGGAGGGGGGCAATCGGGTCACCACGTAGGGGCAATCCCTTGTGGTTGCCCGAGGACACAGAGGGAGAGGAGAACCTAACTTGCCATCCCCTCCAGAGTCGGGGTTAGGGGTGGATGTGTTATGCCTCTTGCCTTTTGCCTCGGGCGACCACAAGGGTGCGCCCCTACGTCTTTTCTATTGCCTCTTGCCTCTTGCCTCTTGCCTCTTGCCTCTTGCCTATTCCCTGTTCCCTGTTCCCTATTCCCTAAGAACAAATAATGCTACATCCTGACACCATTGATGATGTGAAACAACGGATGGACATTTATGATGTCGTGTCCGAAGAAGTGGTGTTGAAAAAACAGGGGAAAGACTTTGCTGGCCTCTGTCCATTTCATGAAGAAAAGACCCCCAGCTTTACCGTTAGCCCCAGTAAGCAGATGTTTTACTGCTTTGGTTGCGGCAAGGGAGGTAATGCGATTACCTTCTTGATGGAGATTGGCCAAGTCTCATTTACCGATGTTGTGTTGGACTTGGCACAACGGTATAACGTCCCGGTTCGGACTCTCGATCGCGACAAACAAGACGACGTTCAACGCACCCTTTCCCGGCGCGAACAACTCCACGAAATTCTCGCCCTCGCCGCTCGTTTCTTCCAACACGCTCTCCATCAACCCCAGGGAGAAACGGCCCTAGACTACTTACGAGAAAAACGGGGCTTCCGTGAGGAAACCTTACAATCCTTTGAATTGGGCTATGCACCCGAGGGATGGGATACCCTTTATGGCTATCTGGTGCAGCAAAAAGAGTATCCCGTTGAACTGGTGGAAGCTGCTGGCTTAATTATTCCTCGTAAACGGGGAAGTGGCTATTATGATCGCTTCCGTAACCGCGTCATGATTCCTATCAACGACAGTCGCGGCCGGGTGATTGGTTTTGGGGGGCGGAGTCTGGGGGATGAACAGCCCAAATATCTCAACTCCCCGGAAACGGAACTGTTTGACAAAGGCCAAACCCTCTTCGCCCTGGATAAGGCCCGTCAAACCATTTCTAAGGTCGATCGCGCCGTGGTCGTGGAAGGATATTTCGATGCGATCGCCCTTCACGCGGCTGGTATTTCCGAGGCTGTCGCCTCCCTAGGAACGGCCCTCAGCGAGAATCAAGTCAAACAACTGCTACGCTACAGCGAATCCAAACAAGTCCTCTTTAACTTCGACGCCGACGCAGCCGGAACCCGGGCCGCTGAACGGGCCATTGGGGAAGTGGCCAACCTAGCCTATCAGGGCATGGTACAACTGCGGATTTTACAAGTTCCCGGGGGCAAAGATGCCGATGAATTTCTCCGAGAGTCATCCGCCGACGACTATCTCGATCTCATCGAACAGGCCCCCCTCTGGATTGACTGGCAAATTGCTCAAATTATCGGCGATCGCAATCTCACCCAAGCCGACATCTATCAGCAAGTCGTGCGCCAACTGGTGGACTTACTCCAGCAATTGCACAACTCCACCACCCGCACCCACTATATCCACCATTGCGCCCAACTCCTCTGTCAAGGGGATTCTCGACGAGTGCCCCTCCTCGAAGAAAACCTCAACGTTCGGTTGCGCCGTTCCCGAACCCGAAACCGGGCCAAACAGCGTCCCCACGCCCGAGAGAGTCCCCCTCCAGACAACCAGGACATTACCGAAGAGCATCATGACGATGCTGACTTAGAACTTCCCGTCGACAGCGATCGCGCCCTCCTCGAACGGGCCGAAGCCTTACTCCTGCAAGCCTATCTCCATTATCCCGACGAGCGATCGTCCATCATCAACGCCATCAAAGACCTAGAAACCCGAGACATCTATTTCAGCCTCTCCCACCATCGCTGGTTATGGCAAAGTTTAGAAACCCTCACCGCCAACCCCGGCGATGATGCTGGAGTAGTATTCCAGAAGTTGCAACAACAGTATTCCGACGAGTCCGCCATGCTGCAACAGGTCACCCCCCTATTCCAGCCCAGTGAACTCGCGCAATTAGAAATGCAACGAACCGCCCTAGCCATCCGTTCGGCGACAGCGGCGATCGAGCGAACGATTTACCAGAAACGCTATCGTCGCCTCCTCCAGTTATGGCAAGACACGGACTCCCAAGCCAATCCCCAACAGGCCCGTACCTACCAGGAGCAACTCTATGCCGCAAAACAGCACCTGGACGACCTCGATCGCACCCGCCAAACCCACCTCACCGAACTCGTCAATATCACCTGGAACCCCCCCCTCCTAGACAGCAACCCCTAACTCCCAAACCCCCTATTGCCTATTGCCTATTGCCTATTGCCTTCTTCCCCCTATTGCCTTCTTCCCCCATTGCCTGCTACCATAAGGTTTGCCCCTGGAGAGGTGGCAGAGCGGTTGAATGCGGCAGACTCGAAATCTGTTATGGTGTCACAGCCATCGAGGGTTCGAATCCCTCCCTCTCCGTTTCCAAAGACCCCCTGATTGAAAGGCTTTCAGTCAGGGGGTTTTGCGTTAAGCGTTTTGGGCTTAGGGGTTAGTTTTCGGGGTCATCCGCCAACCTTGACGGACCACTTGGCGCGATCGCGCAACCACGAGACTATCATCGGGGACATCCTTGGTGACGACGGAACCGGCGGCGACGGTAACATCTTCCCCAAGAGTAACGGGGGCGACGAGGACGCTGTTAGACCCCGTTTTACTGCCCTTACCGATGTGGGTGGGATGTTTGTTAACGCCGTCGTAGTTGGCGGTGATGGTTCCTGCACCGATGTTCACTTTCTCCCCGAGGGTAGCATTCCCCAAATAGGCTAGGTGAGCGACGTTAGTTTGGTCTCCAACCTGAGTTTGTTTGATTTCAACAAAGTTCCCGATACGACAGCCTTGGCCAATGTCAGCTTGGCCTCGTAAATGAGCGTAGGGGCCGATGCGGCTGTCGGCGGCGACAACACTATCGCAGACGACGGAATAGAGAACGGTGACATTCTCGCCGATATGACTATTTTCAATTAGACTTCCGGGGCCGATGCGGCTTCCGCTTTGGATGACACTGGTTCCACGAATGTGGGAGTTGGGTTCGATAACGGTGTCGGGTTCGAGGACAATGGTGTCGTCAAGGGTAATGCTATGGGGATCAACGAGGGTGACACCGCTCGCCATGGCTTCGTCTTTGAGACGGGTTTGGAGGATGTCGTAGGCGGCGGCCAGTTGTTTGCGATCGTTCACGCCAAAAATCTCTTGGTAGTCGTCTACATCAACGACGGTGACGGGATTGAGGTAGTTCACTGCGTCGGTGATGTAGTATTCACCTTGATCGTTGTTGCTTTTGAGGTTGGGGAGGATTTGGGCCAGTTTTTGCCAGTCGAAACAGTAGATTCCGGCGTTGATGCGGGGGTTTTGTTTTTGGGCGGTGGTACAGTCGCGATCTTCAACAATCTGTTCAAAGACATTGCGGCGATCGCAGAACACTCGTCCATAGCCTTGGGGGGTGGGATGCTGAGCGGTGAGAACGGTAGCACCGTTACGGCGATCGCGATGGGTTTGCAGAAGCTGTTGCAGGGTACTCGTTCGCAGTAGAGGCACATCTCCGTTGAGAACCAGGAGTTCCCCGTCATACCCCTCTAGGTAGGGGAGAAGCTGTTGCACCGCATGGCCAGTTCCCAGTTGTTGAGATTGCTGGACAAATTCTAGGTTGGGATAGTGGCTTAGGGCCTCTTGGACGCGATCGCCCTGGTAGCCAATGATGGGGAAGATGCGATCGGGGGCGATCGGCTCTAAACTCCCTAAGACACGCTCGATTAGAGAACGTCCGCCCAGGGGATGCAAGACTTTCGGGAGTGAAGATTTCATGCGGGTTCCCCGTCCGGCTGCCAGAATTGCTACCGCTACCATAATCGTCTCTTGAATCGTTTGTTGAGGTAAGTCATGTCCGTTTGGAGTATATCGCGCTTTCTGTCTGCAATCTAGCCAGACAGATCTTGACATCTAAATTTTTCTCGCCTACAACGGACTAGAGCTTATCGTCATCACGTCATTAAGAGGGTAATCAGGAGTTGAGGGGATCAGCCCGGTTGATAGAAACGTTAAACCTTTGTTCTACGTTGTTCTAGTTCTAGGTTCATGTCTTGATATCAGAGGGAGCCTAAGTTCTTTGGTCACTGCAACCCATTCCCCCTTATCCCCTGACATCCCAGTATAAGATTTTTTCTTGCGGTTCTTCTTGCTCATCGCTGACTCAGTTTAATTCAAGCTCTTTTCTATCCCATCAGCTTGGATTATGACAATTGAGTCTGCTTGTTCTTCGTGATTAAAACCACAACACCATGGTCAAGTCAGAATCCGTCATGTTTCAACCCAAGTTTTTTGTCTATCTTGGGCTTGTGATTACATCTTTCATCGCCTATGGGTATCAGTTAGCCTCTGATAATCTGCTGAACCATTTTCCTTATATCGATATTTTAATCGATCCAGACTTATATCCCCACGATTTTTATGTTCAGGAGTTCAGCAAGTTCTCACCTCGATACTATTACCAACTTTGCATTCTCAGCTTAATGAGCTTGGGAATCCCATTATCTTGGATTTATTTGAGTATCTATGCCTGTGCGTATAGTGGATTTGTCCTAGGTCTGTTTAGACTAGCTCAAAAATTTCGAGCCTCTCTAGCAGCTACCGCTTTTTTTGCATTTCTATGCCTTAAGTCTCCGGTGGGAACAGTTGGTTTTGTTGCCTTATTTCGGACGGAACCGATTCCTGCAATTTGGGCGATCGCCTTTGTTATTTGGGGATTCGTGTTTTGTGCATCTCGTCGCTGGATTTTAGGATATCTTTTCTTCGGTTTAGCCAGCCTATTTCAGATTTTAGTCGGAGTATTGCCAGGCATTCTCATCTTTCCATGGCTTCTTAAAGACGCTTACAGCCAACGAACGCTTCAAAAGGTCATTTTGCCACTGGTCGTCCTAGGGATGGGTGCGGGAGCGGTCTATATCCCCATGAAACTGACTGGACTCACCGGCAGTGAAGCCTTGAGCCATCAAGAATTTATCAACATTTATGGACTCATACGGCACCCACACCATATTATTTTCTCTCGGTTTGAACATCCACAATGGCTAAACTTTTGGGTGTTTTTAAGTTTGGCTATCCTCAATTGTATTACCTTAAAAACCATCACATTAAACGAAAAATATAAACTGTTATCACCGATTCTGGTCGGACTACTGATATTGCCCCTAGGCTATATTTTTGTAGAAATTTATCCAATCACCTTGTTTGCGAAATTGCAACTTGCACGAGTCACCCCATTTATGCAGTTATTCGGACTCCTGGGATTTGGATTGTTAGCACAAGAGTTGTTCCGAAAAAAAAGTATTAGCTCGGTTATCCTAATGGCAACAATTTTAGTACTGCCGAACTTAGCCTTAGCTCCAATTCTGCTTGCCCTAATTCTAACGAATCTCTGGCTTGACAGGATTCCTAAAGTTCAGAGCTGGATCGCCTTAGGAATCACCGCTAGTCTTTTAACTGTCCAGATTCAGGATAACCCCAGTCAAGCCATTCGTGATCTAGGTTGGTTAGCGATTCTCTGGGGATGTTTAATGATTCCGGCAGGAGTGCAAAAACTTGAGTCTAATCCCGATAAAATTCCAGGAATTTCTGGACTGCTTCCGGGTTTGATGTATAGTGTCGGATTGGTTCCCTTATTGCTTCTGATTTTAGGATTAGGGGGTTGGTTACCGCGTCCCTTACAAAATCCTTTCGATGGTCGCGTGGAGCGACAGTGGTTTCACAACTCAGATCTTTACCGTTTAGGACATCATATCCAGGAAATAACCCCCAAGGATAGCCTAATTTTAGTGCCAGGTTCAAACCACGAGTTTCGAGCCTATTCTCAACGCTCCGTGGTTTTTACCATCAAAAGTATGCCCTTTAGCGACTCGGGGATACAAGAGTGGTTCAAGCGATGGCAGAAGATGCAGGAGCAGGCCCCAAGCTATCGGGAACATACGCCACAACAACTGGTGATCTTGGCTCAGGAGTTTAATGCGGATTATGTTCTCACACACCAAAATTGGCATCCTGAAATTCCCTATCCGGTTATCGCTCGCGAAGGAGAGTTGCTCGTGTTCCAGGTTCCTCGATCTGATTCTCAGTCTTCGCGTCCAGGAGAAAGCCCGGAATGAGATTAGCAATTAGCCAAGATTTATGGGCAGTTCAGACCTATTTCTCTCAAGAGCTGTATGAGGCAAACCGGGTAACTATCGAGATGAACGCCACGGGGATCAAGGAACATGCCAGCAGGGGCTGAGTTTAAGTACTATTACGGATGGCTCGCTCTAAAACTCAAGATTTGTAACCCGAAATGTTACATTTTATGTTTTTTGGGGGAGTTCAAACTTGAAATTGCTAAGCTGAGAATAGCTTAGGAGGTTTGGATATGGTTAGATTAAACGAGCAGAAAAAGCAACTTCTAGAGCAGTTCACCTTGCAAGAGTTGGCTCTACTTATTTCCCAAGCGATCGCCCTTGAAAGCGATCATCAAGGGGGCAACTTCACCCTGGACTGGCTCTCCCGTGAGTTCGGTCATCTAGCCTTTAAGTATGGGGATGTCTTAAAAAACCTGCCCTCCCAAGACCGGCAGAATTCTCCTCAACCCGAACCCCTAAGCTTGAGGGCGTAAGCCAACCCTTATCTATTCTGTTAGCGTCAGCACCCCCGGCTGAAGCACGGGGGCTTCGTGCCCTCCCCTTCAGGTAGCTGACCAGCTTAAGCCTTAACTGG
>SMDP01000197.1 GCA_012911965.1 Geitlerinema sp. P-1104
GCCAGAGGATCGAGTCCCAGTTGGGCGAAACTCCAATAGAAGGCGCGATAACCTGGGGGGGCGAGGGATTGGAAGTAATCGGCGATGAGATCGTTGGGAAACAAGCCCCCATCGAGGAAGCGTCGCATCCAGAAGAGATGCTGACGGGCATCGTTGGGGACAAGATAGCCCGGTTGCAGGGTTTGCTGGAGAACCGGGAGCGCGTAGCTGGCCGACAGCAGCAAAGTCAGGGCCAGCCAGATGCGGCTGACGCTGGGGGAGGGGTTGGGGCTGAGGAACAGGCGTTGCAGAGGTAGGCGATGCACGATGAATCGTTAGCAATCAGATTTTCAGTCGCGAGTATGTCATCCTCAGCATAAGTGAATTTCTTTTGATATCATCATTTCATGTTTGTTAGAATGCTAATGAAGCTCAAGGCAATGCAATCTAGAGTCGTTCAGAAGTTCCTGAATGGCTTCTGTACCCGCTCGAATTAGAGTTTCAACCTCTCGGGTTGTTGCATTTCCACATCGCAGCCAAACGACTTTAGGCGGAGAGCCATATAGTCGACTTCTCTCACAAAAGTCTGCATCTTGGGTCACAATACA
Source organism: Geitlerinema sp. P-1104 (assembly GCA_012911965.1). Taxonomy (GTDB): domain Bacteria; phylum Cyanobacteriota; class Cyanobacteriia; order Cyanobacteriales; family Geitlerinemataceae; genus Sodalinema. The sequence continues at coordinate 588 of SMDP01000197.1, forward strand.
GAAGTTATGTTCCTTGGCAAACTTCCAGATTTCGGTATCTGTTTTATCGGCAAGGTCATGAAACTGGACATGGCTGGAGTCAGGAAAAATATCAGTTAATCGATAGGTCAGTTTTTGACTCAGATTTTGGTCAAATAGCAACTTCATGGGGAACCAACAGAAGCAACCAAGCGATGATCGCGATCAGCTGCAAACTCCAAACAGGCCCTAATATCGGTTTCCGTTAATTCGGGAAAATCGTCCATGATCTCAGCCATAGACATTCCAGCTGCTAGCCACCCTAGCACATCGTAGACCGTAATCCGCATTCGGCGGATACAGGGCTTACCACCACGCTTATCAGGCTCAATCGTAATGATGTCGTGATAGCTCATAAGAAGGACAGGTCGCTACCTCAATTTTTCTTCCATAATTGTACATCACAAATGAATAGAACAAGTCAGCAACTGGTAGAGGTTTGGGAAGCCAACACCGTACCTAGGGTCGGTGTCTGGAAGATGTTAGTCAAGGCTGCCCAATCTGGAGAGGGGGGCGATTCTCAGCAAAACTTGAGCCTGGATGCGAGGTCGGGGAACAATTTCAGCAAACTCCTCCAACTCCTCAATCTCGTGATTGTCCCCCACAACGAAGTATTCATCCGCCCCGAGGGTGAAGGCGTCTCGCTCATAGCTAGGGGGAAGGGGGAGGGTTTCTAGGGGGCGATGGTTAATCAACGCCTGTCCCTGACGAATTTCTACGGTTTCGTGAGGGAGGGCGAGAATGCGGCGGATGTAAAGGCGCTCTTCAGCATTGGCTGAGGTGTTAGGACTTTTAAAAATAATGATATCTCCCCGTTGAAGAGTGCGATAGCCATAGGTGAGGTCATCAGTTAAAACCCGGTCTTGAGCCTCTAACGTGGGTGACATCATCGCCTTATCCAGCACCACGGTTTGGATATTCCGGCTGAACAACCCCAAGCTCAACAACAGCATGACCGCAAGAGTCCAATTGAGCCAAGGGCGGGAAGGAGCCGCAAGAGTCAGCTGGGGGCGCTCCCTGTCTTCTCCAGCAAAGTATTCCCTCAGTAGGTCATGATAGAAGCGAAATCGTCCCCCCGATTGTTTCAGAATACCCCGTTCACTGGCATAGGTTAAGAAATGAGCATAGTTCCAAGGAATGACCTGATTTCGGAAAAGAATCCAGCGCAGTAAAACATGGTAAAGCACCGAATCGAGTCCTCCCAAAGATACGCCCATCATAACTCCCATGAGTATGCCCGGGGGAACCACGGTTTCGATTATAGCCGCTTGTCCAGCTCTGACCAACAAGTCGTTTATGAGTAGAAATCCCATCATCCAAATCGGAACAGTCAGCAGGGAGATAATGAGAGATTTCTTCAGGGATTCCCAAATTCCTTGATTGGGATATGACTTGACCTTAAGTTTCGCTTTTAGCCCTCCAATCAGCCCGACAATCAGCCCGAAAATCAGCCCTCCAATCAGCCCGACAATCAGCCCTCCAATCAGCCCTCCAATCAGCCCGACAATCAGCCCTCCAATCAGCCCGACAATCAGCCCGAAAATCAGCCCGTACGTTAAAGCATATAGGATAGCCCCCTTGATATTTGACCAAGATAAATCAAAGGCTTCTGTTAATGTTATATTAGTTTCATTATCGACAATCAGCCCTCCAATCAGCCCGACAATCAGCCCGACAATCAGCCCGACAATCAGCCCGACAATCAGCCCGACAATCAGCCCGACAATCAGCCCTCCAATCAGCCTTGTCCCCCAATTAAACCAGCGTTTTTGTCTCGGAGTTTCCAACCAATCTGGTTGTATGTCCTCAATCAAGAACTCCGTCTGTCCTTGACGGCGGAGAATTTGAGCCAACTGTTGTAGATAGCGGCGACTGTCTTCCTCGGAATAGCCCAGATTGTCTTCCTGAGCCAGTTGTCGATGACTATAATCTTCAAACAGCTGATGACGACAAGCCGCTTCCCCCGCTGAACTAGGACAATCTGGAACCCGTGGGGCGGGATAAGCCTGGGGCATTAAATCCAATAATAAGGGGGTTTTTGCTAACTTGAGCCATCCCTTCGGACTCGCTTTTAAGACGGGCCAAAGATGACTGGCTTGGCGGTGATGTAAATAGTTTTTAATAGCTTTATTGTCGAGGGGTTTTAGCTCAACGGCTGTTCTCAGACTCAGGTTTTCTGGACAATCTTCATACTCCCGAGCGCGAGAACAGATGACTAAGCCAAAATGTTGCTCTTTTTTATCCTCCTGCATGGCATTAATTGCCAAAATAGCTTCCTCCATGAAGTTTTGGAGTTCATCCAACCCATCCAAGAGCGGTAAGATGCGATTCCGATGAAGCCAATCTTGGCTAAGTTGAGGGTCTAAGCCATATTTAAGTTGCAACTGCTCGACCATCCAACGATTCAGAGTTCCCGCTTCAAGGGCTTTTCGAGAGGGTCGCCAGTCAGACCATTCAAAAATAATGGGAATCGGGGCTTGAGGGTTGTGCTGTGCCTGTTCACAAAGGGTTTTCGCCAAACCCAGCAGTTCTGTGGTTTTTCCACTTCCCGGTTCTCCCAAAATCAAAAGTTTTTCTCTGACATCCTCTTGAAAAAAGAGAGTAGAAATCGAAACATCGAGCAGTCGAGTATGGTCTTCAACCAGCACTTGAATCGGGCGAAACACCCCAGAGGAGGCGGAGGAATGTTTAATGCCAGAAAGAGGAATATGATAAAGTTGGTCTAAGGCATCTTGGCGGCGGTCTTCCACCTCTTTAAGAATCTTCTCTAGTAGGCCCCGACGCAGTTCTGACTCCGCCTCCCGTTCTCGGGATTGTCCATAAAGCCAAAGCAAGTAGGCCAACGCTGGCAGAGCAAAGCCTGTACTTAAGCCCAAACTGGCATAGACTGAATTAGGCTGTGGCTCAACTTGACTCATCTCGACAGCATTGAGCCAAGCTCCCAGGATACCCGCAAGCACTCCAATGGCAATAGCGGTCGGTTTTTGCCCTCGGTGGCTGGGCCGTTCACCGTAAGCATTGATGGACAAGCCGGCAACAACCGTTAAAATCCCGATGAGAATCCACTTGAGCAGGTTAAAGAGTTCTGGTGTCATGGGGACTGGGGTTAGACAGGGGATATCATTCCATTGTTGCTGATTTTGAGGACGATTGCAGCCAACGGGAGCGCAGCCAAGGTTCGGGGACAGACTTCTCCCCTCTCCCCTCGTGTCATGGCTGAAGCCGTGACACGGACTCTGGGCGGCTCTGCCGCCTGTACTCGGGAGGCAGAGCCTCCCCAAAGGCATGACTTGGCTGGAGCCAAGTCACGAGGGAACAGTAATTTTTGTGACCAAAATACTTAATAAAAATGACTGATTACTTAGAAGTTATTGAGACAGCGGCTTTATCGTTACGAGAAGGAGGTGTTAAGCGACCCCCCTCGGAAGCCTTGCGGGATGCCCTGTTAACTGCCGAAAAGCAGACGAAAAAACAGGCACAAACAAACGCCATCGCACCCGAATTTGAAGCGTTGATGGGGGAATGGCAACTGGGTTGGATTACGGGAACCCAACGCTCTCGTAAAAAGGCGGGGGGGCTGCTGGGGGCGGGTCGCTATCTGCCACGATTTCTGGGAATCCGCATTCGGTATCAACTTCGGGATGAGGAGATGCCGACTCCGCCTCATTCCGGGGAGGGGGGACGAGTGGAGAATCGGGTGCAGGTTTTAGGGTTGACGTTGACGGTCACTGGCCCAGTCGCTTGGCAAAAGGGGGGCAGTACCCCAGAGGCAAAACGGGCGAATCGCCTTCTAGCGTTCGATTTTACCCGCTTGCAGGCGCAAATCTATGGAATCCGCCTTTTTGATGGGTTCGTGCGCGGAGGGGCGCAACGAGAGGCGGTATTTGATGAGACGGCGATCGCCCGACAGGCCTTTTTTAACTACTTTTATGTTAGTCCGACGGCGATCGCAGCCCGAGGACGAGGCGGTGGACTGGCCCTCTGGTATCGAGTGGATGGGAATTAACGGTCGTCCCGGCGGTTAGAATGACAACTCGCCGGAACAGACCGCCTTTAAACTCCATCGGGGTTTGATGATGAGCCAATGGGAATTATTACATTAAAAAGTTCGCAATGCTGTCTAAGCAATCGTTAAGGTCAACCACAAACTCACCTCGCGTCATCATTTGCTGTCCTCCAAAAGTCCCATCTTGCCGGGGAAGAATACATCCATAGCGTTCCACCAAACTCTGGAGAGATTGAAAGTAGAAATCAGTGGGTTGAACGTCGGGAAACTGCGATACGGATGTGACTTGTGCCAGGTTTCCGGGGTCCTGGGGGGTGGGAGAGGAGACTGAGGCGATATCAGAGGGAGGTGTCGAGTTCGCTGGAGTCTCGCCCCAGGACACTTGAATATTCAGAGGAGACAAAACAACCACAGCGATCGCCAAACCAGCCATCAACGCTGTCTTCAGGAAAAATGGCAGTCTCATAAAGGATTTTAGCATGATTATAGGTCACTCCATCAATAGGTGAATCGGTTTTGCCTAGACTTAATTTGGCTTCGATTCTAGCCGATTCAACTCAATTTATGGTCAAAATGCAATGCAGCTTAATAGAATGTCATCTACAGTTACACGAGTCTTGCGAGTACAAGAGATGACAAAAAACAGTTGGAAATTTATTAAGAATATTTGCATATCTTTAATGCTGTGGAAGGGCGAACAGCACCACCTCGACTATCGCTCGCTGAACACCGTTCGCCCCTACAGCCATCTCTGGTACAACTGTTTAGAATAGGAAATTGTCTTATAACGTCCCGGCTAAATGGTCTCGTAGCAACTCATGATAGAAGCGAAATCGCCCTCCACATTGCTTGAGGAAACCACGCTGACTTGCTTCCTCTAGGAAGTGAGCATAATTCCAGGGAATCGCCCCCTGACGGTACAACATGAATCTCAAAATTCCATGCTTAAGGAGTTCCTCGAACCGCCCAAAATGTAAACCCATCAATAAACCAGAAATTATACCCCAACCCACAGATTCCCTAGGTTCAGGGAACACTCGATTTCCGACCGCAAGGTCCATGAGGGAGTGGTTGATAAAAAAACCAATCCCCCAAATTGAACTACTGACTAAAAAAATGAAAGCCATGGTTTTTAGGGATTTTTCAAGGGTGTTAGTGTGGTCTCGGTTAACCTTAATGTCTGATTGAAACCCAATGATAACTCCGTAAACCACCCCGCACAGAATCCCAAATAGCAAGCCGAATAGTAAGCCGAATATCAGTCCTAAAGGCAGTGCTAATAGTAAGCCAAGTAAGCCTCCTCCTATCAATCCAAACATCAGGGAGCCAATGATTGTAGCACCCTTTTGTTCTTTTATGTTTGAAACGTTGATATTATAAAAATTGTTAAACTTGATGGTATCATCTGAGTTGACTAACTCGATAACGATGGCTGCAATAAGGATACCAATTACCACTGGCATCACGGTATTTATATCCCCTTCTATCAGCGCGTAAATCCCCCCGAAAAGTAGTCCCCAAATCAGGGCTATTAGGAGCGAAGACACCAATTTCAAAGCAAATCGTTGCTGAGATTTTTTCAACCAAGAGGGCTGCATTCCTTCAATCAAAAACTCCGTCTTCCCTTCTCGCTGTAAGGTGTTGGCCAACCAAGTTAGATATCGTCGCGTTTCCGATGGTTGATAATCCGACTCATTCGACGCCCCTAGACATTGCTCAATATAGGCGTCAAAAAGCTGACCCAGCCGTCTATTGGGCGGGTTATCAACTTCCTGAGACTCCCCCTCTAGCTTAGGAACGACAGCATCTGGATACGCCTTTGGCATTAAGTGTAACCCCAAAGGTGTTCTGGCTAACGTTAACAGGCCCGGCTGGTCCTGTTTCAAGGTTTGCACAAATTTCTCATAACCGGGTTGGTCAAAGCTGTTTTGCAAATACTCCTGAATTTGCTGATGGGTGAGCGGTTGCAGACAAACAGCGGTATTTAGATGCAATCTCTCCTGACATCTCTGATAGTCTTGGGTTCGACAACAGACCACCACCGGTTGAGACGGTTGTTCCTTGTCCCCCAACAGTTCATTAATAGCAAGAATCGCCTCAGCCATCGTCTCGCGATCGCCATTTAAACCATCCAAGAGGGGTAGAATACGGTTATGGTTGAGCCATTCCTGACTCGTTTTAGGGTCTAGTTCTAACCCATAGTGAAGTTGGAGTTGTTCCACCATCCAATCCTGGAGACTCCCAGAGGAGGGTTGCCATTGGGATAGTTCAAAAATGACGGGAATCGCCGCCTCGGGATTGGTTTTGGCATTTTGACAGAGGACATCGGCTAACGTCAGCAGTTCCGTTGTCTTCCCACTTCCCGGTCCCCCTAGAATTAGCAGTTTTCCATCCACCTGAGGAAACAACTCCGCAAGTGAACGGTCTAACTGGTGAGTCTGGTCTGCTATGTTGACCTGGAGGTTCGGCTGTAAGTCTCTCCCTGAAGGTTGCGCCTCAACCGATTCGGGCTGTGGGAGGCGTTGTTTCACTTCCACCGTAATCATCTCCAGTAGCTGCTTACGCCGTGAGATGTCCCGCTCGGGTTTTGTTAATTGGCTAAAAATATAGGAGAATTGCCCCAAGGCGATGATGGAGAAGCCCCAACTAAAGGCGAGAACTCCATAGCCATAAAAAGTCTGTTCGGCCAAGTGAGTCTCATTCAGGGAGTTCAGCAACGCGATGGCGATTCCATCAATCACGCCAATTGTGAGTTGAGTGATTTTTTGCTTTTTGGTCAAACGCGCTTGACACAAGGCGTTGATGACTAATCCGCCAATCAAGGCTAAGAGGGCGGTGAGAAGAAGTTGTAGGAGTTGAAGTGGGTCCGGGGTCATGACGACTGAAATGAGGGGTCGTTAGGTTATCCCGCCAGGACTGAAGTCAATTATTGACTTTATCTGACTATGGACTCATCTTAGTTCATGCCAATAAACATAGGGTCAAAGTTAAACAAGTTTTAATAATATGTTATATAATTTTATGACAACCTTGCCGGATATTCGATAGAGGGAGAGGGTGAACAGCCATCCCCTCCCAGGAGGGGTTCGGGGTGGGTTCCTTTCAATCGTCATCACGCCACAACTGGCAAATGATACCTGGAAAAAATATCCTTGGCCACCTGAACCTGCTCATCTGTCGGTTCCGGCGTCTCCTTTAACTGATAATCATAGCCAAGAGCCTCCCACTTATATTCCCCCATCTTATGAAATGGCAAAATCTCCAACCGCTCCACATTCCTAAACCCCGATAAAAACTGAGCCAGTCCTTCCATATTCTCCACCTGATTCGTTAACTCAGGAACCAAAACAAAACGAATCCAAGTCGGTTTATTAATCTCTTCTAAATAACGAGCAAACTTTAACGTCGGTT
>SMDP01000198.1 GCA_012911965.1 Geitlerinema sp. P-1104
GAGTATGCCTATCATATGGCGGATCTTCTACGACGACGCACCACCATCGCCATGCAGAGTTGTTATGGCTTGCAGACGTTGGCGGTGTTGTCTCAGGTGTTGCAGCAGTATTGTGGCTGGTCTGCCGAGGATTGCGATCGCCAGGCGCGGGAGTATCGCCAGTACATGGAGGAAAACTGTATCCCCGACTATGCGATCAGTGAAACTCGCCGGTCTGAAGCCGAGGCAGTGTCCGCTTAGGAGGGCGATCGGCTTAAGTTGAGGCAGAAAATGCTTGTGGCTAGTCGGAGATATGTTAGGATAAGCAATTAATGCAGTCCTTAGCAGTCTTGGACTAGCTAATGCGGGCGTAATTCAGTGGTAGAATGTCAGCTTCCCAAGCTGAACGTCGCCGGTTCGAGTCCGGTCGCCCGCTTTCTTGGTTTTTTTCACAACTACCCATCATCTCACCAGGGCTTAGTCTTCGCAGCGATCAGTACGGATAGAGCCGAGGATCGTTGCTACTACGATGCAGCGTTTGGGTCCGTCATCACCGCCATCTCGGGATGTGAAGGCAAGCCGCGCCAGAGTGCCCGACTCGTCGTCAGGATCTTCCACGGAATCCAACGAGATCACGCCCCGGTCCTCGAAACGTACACAGTGCTCTCCATACTCACAGGTCTGACTTAGATTACTACTGTCAAGGTCAAGGGTCACCAAGGTTCCTGCTTCGGGGGCTAAGGTTTGCCAGAGAGGGGTTCCACCACTGACCGCATGTGTAGACCCCTGAATCACCTCATCTTGAATACGAAAACTAGCTTCCCAGGTGCGGTTCTCCGTGCTGGCTCGTGATTGAGCGCGACGCATCAGTTGCAGGGCAGCATCAGAGGTATTTTTGACACGCTGGTTGTTGACAAAATTAAGCCAACTCGGAGCGGCAATAGCGGTCAGAACTCCCAACATAACGATCACGATCAGGACTTCAATGGTGGTGAAACCCTCATCAGCCATTAAGAACATCGGCGATTGTCGTCTTCGCTCTCTCAAATTATTTAGATACTGGAACAATGACCTAGTCATCACGTTGCACTCTCCTAGCTGACACATATGTGGATTGGGGCAAAATAGATCTCTCCAAATCGCTGAATTCTAAAAACGTCGAGGACTTTTCCTGCGAACACTGCGGTTAAGGACTTGGGTTTGAATCGCAGGCATGAACCCTTCGTTGGCACTGCGGATTCCCGGTTTACCAGCAGCATTGCCCCGCAAGAAGAGAATAACCTTCTGATTGAAGGCAGTGTCAGCATCACTATTGCTGTCGTCGATGTTACTTCGTCGTCCGACCTCATCTAGAACACAAGCATAGAAGTTACGAACTCCCCCAAATCCATTGCTGTCTAGGGTTGAATCGTCAGGGGTGAGATTGTACCCATCTGGACAATCAACCGACATTCCTTGAGCAACATCTTGGGCGCTAGCAATATCACTCATCGGGCGATCATCGACAAAATCCACCAATGTGATCGGTGTCGGCAGTGTAACAGCCTGACCTGCGGGCCAGTTATCAAAACTCATATCCTCAATTTCACTATCAGTCGGATTGACAAAGTTGGCATTTTGAGTGCCGTTACTGTTGAACTGACGGTAGGCAGTTCGCTGAAGCCGACCCATACCAGACCATGTGTTGGCATTATTTCCCTCATTGCTGGTGAGATAATAGACAACTAAAGTATTGCTTCGACCCGATACACAGGGGATTCCCTGGGGCAGCGCCGCAAAGTTAGCACAGTCGTTGTCCAGGACGATCTGAGGTAAGTCTTCTAGCTTCCAGAAAGCGAGAACTGGAACACTGTTGGCAGGGATATCAATACTGTTGAATAAGCCGGATCCACAGGCGTCGTGGTTACCCTCCAAACACTGACCATCATAAACATAAAAGGCTTCCCGGATATCTGCACTAATGTAGTCTAGTGCCATTTGCATCTCTCGCTGGGTCTCTGTGCGTGCCGTTTCCCGTGCATCAGAGGTCAATAACTCTACCATGAGCGTCATCAAGCCAGACATGATGATCCCGGCAATAATCACAGATACCAAGATTTCCGTTAAGGTAAATCCTAGGTCATGCCCAGACCTAGTACGAGTTCGATGAGAGCGAAGGGCCGGGGCAACGTAGTGCCAAAGGGTTCTTTGCAAATTCATGATAGTTCACCAAAAACACATTGTTAAACAGTTTCTACTACAAGCCTAACTGGTCCGTATTTACGGAGGATCCCCATCCGTTAAAAAGGTACGATATCTGTCTAAAGATAAAGTCGTATCTCCCTGAGCCATCACAGTGAATAGGCTAGCCAGAGGGCGAGTCCGCTGTTGCCCTTCACCAGTTGTCATGACAAGGGATGCCTGGTCAGTCTCTAGGTTGCCAAAATCAGCATTGCGGTAGTAGACCCGTACTCCCATGCGGAAAACAATTGGAACTTCGGTTGAATTGTTGCCGTTGGTGAGAACTGCAGTGACCTCATTCGTTCGAAAGGTTTGCATGTAAAAATCAATCTCACAATCCCCATTAACGTCGACTGGAAAGGCTTGGTTAGGGCTGAGCTGATCTAAGTCGGTCAAATCGTTACAACTGGAGTTGGTTGAGAGTAAGTTATTAAATATTCCCGTAGGGGGACCCACATCATTGACGTTATTTTCACCGGCGAGTGGGGGTAATTGTCTATCAATTACTCTTTGCTCATTGATTCCTTGTTCCATTAGGACTCGGATCTGGTCAATCTGACCATGGGCTAACTGGAGAGCTTGCTCAGACCGTCGGTTCTGAATCCGAGTTGCAACCGAAAGGAACATCATCGGTGTGATGGCAGTAGTTACCGCCGAAACAATTAAGATCGCGACTAGCCCTTCGATTAGGGTTAGGCCAGAGTTCCTATGTGTCAACAGATGTTGTTTCTGAAGTAAGCTCAGAAGGCGGGGTTTCCAGGGCTGCGTGAGGTATGTCATCATCGTCTCTTAGGGGGTAGCAGGGTTGAAGCACTCCCCCCCCCGTGGGCAAACTTTTTAGAATTTCGCCTGGGGGGAAGAGATCGAGTATTAAGGACAATCGGTGGCTCGCGGGTCAATGGTCGTGCCATCATGGACAGCACAGCGGAGGTTTTGAATGTACAAGTCGTCCGCAGAGGGTTCCCGGTAAAACTCACTCCGCACCCGTTCTACGCGAGTTTGCCGGGAGGAAACAGGACCAACTCGAGTCAGTTGCAGGGCAACATCGTACCCCCAAAGACGAGTGGGGGGACCGTAGTAACCAATCACCTCCGCCTCGACTGGGTCTGAGTTCGGACCGGTTGGTTCCCAAGCATCATGGTCATAGGGCCCCGTCGCGTAGTTACTGAATCTTAATTGCATTAGAGAACCAGAAATTAAGACGTTCCGCCCTCGCCACTCCTCATTGAAACGAGGGAAGTTATGTAATCCTCCATAGGATTGCTCTGCTCGGGACGGAGTAATCCCGCTGATCATCATGGCGTTAACCCGCTGTTGATCGGCAGCTTCAACGAGCGTCTGACGTAGTTGAGGGTTATTGATGCTGGCTCGACTCAAGTAGTTGCCGGCATACTGACCGTCTTCAAAATCTCCCACGTTCTCAAGGAATGCCAACGGATTACCACTAGAGGCAATGCGAATCGGTGAACCAGCATCTGCTGGATTCTCACGCAACCAAACCTCATTGTCAGGGATGCTCCCGTTGGGACGTAGAAAGCTGGAATAGGAGGTAACACGTCTGCCTGTGTTGCGGAAACAACCATAGACGTTGTCCACCTCTCCAGCGGAATCATCTCGCCCAAGATCTTCTAAGGCTTGTTTCAATTCATTACCCAAGCCAATAGAGCTAGTGGCAGGCGTGACAATCAGTAGGTCTTCAATGCTGCCATCACAGAACTGGTCTGAGAGAATGGCAAAGCCATCGACGAGGAACTCGCTGTAACGCCAACTGTCCCCATCAGGATTTGCAAAGTTATTGTCGAGTTGGTTGGTGTTTCGACGCTGGTTGTAGAACTGGTTAGGTCCCCAATCTTGACGGTCTGACAGGGTGAAGTTAAATTCCTCAATGACGTTGTCGCAACTATCCCCAGAACGTTTATGGCAGTTGAAGTCTCCCTGAACAAAGGCAGGGTTATCGGAGATGAAACTCAGGCCAAAGGGCTGTACCCCAGCGGTGGGGCGTGAGATGTCTTCCCCATTGATGATCCGGAAGCCATGAATTTGGCGGTCAGGATCTGGGTTAAAGTTTACCGATTTGGGGCTGATGCCATTATTCTCGTTGACATTGGGATCGATGCCGGTAATCACATTGGTATTACAGCCGTTACCAATATTTCCTGCATTTTGACAGTTCCCACCTGGGGCCCGTTCGATGGCATCTTCGCGCACACCGTCTTCCCGGAAGGCATAGACAATTCCACCGTCGAGCAACGCATCATCACGGTCATCCCCGGCTGCTAACCAGGTATCTCCACTGGGTGTGGTTCCATTGAGCTGATTGTTGACCTTGTTGGATAACAATTCCAAATCCACATTCAAGGCACGGGTGTTCATACGATCGCGCCCCATGTAAAAGGCGTTGTCCTTGAAAGCAACCCGGAAATAGGTTCCATCTTTGTAAACCAAACTATGGGCTTGACAGTTGGGGTTAATGATGGGATCGGCGCCCGCACTGGCGTTGTTGTCACAACCAACGGTCGAGGGAAGACCATTAAGTTCTACGTAAGGAAGGGTCAGCTCAGTCTCCAACCCGACGGGTTGGATGACCACATCAATCAGTTGTGCGGCTGTAAAGGTAATGGGTTGAGATGGCTCAGGAAAATTACCATCGCTGGTGTACCAAATCTCATCATCAATGTCACCATCTTGGTTCAAGTCATACCCCTGGACGGAGCCATTGTTTGCCAGCCGCGTCAAATTCAGGATGCTGCTGTGACTGTTAGATAGCTGAAAACTAGCAACCTCTGTTTCAGACTCGGGTTGGTTACCAATTGGCTCGGCATCATCTGAAGGGAGAACATAGTAGAGGGATGGAAATTTCGGGCTAATAGCACAGAGACTATTCGCTAGGGTAAAATTCTGTAGGCCGCTGCTTGTCCCAAATTGTGACCAATCACAACCGAAACTCATCTCTAGTTGCAGTTCTGCACTGGCGTCAATTGGATAGTTCGGTTGATGGTTGAGAGCTTTGCCAGCAAACGCACTTAAGGGTTGAAGGACAGCCGAGCTGCCACCAGTGGACACACTACTTGGATCAACGCTAAAGCAGTCTCCCAAAAGCTGGTTCTGACCACAAATGTCATCGGCAGCTAAGGCTTCGATATCACTGATGATGTCTGCAGGAGGTTGACTAAAGTTGATACTAGCGCTCGCAGTACTGATGGGGAACTGGACTGTTGCTTGATGTTGCGTAATATCAGAGGGAAGAAAGCCAAAGCGGCGATCGCGCTTCACCTGTTCTTTCAGATAAATCAGGCGAGCGAGTTCTTGCAGATCCTCTGTGTCATACGGATCCGCTGTTGTATTCGTGTAGGCTAAGGCCTCGATATAAGCTTCAGGACTCGGAGTCATCCTCACAACTGGAGCATCGTTGTCATCCAAGATAATCAGGGTAGGAGCATCACCATCTCCGTTGAAGTCTTCAGCTAGATCTGTTCCCCCTTTATAGGCGGTATAGGTGTTGGCAAAATTCCCTAAATTCCCAGTTGGGAAGAATAAGACCTCACCATTGGCAGAGTTACCGTCGCGAAGTTGCAACAGGCGATCCGCTAAGGCATCTAACTCAGCAGAAATAGAGCCATAGTCGAGTGCATCTAGGTAACTGACGTTGTACGCCAAAGCCCCCAACGTCAACGCTGCCGTATGCTTATTGGAATAATCCGCCAGGCTGCCTAAATCGTCATTAAGGGTACGTCGCAAGTTGGAGAAGTTCCCCCACTCAGTCATGGCCGGGCTAGGATGGATTGCTCCCGGCTCTTGTAAGGGCGGGAATGCCCCATCGGGATCCCCGGCAAAGTTGGCAAGGTTTTGCAAGGCATTGTTCACATTGTTGTTGGCAATATCCAACTGACTCACATCTAGTTCCCAGCCGTTGGTACCACGACCGGTGAAGAAGTCCACTAACAGCTCATCCTCATCCCCATCGTTGCCAAATACTGGACCGAACAGAGCATTGTAGGCCGGATCAACCCCAAACTCAATCTGGGGTTTTTCAAAGATCGCCGCCCGCTTCAAAGTTTCAGCCGTTCCTGGGTGGACGGTCGTTAGCAGAGCCGCCACCGGAGCCTCATTCGTGCCATCTGCTCCCTCACTCCAATGATAGATAGCCGTCGTCTGAGCCGCCGACAAGTTATCTCGGAAGCTTCGACGTTGCAAGGATTCATGTTCCCGATTGGCAGTGAGATCAAGATCATTTACCACTTGGGGAACATCACTGTTTCGGCTAACTTCCGTCGGACTAGAAAATGGATCATTCCCCAGTTCCAAACGCTGTCCAACGATGACTCGCATTCCCTCACGCCAAGCACGCCGCTCCCAATAGCCATCGAGTCCCAACTCTTTGGGGTTTTCATCGGCTTGGACACTAAGGCGGATCAGTTTTTCCGTTTCAGGAGAGGCTCCGGTGATTGGTTCTCCAACCCTCACGCCCAACCCCACTTCTTGAGATTCTCCAGCAACCACTTCAGTACCCCGGATCAGCCGTAGATCCCGATCTCCCCCGTAAACTGGAACTGGCCCATAGCGATCATCAGCTCGGTACACATCATCAATAAAGGGAGGGTCGGTGCGCTGATTTAAAATCCGGGGTTCCTCAACCTCGTCTTCGCTGGGAAAGTTCTTCCAGTCGTTGCTGCGGTTAACGTTGCCGCGAGGCCGGGAGACATCTTCAGTAAAAAGACGAATGGGGTCTAAGCTGGCATCTGCTGGAGTTGTATTGCCAATCGAGTCATTATCTTGGTTGAGTTCGACAAAGTTTTCATTGGTGGGGACTGCTTCACTCCAGACATGGAACGTCCCTCCAGGGCTAGGCGTATTTTCATTCATCAACCCTGCAATAATCTGCCCGGTGAACTGATCATTTTCAGATACCGTAATTTCTGACGTACTGGCACCGGCTTGATAAATACAGGATCCGGGACCACTGACTAGATAGGCTTGGAAAAATTCCGCAGAGGAACGATTTCCAACCATAAAGTTCCCGTCAGTGTGCATGGCACCGTTCCAACGAAAGTCAGCCCCTGGGAACACCTCCAAGTCGTTACGGAACCAGGCCCCCCACTTATTAAGCCGGCTAGCTTCCCGCTCTTGTTGCACTTCTAAGGTGGTCACCGCTCGATCTTCACCTTCTGAAATCACAAAAGCGTTGATCTGAAAGTTTTTACGGAGTAGTGCCGTACTCACCGCATCACGCAACCAACCATTCTCAATAGGAACAGTCCCATCACCGCATCCAGGCCTAGGCTCTCCAGACACTGGTCCTTGGCGTACCAGCAAGTTTCTCGCTCGGGTTTGTAAGTTAGGATTTCCGTCAGGGAATTCCCAAATAATTGAATAAGCGACGGTCAAATCGGTTTCACCATCACCATTACTATCTTCCTGATAAGCCCAAGCATTATCGATGTTGCCATCGCCATTAATGTCAATCCGGGTTTCACCGGGAAGTGTATAAGGGTCATCCGCTGTCGGAACGCCCGGATTTAACATAATTGTTCGGAGTAAATCCTGAGCCGGAATACCAGAGGGCAAGCGAGGCTCGCGATCTCTATCAAACATGAACTCCAACTTGGCTTTGGCCCGGTCGATCGCCGGCGTGGCAGCATTATAGATAATCCGATCGCGCCGAGACAGCATCACCTGTTCAGTCCGGCTAATGGTTCGCAGCAGAATCGCCCCCACAATCAGGGACAA
>SMDP01000199.1 GCA_012911965.1 Geitlerinema sp. P-1104
CATATATTCAATAGCCTGTGGATTATCAATCCGTTGGGAAGCCTGAAGAATCTCAATCCCGATAACATTTTGACTAGAATCAAAATCTAAGATAATGCCGGGAATTTCCTCATCACTGTCTTCAATCTCTGCATCTTTAAGGGTAATCCGAATGATATCCACGTCGGAATCGTATTTAATCTTCATCAGTCCTTAAAAACTTTCCTGTCAACCCAAGGTCCTGAAAAATTGAGGAATCCCCCCAATCCCCCCACCCGCATCACCCGACACTGATGGGGGGACTTCAACTCTACACCGCCAACCTTGACTTAGACTCGGCAAAGAAGGACTTGCGAATCGTCTCCGCCATCTGGGACGGCATCAAGCCCAAATCCGCCTTCGACTCATTGGGTTGTGCATGGTCCACCAGTTGGTCAGGAACCCCCAACCGCTTCACCGGAACCACCACATCGGCATCCATTAGGCCCTCAACCACCGCCGAACCAAAGCCGCCCATAATGCAGCCTTCCTCCAGCGTGACCACCTTACCAATCCGTTCAGCCAACGGCCCAATCAACTCAATATCCAAGGGTTTGACAAAGCGGGCGTTCACCACCGTAGCCTCAATCCCATGTTCACTGAGAATTTCCGCCACCTGCATCGCCGGATAGACCATGGTTCCATAGCCGACTAGCAACACATCATCACCACTGCGGAGAACCTCACCCTTACCAATCGGCAACGCTTCCCAGCCTTCTTCCATCAAAGGCGCACCGTAGCCACTACCGCGAGGATAGCGCATGGCAATCGGTCCCGAGGTATGTTCAACCCCCGTCACCAACATCTGCTGCATTTCCGCCTCATCCTTCGGCGCCATAATCGTCATATTGGGGATACAGCGCAGATAGGCGATATCATACAGTCCCTGGTGAGTCGGACCATCGGCCCCGACAATCCCAGCCCGGTCTAAACAGAAGAAGACGGGTAATTTCTGAATGCAGACATCATGGATGATTTGGTCATAGCCCCGCTGCAAGAAGGTCGAGTAAATGGCCACCACCGGACGCATTCCCTCACAGGCTAACCCCGCCGCTAAGGTCACGGCGTGCTGTTCGGCAATACCCACGTCAATATATTGTTTGGGTAACTTGGCCTGGAGTTTATCTAACCCCGTTCCCGTGGCCATGGCGGCGGTAATGCCCAAAATCTTGGGATTCTCTTCGGCCAGGGTAATCAGGGTTTGGGCGAAGACTTTGGAGTAACTCGGGGGCGTGGGTTTCTTGGAGGGGTAGGCTTTGCCCGTAGCCAAGTCGAAGGGCTTTTGAGCATGATAGCCCACTTGGTCGTTCTCGGCGATCGCATAACCCTTCCCTTTCACCGTCGCCACATGAACCAGAACCGGTCCTTTGATGTGATGGGCCTTATTAAACGACTCAATCAACTCCTCTAAGTTATGACCGTCCACGGGTCCCATATAGGTGAAGCCGAGTTCCTCGAACACCGCCCCCACCTTGGGAATCGCCAACCGTTTCATCCCCTCTTTGACTCGTTCCATCTCTGGGGTGAAGGTTTCCCCAAAGAAGGGTAAATGCTTAAACTGTTCTTCGAGGTTATCGGTGAGAAACTGAACCGGGTCACTGAGGCGCATCTTATTGAGATAGCGAGGAATCGCGCCCACGTTAGGAGAAATCGACATCTCGTTATCATTGAGAACCACCAGGAGATTGGTATCCGGCAGATGGCCCGCATGGTTAATGGCTTCCAAGGACATCCCCCCTGTTAACGCCCCATCGCCAATCACCGCCACACATTTATAATCCTCTCCCTGGGCATCTCGCGCCAGGGCCATCCCCAACGCCGCTGAGATACTGGTGGAAGCGTGACCGGCCCCAAAATGGTCAAAGGGGTTCTCACTCCGTTTGAGATAGCCCGCCACCCCCTCTTTCTGCCGCAGGGTGTGAAAATCGTTATAACGGCCCGTAATCAGCTTATGAGGATAGGCCTGATGTCCCACATCCCAAGCCACTTTATCGCGGTCTAGGTCTAGGGTTTGGTAGAGTCCCAAGGTCAATTCCACAACCCCCAAACCGGGACCCAGGTGACCCCCACTGGCCGCAATCGTTTGCAGGTGCTTCTCCCGGATTTGACGGGCGATTTCTTCGAGTTGGTGAATCGATAGCCCTTTGAGTTGATTCGGATGGGTAATTTCGCTTAGATGCATTGGTGCAAGTCCATGAGTGTTTTGTCGTTGGCGGCTTGATGCCGTCGGGATGAGTATTAAGCTTTTGTTAAGCTGTATATTTAGTTTGACTTAACTCTTCAAAATAGTACAACCAGGATTACCGTTTACAATTTTGTTACATAAATTGCAGTTAAGTTTTACTACAGGTTAGACGAGTTTTGGGTCATTTTGGGGGATTGATGCTATAGTGAAGTTGGGCTTCAAATGAATACTCGATGGAAAGGCGGGAGGGGCTTGGCTAGGATTAGTTAAAGCTAAACATCCACCCTGCAACAAAATATTTTAGCGCCAATCGCGACTAAAAAAACCCCAGTCACAACGACTGGGGTTTTATCGTGCTAATGAGTGAGCCAGTTCAGGAAGACTAGGCGATCGCCGCCATCTTCACATCACTACCCGAGAGTAGCTCTTGCAGTTCCTCAGCATCAACAGTTTCACGCTCAACCAGCATCTTCGCCAACTGGTCTAACACCAAGCGATTCTCCGTCAACACCTGTTTGGCGCGGCTATAAGCCTCATCAACAAGCTTACTGACTTCCTCATCAATAGCCGCCGCCGTCTCTTCCGAGAAATTGCGTTCCGAGGAAATATCGCGACCGAGGAACATATTACCCTGCTGACTTCCCAGAGCCACCGGTCCGAGGCGATCGCTCATCCCGAAGCGCATCACCATCTGACGAGCCACCCGAGCCACCTGTTGCAAATCATTAGACGCACCCGTGGTCACTTCCTCCTCACCGAAGATAATCTCCTCAGCCAGACGACCCCCGAGAGCCACCGCCATCTGATTTTGCAGATAGGAGCGGGAATACAACCCAGAATCCATACGGTCTTCACTCGGAGTAAACCAAGTCAAGCCCCCCGCAGCACCCCGAGGGATGATGCTAATCTTCTGAACCGGGTCATAATCAGGCATCAACGCCCCCACCAGAGCGTGACCGGCCTCATGATACGCCACCAAATTCTTGCGTTTCTCGCTCATCACCCGGTCTTTCTTCTCCGGTCCAGCGAGAACCCGGTCAATGGCATCATTGACCTCATCCATCGAGATTTCCGTCAAATTGCGACGAGCCGCCAAAATAGCCGCCTCATTAAGCAAGTTCGACAAATCAGCCCCCGTAAAACCAGGAGTCCGACGAGCAATTTTCTCCAAGTCCACATCTTTCGCCAGAGTTTTACCCCGAGCGTGAACATTGAGAATCTCGAAACGACCCGAGTAATCAGGACGGTCAACCACCACCTGACGGTCAAAACGACCGGGACGCAACAGTGCCGCATCCAAGACATCAGGACGGTTGGTTGCGGCAATAATAATGATGCCCGTATTGCCCTCGAAGCCGTCCATCTCGGTCAGCAACTGGTTCAGGGTTTGTTCCCGTTCATCATTACCGCCACCTAAACCAGCACCCCGTTGGCGACCGACGGCATCAATCTCATCGATAAAGACAATACAAGGGGCGTTTTGTTTCGCCTGTTCAAAGAGGTCACGGACACGAGACGCACCCACCCCAACGAACATTTCCACAAACTCAGACCCAGAAATCGAGAAGAAGGGAACCCCAGCTTCACCAGCCACGGCCCGAGCCAAGAGAGTTTTACCGGTTCCCGGAGGTCCAACCAAGAGAACCCCTTTAGGAATTTTGGCACCAATCGCCGTAAAGCGATCCGCATTTTTCAGGAAGTCCACAACCTCCGTCAACTCCAGTTTGGCCTGTTCAATCCCGGCCACATCACCGAAGGTAACTTGAGTCTGGGGTTCCATTTGCACCCGCGCTTTGGATTTACCAAAGTTCATCGCCTGGCTACCCGGACCCGACTGAGCGCGGCGTAACAAGAAGAACAGTCCCACCAAGAGTAGGATGGGGAAGAAGAGGCTACTGAGAGCGCGGAACCAGAAGCCGTCATCACTTTGGGGTTGAACCCGCACATCTAAGTTATTTTCCGTGAGGATATCAATCAGTTGGGGGTCATTGGGAAGATTGACCACCACCTTACCGCTGCCATCGGGATTCGTGTAGATGGCTTCGGTGCGATCAGAACTGATCGCCACGGTTCCTTCCACCTGACCGTTTTGGACAGCGCGGATAAACTCGCTATATTTAGCCGTTTGTTGAGCTTGGGGCTGTTGGTCAAAGAACGTCGTCCCTAAGGCGATGACGACGATCGCTAATAATGCGTATAGCCCTGCATTTCTCCACCGTTTATTCACCGGGGGTAATCCTCCTTTCTTTGATAATTTCTGTAATGATGCTCGAAGCTGAGATTTTATGAGACCTTGTGTTAACTTATATTAACCTAAACCCTCCAGATCCTGCAAAGATTCCTAAGTTTTGCTGGCTTGAGTCCAGGCTCATCCCTTGCCGTGAGGGAGTTTAGAGAAATTCCCAACGCGATCGCAACTCAGCGATCGCCGCCTGTCCCCCATCATAACGTTCTCCCTCAACCCCTTGTCCCGAGTCAGGCGATCGCAACACCTGGCGAATCGGAACCAACCCCACCACCGCATTACTATACGCCAGGCCCTCAAACCGCCGCACCAGAGAAGGACACCAAGGCTGTTCAAACACCTCCAATCCCTCCTGACGAAGCAGCTTCAGGAGTCGCGATCGCCCAATCCCCGGCAAAATTCCCGCCGACAGAGGCGGAGTCCACCACTGTCCCTCTCGCCACCCCCAGAGCGTCCCCGTCGTCGTTTCCAACCATTGCCCCCCGTCATCAACCAAAATCGCCTCCCCCGCCCCCAGCTTGCGGGCCTGCTGCAACGCCAACCAAGGTCCCAAATAATTGCCCGTCTTCCATTGCGGCAACCAACGAGCAAACCGGGGTCCCTGGGCCAACAGTGCCACAACCCCCTGCTGCTGTCGTCGCTCTAAATCCTCAGGCAGCGATCGCCCCGTAATCAGAATCCGGCCATCCGCAAACAGCGTCACCCGCAACACCACAAACTCAGCCGCCATCCAACGGGCCCCAGCCTCCACCCCCAGCCAATCCGGGGCCACCCACCCCAAAGCCGCGATCGCCCCCTGTAACCGTTGCAAATGCTCACCCCAAGCCGTCCTCGGGTCTAACAATCCCCCCTCATACACCCGCAACGTCGTAAACGTCGTCGCCCCATACAACAATCCCGGATCACTCACCCCCACCTCAACCCGCTCCCCAGAACAAACCCGCCCGTTATACCAATACATCTCTACTGCCTTTTCTTACCCCATTGCCTACTGCCTAGGGCGTCCACAAGGGCACGCCCCTACGTCTTTTCTGTTCCCTGTTCCCCGTTCCCTGTTCCCTAAAAAAAAGACTGCCCAAAGCATCACCTCGGGCAGCCCCTGAACCAATCAGAATCAAAGAATCTTAGACCTTCGGTTCAACCCGACCATAGAACAGACCGCGAATTTTCACATCAACCGGTTCCTTAGAGCCTAAATCTGTATCCGAGGCTTGAACCGCCTCAAAAATACCCGCAATCTCTCCGCTTTCACTTTTCACTTTCGAGACTTGCAGGGAGATGTTACCGTCTAACACCGGCGTTTCCTTAACATTTTCCCGTAGAATTTCCTCATCATCCGCCGCCGCCGGCAGAGCCACCGCGTTGTCATAACCTGTGGCCTGACCGCGAGCTTTCGGGTCTAAGAAACTGGCACCACGATAAGAGGGAACACTATAGTCACCACTTAAATCAGTCGAAGTGCTAATACCGGTTTGGCCTTCAGGAGTGGAGGCCACCAACTTCTTAATGGTGAACAGCATCGGCACTTGCTCCCCACCGGGAAGTTGCACGGTGATCGCTTGGAAATCAATCCCATACTGTTCTTCAAACGTTAAAACCCCATTGCTATCCAGAGTTAAATCTCCCGTCACTTGGGTCAGAGAGGACGTGTAGCGAGTCAAAGCCTTAGCACCAATAAACTTGGCGTCTTCACGCTTGTTCGTCGCTTCTTCCTTCACGAAATAGCTCGTGGGTTCGAGGCATAAATCCGTCAGAACGTAGTCAGTACCCACATCCAGGTCAAAGGACCCCCGAGCTGTCTCCGGAAGTTTGGGGCAACTATTGGCAAGTCCAGTATTTCTAATCTGATCGTAGGTGTAGGTTTCATCGCTTAATAAGCTGATGGGTTCTTCGCCGCAAGCGGTTAGAAACCCAACGCACATTGCGAGGAGTAGGGCAACTAAAGCACGATATCTCATGGGTATTCTTATGTCTTGTCGATAAATTCAGATGTTGTGCGTCAATCAAGCAGGATTGGCAGTGGTCTCACGCCACCGTCATGAGGATACCGCAGACCTGCACCCTTTGGAAAACTTCAAGGGAAACTGCGGGTTACTGCGATCAAACGACAAAGGTCACGGGCGATCGCCGACAATGAGAGTTTTATGATTCTATCAAACCCTTGTCCTTTCTTGAGCGCTTCGCGCCAATTGTCTGGCCAGAGTCTCGACAGGTGCTAGTCTTGCCAACTTTGACACTTAAAATGTAATAAATTATTACGAATCCATCAATCCTTCAAAAAATATGATATGGAAAACCTGACCATGAGCGAGTCCCCTTGTTTAAAGTTCACGACTCTCCCTGAAACAAGTTTTCAACCCCCTCAAGAAGCACATCACCAAACCGTTGAATTTCTTGCCAAAGGGTACTCGGGTCAATACCAAACAGCAGTTGTAACAACAAGACAATCGCCGCCACCGTCAACGCCGTCGAGAGAGTGGTGTGAATCACCCGTACCAGCCAGGTAAACACTAACCAAGCCAAAACCAAGGCAGCAACCAGAGTAATCAGTTCAGTAGGCATGGGGGGACATTACAGGGAAACCAGCCCTACCAGCCTAGCGCAGTGCCGTCCCCTCGCGGGTCAGCCGCCCCTTGCAAGCGATTCTCCTCAGTGACTTGAATTCCATTGGCATTGCCCCAACCCTGCCATTGCTCAATCTCATGGCCCCGTTGCCGCAAATTCTCCACCGTCTCTGGCGTAAATCCCCCCTCTTGCAGCAGTAGCCGATCCGGTAACCATTGATGATGGAAACGGGGAGCCGCGATCGCCGCCGCCACATCCAACTCATACACCAACACATTCAACAGCACCTGTAGAACCGTAGTAATAATCGTACTTCCCCCAGGGGAGCCTAACGCCAGACGTAACCGATTATCCTCCAACACAATCGTTGGAGTCATACTCGATAGCGGCGTCTTCCCCGGGGCGATCGCATTCGCCTCCCCTCCCACCAAACCATAGAGATTAGGAACCCCAGGCGCAACCGAAAAATCATCCATCTCATTATTGAGCAAAATCCCCGTTCCCGCCGCCACAACCCCAGCCCCAAAGCCTCCATTCACCGTAAACGTTAAACTCACCCCATTACCATCTCCATCCACCACCGTCAAATGACTGGTTTCTGGAGACTCCCCCACCTGACGCAAACGAGAAGGCTCCACCGCCGTCACCTCCGCCGAATCTCGGGCTTGTTCCTCATCAATTTGGGGGCGGCGATAGTCAGCATAAGCCGCACTAATCAACGCCGCCACCGGAACCTCCACAAAATCAGGATCGCCCAAATACTCGGCCCGATCCGCATAAGCAATCCGCATCGCCTCCGCCAGAAAATGCAGCGTATCTGGATGATGAAGTCCCTGAGCCTCTAGGGGGCGATCGCCAATCAGATTGAGAATCTGCAACAAATGCACCCCACCCGACGACGGCGGCCCCAT
>SMDP01000002.1:0-8690 GCA_012911965.1 Geitlerinema sp. P-1104
GGGGTAGCCCAATTTCCCGAAAAAGATAA
The DNA here is from genome assembly GCA_012911965.1 of Geitlerinema sp. P-1104. Taxonomy (GTDB): domain Bacteria; phylum Cyanobacteriota; class Cyanobacteriia; order Cyanobacteriales; family Geitlerinemataceae; genus Sodalinema. The sequence continues at coordinate 30 of SMDP01000002.1, forward strand.
AAATTTACTCTATTTTATCCATATTTAATCTACATTTTATCTGGATTCTATCTAAACAAAAAAATCATCAATTTCATGTAGATTTTATCAGTTTAATATGGGCCTTTCCTGACTCCAATGCGAGGCTAAAGATAGCCAAATACGTCAAGGACATTAACCCATGACCTACATTTATAACCTCGCAGAACGTCAGCAACTGATGGGCCTCGCCTCATATCATGAACGGCTCAAATCCCTGGCTCGTCAATTGTGTCAAACGACCTGCCCCCGGCAACGCAAACGCTATCGTCGCCAACTCCTGCGGCTAATGGAAGCCGCTCCCCGCCACCTCTATTGGATTCCCCCCCAAGGCCAACAAGACCTACTCTACTTGCAAGCCAGCGAAACCGCCTGGGACTACATCGAACGAAAATTGCGGGGTGCGGTGCGTGGGGGTCACGCCTATGACCCCGATGCTGGAAACGGTAGCCTCATTACCCTCTGGAACATCCGCTGCAAGGGGGAATACCTGAAGCTGAAAAAACAACAAAGCCGCTGGCAAACCTCCAACTTCAGCTACTCCCGCAACGGGGAACGGTTCAACCGCCTGGAGAACCAACCCGCACCCCCCAATCCAGAGCCTTCCCTCATCCAGCGCATTCGCCGGGCCATCTTCAAGGATGTTAACGGCAAATTCCGAAGCGCCTGGGTTCACAAAGCCTCCGGCCTCACCGCTCAGATGGTTTGTTTGCACATCGTCGATTCTGTCTTGCGGGGGGAGACATGGACTCTATCGAGTCTCGCAGCTCACTTCCAAATTTCCCCAGGAAGCATGAACTCAGCCTGGACTCGTACCCTCAAACCCCTATTGCAGGAACTGGGCCAGGAGTTGAATGGCGAGCTTGACTAGAGCGACTCGGGGGAGCAAGGGACTTCGCTTGACTTGCTCTCCCCAGGTCTGGGAAGAGGGAGACGACGCACCGATGAAGAGCTGTTACCGGATGCGTTCTGCGAGAAGCGACCCCACCTGCCGTCACTTCTTTACCATTTCTTTACATTGTAACATCTTGTTAAGTTACGTAATGTTTATGAAACCCATATTGGGTAAGGGTTACAGGCGATTTTAGACCCCCATCGGAGATATTTCTAAATAAAATCTTCACATTTGACTGGTCTAATGACAGGTGAAGGTTCAACACCGGTTGCCACCCATATAATAGGCAACCTTATAAATCCGCCCTAGAGTTTAGTGGGCGGCAGTTTAAATCGGCTCTGTATTCAATAAAGAGCCAGCTTTTTAAAAACATTTATCCAACAGGCTTGTTATGCTTAGCCCGAAATTAGTTCGGGCTTATTTTTTTTCGTGGGGAGACGGGTTAAGGTCTCCCCACGATGCGGTTAGCGCACGGCCTGCACCTGAATCTCCCGTTCCAGAGAAACAATCACCTCGTCACCTCGGCGTAGTTCATATTCCCCACGCCAGGTTCCCGGCAAAATCGGCTGCTGGTCAGTATTGCGTTTTCCCACCGCGTTGTACCAGTTGAGATTCGATCGCTCAGCGGTCGTTTCATAGTCCGTAATCACCGTTTCCTCGGGGTCAAGGAGTCGGAAATGTTCCACATCTCCCTCCAAAATGCCATAGCCATGGACCCAGAAGTAAATTAGAGGAATATCCTCAGACAAACTCACATCATTAAAATATCCCTGCCAGAACCGGTCAAGAGACAAGTCTTCCGCCGCAAAGCCAGCACTTAAAACCCCTGTGGGTTCATAGCCGAGGGGGTCTTCCCAAAGGGGACGACGTTCTAAGTTGCACCCCGTCTCATCGGTTACGCCAACAAAGGGGTCGATGACCTCTCCTTGATGGCGAACGGTAATATGAACATGGGGAAAGGTGGTTTTTCCTGAGAGGCCCACCAATCCCAAGGTTTCACCCTGGGCCACCTGCTGGCCGGGTTCGACCACAAGACTATTTTGCTTGAGATGACAATATTGGGTTTCCCAGCCGTCGCCGTGGTCCATCACTAAACCATTGCCACATTCGCGTCCTTGTTCCTCGATTTCGGCGATGTCCTCAGCGGTTCTCAGGCGGCGGTCGGGTTCGCCATCCCGTAATCGCAACACTTGTCCGTCGGCCGCAGCGATGACGGCGACTCCTTCTTCCATAGCCACTTGGTCAGGAATGGCAAAATCGGTGCCGTTATGACCGTCATAGGTTTGGCGGCCACAGGCGAAGTCTTGGGCGTTGTCGCTGGGGTCGCGGTCGACGTAGAGGAGGGTGAAACAGTCGTCCCCAAGGGTGCAATCAATAGGGGGGATGAATTGCATCCAGTCCGGGTCAGGGGGCTGGACGATTTCATGGGGGGCTAGGTCCGGTTGACGACTCGCCTGGGGGGGGTTGGTGGTTTGACAGGCGGTGGTGACCAGAAGGCTGGTGAGAAGGGAGAGGGTGAAGAGGAGGAATCGTCGGGAAAGCATAGGGGAGAAAAAGGGAACAGGGAACAGGGAACAGGGAACAGGGGGAGAACCCACTCCTATTCCCTCTGATGGAGGGGACAAACAAGTTCGGGATTTGCCTTTTGCGGAATTGCAACCGCTATACCACTATGGCGGGTTTGGTATTCACTATCCCGAGACTTTTTGAGGTGGATTCGGGTTCCCTAGAGGACTGGGACTAGGGAGGGGGAGGTTAGGGTGAGGCTGTAGTCCTCTCGTTCGCGGCTGAGGTGGGGGTTGTAACAGGGGTCATCGTCTAAATAGTCGCCCCAGCGGTGTTTCATGTAATCGATTTCCTGCTTAAAGCGGAGTTGCTTCTCGGGGGTGTTTTCTTGGCCGCGACTTTTTGACTCGTAGTGATAGAGGCGGACATGGGGTAAACAGACGTTGCGATAGCCTTTTTCTATCATTTTCAAACAGAAGTCCACATCGTTGAAGGCGACGCTGAGGGATTCTTCAAAGCCACCGATGGCATCGAACACCTCCCGGCGACAGAGGAGACAGGCGGCGGTGACGGCGGAGTAGTTATTGACGGTTTGCAGTTGGGCGAAATAGCCGATCGCATCTTTAGGATAGAATTTATGGCTATGGCCGGCAACTCCACCAATCCCTAAAACAACCCCGGCGTGTTGGATGGTGTTATCGGGATAGAGAAGGGTAGCCCCAACAGCCCCAATGGAGGGGCGTTGTCCCTGTTCCACCATGGCGGTTAGCCAATCTCCTTGGCTGATTTCTGTGTCGTTGTTGAGGAACAGCAGATAGTCTCCGGTGGCTTTGGAGACGCCGAAATTGTTGAGTTTGGGATAGTTGAAGGGAATATCGAGGGGTTCGACGCGGAAGCGTTGGGGTTCTCGTTTGGCCCAGGTTTTGAATAGACGCTGGGTTTGTCGTTGTGTACTGCCGTTGTCCACCACAATCACCTCATAATCGGGATAGGTGGTGAGGCGGAAAATTGAAGTCAGACAGGTGTTTAGGGTACTGGCGAGGTCTTTGGTGGGTATGATGATACTGACTTTGCCCGGTTTACGAATTTCGTAATGGGGAATCCAATGGCCGGTGGCGGTTGGGGTGACGATTCCCGGTTCGCCGCGACGTTGGAGGGCTTCGGTGAGGGCCTTGGCGGCGGCGGTGGTGGCGTAGGATTTGCTGGCGAGACGGCTGGCGGTGGATTCGGGGTGAGACCGCCAGTGATAGAGGATTTTGGGGATATGGACGATGCGATCGCTCTTCTCGGTAAAGCGTAACACGAGATCGTAGTCCTGAGCGCCTTCAAAGCCAGTCCGGAAACTGCCAATCTCTTCGATGATATGGCGGCGATAGACGCCTAAATGACAGGTGTACATCCGGGAGAGGAAGGAGTCGGGACACCAATCGGGTTTGAAAAAGGGGTCTTTGAGTTGGTTGTGTTCATCGACTTTGTCCTCATCGGAATACAGCATATCTGTTTCGGGACAGTCGTTTAGGGCATTAACCACCTCAAACAACGCATCGGGCGTCATGAGGTCGTCATGGTCCATGAGGGCGATAAATTCCCCTGTGGCGACCTCTAAGGCACTATTGGAGGCTTGGGAAATATGCCCATTTTCGGACCGATAGACGACCTGAATCCGCTCGTCTTGTTGGCGATATTTCTCCAGAGTGGTGCGGACATGGGGTTGCGGGGAGGCGTCATCGGCGATGCAGAGTTGCCAATGAGGATAAATCTGTGCCAAAACAGATTCGATCGCCTGTTCGAGATAGTCAGCTGGGGTGTTATAAACGGGCATGACCACGCTAATGGTGGGTTGATAGTCGAACTGTTGTACCTCCCGCTGCAAACGCAATAAATCTCCCGGACGAGGACTGTTTTGACTCAGCCACATCTGATAGATGTCAGGACTCGGTTCGGGGTAGGGGGTGACGGGGGCGGGAGGAACCTCGGGGGTTCGCTTGAGTAGGCGTAATAGGGGAGTTTTGAATTTGAACCAGAGGATGCGCAATTTCCAGAATTTGGTGGCTTCCATGGCCGCAATTGTTGCTTGATGGGCGGCGATGATATCCTGATGGGCAGCCAAATTAAGTTCCAGATTACCTTGTACGGCTTGAAACTGCGATCGCTCGACCTGCAAGTGCTGTTGTAGGTTCAGGAGTTCTTGACAGTAATGTTCATGGACTGACTCCATTTGCTCATGAGCTAATTTAACTTGTTCTTGTGATGCCTCAAATCGGTCATCTCCATATTTCTCAACTGCCTTTAAATCCCCTTTAATGGCATTGAGTTCAACCGATAAAGCATCCTTTTTTTGAAGTGCCTTAAAGAGTTGTTGATGCAATGCTTCCGTCTCCTTGCGTAAGTCATTACGTTCTTGAGTGGCTGCCTCTAATTCCGCCTGAGTGGGAAATAGCTGCGACTGCATCTGTTGCAATTCCAGGTTTGCATGGTGCAGTTCTGTCTGATAATGGAGGAGATCTCCTTGGGCGCGATCGCGCTCCTCCACCAACTCTTCAATCTCCTGCTTAAGGGTTTCTACCTGTAGCCGTTCTGCCAATAACTCACTATCTTTCTTGGCAAAAATACTAGGGAAATTGGTGACATACAAATCTAGATGTTTAGCACAGAGATAATGCATCAACCGTTCCCGATTTTCCGGGATATTGCAGCGACTCACCATCGACTCCCGGCGAAAGCGATACTCAAATAACACCTCATCTAGGTGATAAAACTGCCAACCTTTCCCCGCTGCACTTAACCACAAATCCCAATCCTCATAGCCCATTTTATCGGGGATATGGGGGTCATAGCCGCTACAATCTTCCCAAAGGTGTTTACGAATCACTGCGCAAGCATCAATATAGTTGCCTACCGCCAAGCGGTTAACATCAAAATCAGGAACTTGCCAAATTCCTTGCTTGTCGCCAATATATTCAGCATTGCTATAGACCACGCCGATGTCAGGATTGTTGTCAAGGACTTCGATAGATTTTGTAATATAACTAGGGCGAATCTTATTATCCGCATCTAGAGGCAAAATATAGCGTCCTTGAGCTTGTTGGAAGCCCGTATTTCGCGCCTCAGCCAGTCCTTTATTCTCAAAATGATCGACAACAGTAAAGCCCTTATGTCGCAGATACTCTAACACCTTTAATGTTAAAGAGTCCGTTGACGCATCATTAACAATCACAATCTCATACACCGGTTCTTGGCAGCTTTGCACACTGGCCAGGGCCTCCAAGAGAAATTCCCCCTGATTAAACACAGGAATCACCACCGTCACCGCCGGGCCGTCAAGGGGTTGAGGGGCTAAGTTTACGTTTGGCAGTTGGCGAGAGACACTTAGAGGAAGACTGGAGCGAGTTTGAGCATCCTGGGGCAGATCCTGGGGTAAATCCGCCAGATGATTTAACTCCGCTAGCCAGATGAGATGGCGAGAGGCCCGTTGACGGACACTTTCAGCGAAGGGATGCTGATAATCCAGGGTATGGAAGAGATGAGGTTGATAAATTTCAGCCACCCGTTCTGGGGTGAGATCCGTTTCTAGGGGGATCTGGAGTTTGTCCTGCAATAACTGACTAAACCGCTGCGGCTGGGCCAGAACCGCGTTGCTGTGAACCAGGAGACAGCGATCGCCGTGATGACGATAGAAATCCCAAAGATGGCGATTATAATAGGCCCAAATTCGTAACAGCCAATCGGGATGGTCCTCAAACACCGGGGCCCGGAGGCGGCGAATCGAATCGGCTACATCCCAAGGATTGCGATAGACGAGGATAAACTTAGCCTCAGGAAGCTGACGATACCAAAAATCGAGCAGTAAACTGGTACGAGGGTCTTTCCAGCCCCAAGGTTGATTAAGCTGCGATCGCGCCTCAATCAGTTGTCTCGCCTTCCCTTCAAAAGCTGTTAAGTCCTGAGAATGGATGGGATCACTCACCGTCCAACCCCAATCATGCCATCCCTCCTCATCCTCAGGGGTAATCGACTGTAATAGCCAACGTTGGAACTCCACAAACGCCTCATCCTCAAAATAGCCTGGTGCATTATGGGAATCCGCCTCAACAAAGCGATCGCCCAAATGAACCCCAGCCGCTTGAATCAGGGACGCGACAAGAGAGGTTCCCGAACGGTGCATTCCCGTAATAATCAGGGGTTGGAACATGAGTCAGAGAAATGAAAGGGCTTATTGAGAACCATCGCCGTAGCGATCGCGGGGTTGATTCCGCAGTAAATCCGTGGTTTTGAGCGGATGAGGAGGATTATGCAGGGCTAAGAAGGTACTGCGATCAGCCTGGCCTTCATGACGCATCTGTTCATACTTAGGAACCATCGGCTGATGACATTCATAGACTGAATCAAAGCCCACATCCGCCAACAGATTATAAAGGGAGGGGCGGGTAAGCCAAGCACTTTCCTCATTCCCAATCGACCCCCAGGCGGTATGATCCTCCGTATAGGAGCGTCCCCAATAGGTCTGTCCCCGATACTCATAGGCCTGTTCAGCCGTTGGACTGACATGGGTATCAAACAGGGCCAGACGACTAGAGACCTGGGCAATTTGCTGAGCGAACTCAAAGACATCGGGGGCGTTGAGATGATAGAAAATCCCGATACAGAGTACCACATCGAAGCTGCCATAGTTTTCCCGACTGAGGTTGCGCACATCATCACAGACAAACTCAATATTATCGAGTTGCAGCACCTCCTGACTAAAGCGGGCCTTGGCCAGATTACTCTCTCGTCCTTCCAATCCCACTACCGTCGCCCCATGGAGGGCTAATTCCAAACCATAGAGGCCTTCCAAACAGGCCAAATCCAACACTCGCAATCGAGATAAATCCTCACCACAAAAATCCCGAACCGCTTGTAAGACACGGCGGACTTTCACTTCCGCCCCAGAACAGGTATCGTCGGACATGGTATAGAGATGATCTCCCAGACGGAGATTGTGGTTCGTCCAGGGGCCATGCTGTTGGATAATCTCTTGCTGGCGTTGGGCGATCGCATCATCAGTCATAGCATTTACTGTCTACAGAGGGGAGTAGGGGGCAAACCCGACGATCGCCCTAGACGGCTAGACGGCGATCGCCTTGCTACAGTGATTCTACCCTGGCTGAGTCGCTTGGGAACGCCTCCCCAGGGCGAGACACTGACTCATCTGTCACTAAATTTAAATGAGGATCGACCAATAAATCCACAATCCCACTGGCGAAGGAGTCACTTTCCGGGCGAACCCGGAACATGGCGATATCAATTCCCCGGGCCAAATAGGTAAACTGGCCGTCCACCGTTCCCGACACCCCCGCATTGAGGAAATAGGCCCCCGGATTGAGTAAACAGCGGAAGTCAAAACGAACCTCAATCGTCGTATTGGGATCAACTCGTTCAATCTCCTGACTGGCCGCCGTAAAAGACGCTCCCCCGAGTTCCAAACCACTGACGGTTTTCACCAACATCCCAAAACGCACGCGATAGGCGGTTTTATAGAATGTCACCTGGTAGGTATACACATACTCCTTGCGGCCGGTGAGATGATTCACCATGCGGCCAGCGGGGGTTTCAATATGAGGATTGAGGATTTTCGCCCCCCGAGGAATATAGGAGATGGTGTTTTTCGGAACTAAGTTTGGATCATAAAAGTCCTCATCTAGCGGTGAGGGGGTTGCGTCTGCTGAGTCTGTGGAGGAAGGAGAGGGTTCGGCTGTGGGGGGGTGCGGGAGATCAGGCGGTAAATCCGGGGTGTTGCGAATTTCTTCCCGGAAGCTGTCGAGACGATCTGGGGGGGCGTAAATCAGCTTATGATAGCGGTCAATGGTGAATTTGGGTTCATGGGCCAAGAGGGCTTCTCCGTGGTCGAGTAAGAGGGCGCGATCGCACAACTCCACCACCTTACTAGCGGAGTGAGAGACAAATAAGGTGGTACTTCCCTGGGATTGCAACGCCGCAATCCGAGAAAAACAGCGACGTTGAAAGGCCTCATCCCCCACCGCTAGGGCTTCATCCACAACCAAAATATCAGGTTCAACACTGGTGGCCACCGCAAAGGCCAAGCGGACAAACATCCCGCTGGAGTAGGTTTTTGCCGGTTGATCAATAAAATCGCCAATATCGGCAAAGCTAGCGATATCGTCAAAGCGATCCTCAATCTCGGGTTTAGTTAATCCCAAGAGTTGACCACTAAAAAAGACATTTTGGCGGCCGGTGAACTCCGG
>SMDP01000002.1:9141-11495 GCA_012911965.1 Geitlerinema sp. P-1104
TCCGGCGATCGCCCATTCTCCCCAATGCTGGATTTGTCCCACAATAATGGCATCTCGATAGATTTCCGCTAAGGCCGCCAGAGGATTCAGCCAGAAAATCCAACCCCGGAAGCCTTCGGGAATACTGCTGACGGGATAGACAATCGGGGTGAGGTAGAACCAGAGATTGAGGACTACATTCAGGGTTTGGGGAATATCCCGCAAAAACACCGTCAAGGCGGCGGCGAAGTAGCCTAACCCCGAGGTGAGGAGGAGTTGGGGCAGACAGAACAAAGGCATCAGCAGTAGGGTGGTATGGAACTGCTGGGTGAAGATGGCCACGAAGATGACCAGAATCATCAAGCCCAGGGTACTTTCGACAAAGGCAGCACAAACGGGAACGAGGGGCAGTAAACTGAGGGGAAAGACCACTTTTTTGACTAAATTGGCTTGCGACACCACCGCTGAGGCCGCTTGAGAGAGGCCATTGGTGAAGGCGAACCAGGGAATCAGGCCCGCAAACAGCCACAATCCATAGGCGAAGTTGTTGGCGGGAACCCCCGAGAGTTCCAGGCGGACCTGTAGGACAATGGAGAAGACGTAGGTGTAGATCAGCAGTTGACTCAGTTGCGTCAGTAGCGGCCAGAGATTCCCCAAAACGGATCCTTTGTAACGAGATTCGAGTTCTCGTTGAACTAGGGTTTTCAGGAGTTCGAGTTTGAACCCCCAACGGGCCTCTTGGACATAATGCCGCAAGGAGGTAATTTTGCTGTTAGAAGAGGGGATCGTACCGCGCAACCGTTTTTTCCTCACAAAGGGTTTGACGACAACTGTACTCGATTTCTGGGGGCGATCGCGCCGAGACTCGTCTGTTGTCTAGGGGTTAATCACCCCACTGGGGGGATTCGGGATCAGATTTTAAAGCACTTTGCAGGGATTTTCTAGGTGGGGTCGTCAGGATCGCCAGTACCGAAGCTTGATATAGTGAGGGGCGATTGCGGTTCCCGCACACTTCGCGATTGCCACGAACCCCTGATTCCTCAAGACGGCTTATCCTATGACGTCCCTGTTTTCTAAGCTGCTTCAGCCGTTCCGTCGGCTGAGTTCTAACCCAATAGGGTTTGAGTCTCCCATTACAGACGAGGTTCCTTTGGGGTTAGGTTCCCATTCCCTACATCGTCCTCAGCCTTGGGGATGTTGGGAAATTTGTCAGATTGATGCCTCGGGCCTGTTACGAGTCTTAGGCTGGACACGGGGCGAGGTAGTGGTTCCAGAGCTTTCTGTCGATGGGGTCGCGATGCCTTTGCTCAATCAGTATCGCACTTATCGCCCGGATGTAGCTCGCCAAACCCAAGTCCCATTTTCCGGGATTACCTTTGAGTACCAACTCCCCTATAACGTGACTCTAACCGAGATTCAACTCAGGGTCGCCGGCGATCGCCTCTGGCAAGCCCAGGGAACCCTGACCCTCACAGCCCCCGCCTATGAGGGCTTACTGAGCTGTGACAACGTTTTGGGTCGTCAGCAGATTTATGGTGAAGGACTGCCTTCCCCGGTCGTGTCTGAGGTGGTTATGGCATTAGTTGAGCCACTGCCCACCCCAATTTTAGATTTTGGCTGTGGCATGGGGGCGTTACTGGGGGCGTTGCGATCGCGCGATCGCCAGGCTTACGGGATTGAAATCGATCGCCCCGCCATTCGCCAGCAATTACGGCCCGATATTGCCGATTGCGTTACTCTCTACGATGGGAGTTTTCCCCTTCCCTACGACGATGGACAGTTCGCCAGCGTTGTCAGCATCGAAGTCATCGAACATATCCCCAACTACCGCCGGGTGTTAGAGGAACTGGCCCGAGTTAGCCGCGAACAGGCGGTGTTTACCGTTCCCAATATCGATGCAATTCCCCTCTGTTTCCCACAACAGGTGGTTCCCTGGCATCTTTTGGAAGCTACCCATGTCAACTTTTTCAACCCCAGCAGTTTTCAGAAACTGCTTTTAGAGTATTTCTCTGAGGTGGAACTGCTACAAATCCATCCCGTTACCGTCAACGGAACTCAGTTCCATACCAGCGTCGCCGCCATTTGCCGCAAGTAGGTCTCTGCCTTTACCCTAAGATATAAGACCTTCTTGTGATTGGCGGCGATCGTCCATGGCTATTATTTCCTCTCAGTCGAATTCCTCCCCAGCGGGCGATCATCGCAATCCCCTGCTACAGCCCGAAACCACCGCCGAGGATGTCGCTGAGTACAGCACCGACGAGACGCAACCCAGGGAAAACGCCAAAACCCAAATCCAGGCCGACGAAAAAATCCGCCCCCAACAATTAAGCGATTACATCGGCCAATCGGAACTCAAAGAAGTTCTCCACATTGCT
>SMDP01000002.1:11715-15684 GCA_012911965.1 Geitlerinema sp. P-1104
TGAGTCCCATGACCGAGGAATTACTCTACCCGGCCATGGAAGACTATCGCCTCGATATTACCATCGGCAAAGGCAAAACCGCCCGCACCCGCAGCATTGACTTACAGCCGTTTACCCTCGTTGGGGCCACTACCCGCGTTGGCGCCTTAACCTCTCCCCTGCGCGATCGCTTTGGCCTAGTACAACGATTACGATTCTACGAACCCGAAGAACTCAGCCAAATTGTCCAACGCACCGCCAAATTATTAGACACTCCGTTAACCGACAATGGGGCTTTAGAAATTGCCCGTCGTTCCCGAGGAACCCCTCGCATTGTCAACCGTTTGTTAAAACGAGTTCGGGACTACGCCCAAGTGAAAGCTTCAGGAACCATTACTGAAGAGATTGCCAAGGCTGCGTTAGAGTTATTTGAAGTGGATCCCATGGGCTTAGATTGGACCGATCGCCGCTTATTAACAGTTACTATTGAGCAGTTTAATGGGGGACCGGTGGGCTTAGAAACCTTAGCCGCTACAACGGGAGAAGATGCCCAAACGATTGAAGAGGTGTATGAACCCTATTTGATGCAAATTGGCTATCTCACCCGCACCCCACGGGGACGAATGGCCAGTCCAGCGGCTTGGACGCATCTAGGTTATGAACCGCCGAAACGGCAATTACCGTTGTTTTAAGTTTCAATTAACTCAGTATTTCAATCGTCAATAGTCCCGGTTGTCCTTGGTAGATGCGATCGCTCGAATAACGCCAGTGACTGGGGTTATCAACATAGCCTCGCCGCACAGGGTTGGTGTGAATATACTCAAGTTTTTGCAGCAAAACTTGGTGACTTTGAATCACTTGAGGATGATATCCCTCTTGCCAAAGTTGATAATCCTGATTATACCGTTGGGGACTTTTACCTCGTTTTAAATGATTCAACCAGTAACTTTTCCCTTCAATTAAGGTATCAATAATTTCACGAGCGGTAAACGACTTAAATGTTTGAATTGCCTTTGGCAAGTTCTCAGATGAAGCAATCAGATGAAGATGATTTTCCATGATGACATAAGCATGAAGCGTGAGGCGCTGTTTGTCCTGGAGAAATTGCAAAGAATCGAGAACAATCTGGACGAGTTGGGGTTGACTAAACAGGGGTAGCCAGTTGACCACTGTACAGGTAAGAAAGTGAGGAGAATCTTCCAGGACACGGTAGCGAGAACGTCCCATTTTAGCTTGACGGCAAAGTTACGCCGATCCATTTTATCCCCCATCCCCCCACCATGCCACCCCCTCGTCCTCTCCCCTGTCTCCTGTCTCCTCGTCTCCTCGTGTCTCCTCGTGTCATGGCTCTGCCGTGACACGGACTCTGGGCGGCTCTGCCGCCTGTGAGTCGGGAGGCAGAGCCTCCCCAAGAGCATGACTTGGCAGAGCCAAGTCACGAGGGAGGAGGGAGGAGGGAGACCATGGGCTATCCTGGAGGCTCGTTCTAGTTTCCCATGCAATGCTCTGGCTCATTCTCTCCCTGGTGACCGCCTTCTTTGAATCCCTGCGAGACGTCGCCAACAAAACCTCATCCACCCTTCACAATGACTACGTTATTACCTGGTCTCTCAACGCCTTTACCGCCCTTCTCCTACTCCCCCTCACCCTATTCCTCGGAACTCCCACCATTAGTCCCCCCTTCTGGAATGCCTTGCTTGCCGGCAGTTTCCTAAACGCGATCGCCTTCCTCTACTTTATCAAGGCCATCCGCCTTTCAGACCTCTCCAAAGTCGCCCCCCTCACCACCTTCACCCCCCTATTTCTTCTCCTCACCTCCCCCATCCTTGTCGGTGAATTTCCCAATACGACAGGATTAGTGGGGATTTTTCTCATCGTCAGCGGCGCCTATCTCCTCAACTTCGCTCAACGTAAAACCGGCTATCTCCAACCCTTGCGGGCCCTCATCAACGAACAAGGCGCTCGCTTTATGTTACTCGTGGCCTTCCTCTGGAGTCTCACCTCCAACTTCGACAAAATTGGCGTGCAAAACTCCTCACCCCTATTCTGGGTCACCACCGTCTATGCGGCCAATGCTCTCTGGCTATTTCCCCTAATGTTGCTCAAATGCCAAGGTTGGAAACAGCAAATTCAAGCCAAACCCCTACCTCTGTTGGCTATTGGCGGCTTCAATGCGATCGCCGTCGCCTGTCAGATGACGGCCCTCTCCCTCACCCTCGTCGCCTACGTCATCGCCATTAAACGCACCAGCGCCTTATTTAATGTCCTCTGGGGGCGATTTATCTTCCAAGAAACGGGCCTCAAACAACGACTTCTTGGAACCACCATCATGGTTCTCGGTGTCACCGTGATTGCCGTATCTTAATCCCCCTTTGCTAGAATCAAATCATCGTTTTTAGTTATGGGTTCCCATCATGGTTGATGCCTCTCGCCGCTGGCAAACTCCCTTACCGACCATGTATGACCTCCCCAGCGAATTCCCGGAGGAACTTGGTTTGCCGGATCAATTTCATGAGTTGCAACCGACGCTCTTGAGCATTACTTGTAAACCGTCAAATTATTCGCCAGAGGACTGTTTGACCGCTCAAGACCTCAATGTCTACTATGACCCTCACCATACCCTCTGGCATAAACGGCCCGATTGGTTCCTGGTTCTTGGGGCCACCCATGTTGATCAGCAAGACCAGTTACGCTGGAGTTATGTCATTTGGCAAGAGGGAATCTCTCCCTTCCTCGTCGTCGAACTCCTCTCACCGGGGACTGAGGCGGAAGATTTAGGACGTAGCAGTATGCGCCTGGCCGATAAACCCCCCAGTAAATGGCAAGTCTATGAGCAAATTCTGCAAGTTCCCTTCTATGCAGTGTTCGATCGCATCCAAAACCAGTTCCGGCTGTTTATCCTAACGGGCGGCCGCTATCAAGAACAAGACTTGCCCGAACGCCGTTTCTGGTTCGAGGAACTGGGGTTAGGGTTAGGAATCTGGACTGGCCCCTATCGTGGCGTGAATGGACGCTGGTTGCGTTGGTATGATGCGGATTGGACTTGTATCCCCACTCCCGCAGAAGAAGCGGAACGGGAACGGCAACGAGCCGAAGCCGCAGAAGCTGCCCTCAATCAAGCCCAGAGCGCAGCTCAGCAGGCTCAGGAACAAGCCATCAGCAACTTTTTGGCGATGGGTCTTGATGTGGCACAAATTGCAGCAGCGTTGGGCGTTTCTGAGGCGCTGGTGCAACAGGTTCGCGATGGGTTAGGGGACTAGCCCCATTTGGCTCCCTCAAGCCTCCCATCGCGGTTTTGGGGAGGGATTAGGCGGGATAAATCCGTAGGCGACGATTGGGTTCATCGCCGAAACTATCGGATTTGAGGCGATAGTGTTCCACCAGTTCATGCTGGATTTTCCGGACTTTGGGCGATCGCGGTAACAACTCCACTGGTTGCCCTTTCGGAAGCACAATCTGTTCGACGGCTAGACGGGCTTCTTCCAAGGCCTCAATCTCATCATCACTGGCATTGTTACTAAACAGCCGTAAATCCGCCACGTCGGGAATGCCAGGATCATCCATTTGCAACAACCGCCGTAAGGCCCGGGTAATCTGAGGGATGGTACTGGATTTAATCAGATGGATGGGAATTTGTCGGGCTTTGGCCACATGGCGGAGTTTGGAATGATTGCGGAAGTGCGATCGCAACGCCAAAACAGCATTGGCTTCATCCAAATCCTTGGTAATCATCACCGGTAACTCCAAGACTCCAATCACCTCTTCCAACTGACCCCGACTAATGGCATAGGGATAGAGATAAAATCGCTCCTCCTCATCAACCATCTCATTGCCAAAGCGGTCAAACTCAGGACTATTCGAGAGAGAGGCATCGAGTAACTGCTCAAAATGCTTCTGAGGGGAACTGGTTGCCACTCCGTTCGTGCGTGGCAGGGGTTTCATCTGCCCCGAGGCTCGCCAACCCTTCACCCCAGAGTTTTTCGGAGGTTT
>SMDP01000002.1:16326-17980 GCA_012911965.1 Geitlerinema sp. P-1104
GGATTGACCCCGTTCGACTAAATCGCGAATCAGGCCAATGGTGCCGAAGACGGCCCGCCCCACCCGACAGGTGAGGCCAATGATGTCGCCGCTGCGGTTACGGATGGCGCTGATGCGGTGGAGGGTTTGCTCGATGCCGGCCCGGTTGTCGCCGCCGAAATGGCCCACGCGATCGACGCAATCTTGTAAGTCTTGTTGGGTGATGGGATCGTCGCTGAGATATTCGGCTTGGCCGGGGAACCGGGCTTCGGGACGTCGCCCTAAGTCCATGACAATTTCGATGAGAACGTCCCGCTGGGGATGGTGTTCGATGTGAGTTTGGATGGGTTCGGGGAGAATGCTGAGGAGTCGAGTGAGATCGTCGGTGCTGCGCTGCATATCGCGTTCTGGTTCTGAAGGGGCGGCTTCAGGAGACGGAGATCGCCCATAAGGGATAGAGAATGGCTGGTTAGGATGGGGAGTCACCATGAAGGCTAGAAAATAGCAACAGGGGCTGTCAACTGGGAAAGTGGGGTTAGTGGGCTTTTAGGGCCGCTGAGGGCTGATGGTGGAGGGCGACGAGCGATCGCGCCCGCTCGACGGCGGCCCAGAGAAGTTGAGGATGCTGGTCTAGGTACATGGCAGAACCCCGCTCGATGCTGTTTAATGAGGTCAAAATAGGGGACAAAATAGCCCGGGCATAACTGCCGTAGGCAATCCCTGCTATATATTTAGCGGGTTTTGGCCGGGTTAAAGGGCTGTTAGACGAAGATTGTTCGTAATTTAATCGGTTGTTAAACAAACCTAGGGATTGCAGTTTGGGGACTGTGTGCTGGTTGGTTCCTCCGGCGAGTTGGACATATCCGGGAAGGTTGGCCTTGAGAACTTGTTGCCCAAATTGGATGGTGGCTTTGCTGGTTCCTTTGCCGATGTCACCGCTCATCGATCGCCCGTCGGTTTGCCAGATGGGTTCGGGAAAGGCATCACCGATAATCTCGTAGAGCGATCGCAGATAGTCGAGACTGTCGCGACTGTGTAAACAACTAATGGCCAGTTGTTTGAGGTGGGTTCGCCAAGGGGCGATCGCCCGCCACAGGGCTTCAAAGTCCTCCTGATGACCGGGTTGGGTATGGATTTCAATGGCATCAACGGCCATAGACAGGATAAAGGGGGCCAGAGTTTCGGGACTGGTGCGGTAGGCTTTGGCCCAAATGAGTCCCTGAGGACAGATGGGTAAACAACGGCCACAGCCATAACAGCGGTCTTGAATCACCCCCTGATGCTCTTCCGTGAAGGCGATCGCCGCCGCTGGACAGATGGTTTCACAGGGACGGGGACAGTCGGGCGGACAGTGATTGGGGTTAAAGTGCGCTTTGCGAAAATGAGGATCATCGGCGTCGTTTAGGCTGACCATGAGCCAGGGCTTAGGATTGGGCGATAGCCCCCGCGATCGCGCTGACTCCACATAGGCCTGAGCCGCCGTAATGCCCCCACGAGCCGCCTCAACGACCGCCGCATCGGCTGCAACATCAATACAATCAACTCCGGCCAAGGTATACGCCAAACTCAGGTTATGCACGGCGGGCAGATCTTGAAAACTGGCACCGCAGATTAACTTAAACCAGGTGCCTTGTTTTAAGGAATGTAACGGGTGTCTCAGGTTAGTCACACCTAC
>SMDP01000002.1:18832-24402 GCA_012911965.1 Geitlerinema sp. P-1104
TCGGGGCGATCGCCTCGGGCCTCACCACAACCCTACTGGCCCCACCCAGCCATGCGAACCCCAGCCAAGACGCACCCGAGGGCCTGCAACAACTCCTGCAAAATATCGATGAAACCGCCACTGAGGGGGATATCGAAGCCTTGATGCGCTTCTACAGCGACAGCTTCCGACATTACGATGGACTTAGCCGCGAGAACTTCCAGGCCTCTCTCGAACAACTCTGGGAACGCTTCCCCAATCTCCGCTACGATACCGAGATTCTCTCCTGGGAGGATACCGCCAACGGCTACGAAGTAGAAACCAAAACTACCATTGTCGGCTTACAAGCCAGGGATTTACCCAATAGCGAACTTCGCGCCACCGTGCGATCGCGCCAAACCTATGAAAATGGGCAAATCGTCTCTCAGGAGATTCTCCAGGAAGAAATCCGCATTCTCTCGGGAGATAATCCCCCCAACGTGCGCGTTAATCTCCCCTTAGAAACCGCTCCCAACAGTCGCTATCACTTTGATTTAATTGTCGAAGAACCTCTCGGGGAAGATTTAATCCTCGGGGCCGCCATGCAAGAACCGGTATCGAGTCAGCATCATCTCAATCCTAATTCCTTAGAACTTCAACCCCTCAATGCTGGAGGCTTGTTTAAGGTGGGCCAAGTTGAGAATGGTGAAGGGGATTATTGGGTCTCTGGGGCGATTGTACGCCGAGGAGGAATTGCTATTATTAGCCGTAGAATGCGGGTCAATTAGGGGGAAAGGCAAGAGACAAGAGGCAAGAGAGAACCACGTAGGGGCGTACCCTTGTGGTCGCCCGAGGACACAGAGGAAAAAGCCGAGATCGATTCCCCTTTATTGCCTTCTTCCCCCTGTTCCCTGTTCCCTGTTTCCTGTTCCCTTCTTCCCCCTATTGCCTAATTTGACGTTGTTCGACGAGGGTTTCGGTCATTTTGGCGAGGCGATCGAGGTGTTGTTTGAGATCTTGGGCTTTGAGACGGAACTCTCGTTTGCGGTGGAGGGCGGCCCGGGCCAAATCCTCGCGATCGCCCTCTAGGGCGTTGTGGGCCACCTTATCCCACGACTGCATCTCTTGTACAGCCTGATTGTAACGGGGTTGTAGGTCATCCCAAGCCAGCTTGATTTCTGCCAAAGCCCCCTCTACCATACTGGCCGCATCCTGTTGATGACCATCTTGGAACGACTGGTTGATTTTGCCCGATAACTGATCTGGGTTGAGGGTGGCTAATAAGGGGGCAAACTTGCGGATTTGCTTGCTGTCACTAATCCCCGTCTTACACCAAGTGGCGAAATGCTCGCAGTTGTTGAACAGTAGATTATACCTGCGCTCTCCTAGGCGACTCTGGGCCCGTTGCAGGGTCGTCTCGGCGATATAATGGGCAGGATACTTCCGAGTGTAAATGGGTTTGCCCCAGGTGAAGGCCGCCATGGAGGTACGTTTCACAGTCGCCTCGTCCTCCCGCTTGGAATAGTGAATCACTGTTCCATCCCCGCAATCAATCCCGTGGTGTTCGTAGAGGCCATCGAGATTGAAGAAGGGACGAATCACATAAATCTGGTCGCCGCGTGCCATAAAAAAACCTATGAGAGTTACGTTGCGTTAGGGGGACAACCCAACCCGAAATTGGAACAGCAGAAGGCCCAAAACCAGAGTCAGGATCACCCACCGTCCATTATCAAACATTTCGCAATTGCCGAAGGAAATGGAATAATGGCGATTGGGTCACGTTGCAGGAACCGTTATGAAGTCACGCGCCTATTCTCCCCTCTCGCTCACCCTTCTAGGGGTGATTCTCCTAACTGTCCTCTGGACGGTGTATTGGTTTGGCTTCCAGAGTTCTCTGACGCTGTTGCGGGGGGCCCCGAGGGGTGAACCGGCGGCCGCGTTGTTTCTCCCCAAAGATCCCCCTCTGGTGATGTCCCTGTTTACCAATCCTCAGAAACTACAAGATTTACGACAACTGCGGACTCCGCTGCGTCAACGGGGCCAGGCTAAGGCGGAATTTAAACGCTTGAAAGCTAGTCTGCTGACGGATACGAACTTGGAGTATGAACGGGACATTGAACCCTGGTTGGGGGATGAAATTACCCTAGCTGTCACCACCGCTGACCTCGATCGCGATCCGGGAAATGGAACTCAACCGGGATATCTCCTGGCGTTGGAAGTGCGAGATGGGGAACGCAGTCGCGAGTTTCTGGAGCTGTTTTGGCAAAATAAAGCCGTTTCTGGCCAGGAGTTGCGCTTTGAGACCTATAAGGGTGTGAAACTCATCTATAGCCGCAAAATGCGGCCACCAACAGGGGATGGGTTGCAACTGAAAGACTTTAATCCCTTCGCTAAGGAGAGTTCTGGAGAATGGTCTAGTGCGTTGGTGGGCGATCGCTTTGTGTTGTTCGCCAATGCGCCGGAGGTTCTGCGTAAAGCGATTAACGATGCCCAAGTTGAAGATCTCAATTTACAACATTCTCCCACCTATCAGAAGGCGATCGCCCGGCTCGATGACCAACGCATTGGGGTTATCCTCGCCGATGTCCCCCAACTGAGTGGTTGGCTGGCGGGAGATTCGGTAAAACCCGATTCCCAACTCCCGGATACGTTGGCCATTGGCTTGGGCCTCAGTCGCCAAGGCCTCCTCGCCGATACGGTGTGGGCGAGTAGCAACGATGAAACGACCGTCTCGCCAGAATTAGATCACCCCGTGGCGGCCTTGAATTATGTCCCCGAAGAGAGTGCGCTGGTGTTGGCGGGAACGGACCTGGCCAGTCGCTGGCGTCGTCTTTCCCAAGCCGTTTCGGGGGGTGATTTACTCTCTCGTTTACTCACCCAACCCCTAGGAGAATTGGAAACCCGCTGGGGGATTTCCTTACAGGAGGATATTTTTGATTGGGTGACCGGGGATTACGCCCTAGCGTTATTGCCGAATGTGGATGAGGATGGGTTAGATTGGATTTTCGTGGCCGATGACCCGCCGGACAATCAACCCCAGTCCAACGCCGCTATTACCCGACTCGATGAAGCGGCCGCCGCCAATGGTTATAGTGTTGGCCCCTTTACTCTGAAAGACCAACATCGGATTCTCGCCTGGACTCGTCTGATGACAAAGGAGGGAAAAACCACTGAGGGGAACTTACGACTACGCCTCGAAGCTGATGTTTTGGGGGTACGGGGTCAGTTGAATGATTATCGTCTGCTGGCCAGTTCCATTGAAGCCATCGATTGGGCCTATACCTCTCCCCGTCGTAACTCCCTCTTAGCCAACGGCCAGTTCCGCAAAGAGTTACCCCTGCTTCCCCAGCAGAATGACGGCTATTTTTATCTTAATTGGCAACAGAGTCAGGGGCCGTTACGTCAGCAATTGCCCTTTTTGCGAGTTTTAGAACTGACGGGAAATCCCTTGTTTGACCATGTGCGATCGCTCCTCCTGAGTACGGAAGGAAGTCGTAATGGTGTCCACCGGGCCCAAGTGCTGATTAAACTGATTCCCTAACGGCGATGACGCCGACGAAACCCCAGACTGGCTCGCAATTCGGGCCATGTCCCACTCCCTCTTGTCTTTTCCTCATTATCTGTTAAGTGTTAACGGTCTATGGACTTTCCCGATCGCCTCTTACGCCGCCTCAAACAAACGCCACTCACCGCCAATCTCTCAGACAGTGAACAGCAACAACTGTTAGAACTATCCAGTTACTGCGAGGCCCAGGCGGGACAACTCGTTTTTGTGGAGGGGAGTCCCAGTGATCATCTGTGGGTGCTGTTAGAAGGGGAGGGGGAACGACTCCAGGAGGCTGATAGCGGTCAGTTATTGCTCCTAGGAGGGGTTCGGGCGGGAGAAACCCTTGCCGCCCTCGATTTTCTCCTGGAACGCCCTTACAGCAGCAGTTTTCGGGCTACGGCTGAGAGTTCTCTGTTGATGATTCATCGCCAGCATTGGCAACGGTTACTCACGGCCAGTCGTGTGGGGAGTAAGTTGGCCTTGACGTTGGTGGCCATGGCGCAACAGCACTTTGAACAAGGCTTGGCGGCCACGGACGAGTTGTTGCAGATGTATCAGCAGGCGATCGCCCCGTTACAGCCTCCTGTCTCCTCAGAGGAGGCGGATGACCCCCGTTGGGTCCAGATTCAGCAGAGTCGCGATCGCCTCGAAAAGCAACAGCAGATGTTACGCAAACAATTGCCCCTGGTCGCCGTTCCACCGACGCGATCGCCCTCGCGCTGGGGTCCATTTCTGGCGGGAACGGTGACGGGGATGGTGATCATGGGTCTGATTGGGGCGATCGCCTACGCCGCCACTGGCTTGGGTTCGAGTCAGCAAAACAGGGAGACCTCATCGCAAGCGATTCGATCTCCCCAGTTGGATGATGGATGGGTCTCATCTGATGGGTCTGGCCTTAATGATGTTCAATAGTACTGTCAGCCCCCGCGTTTAGGCGTTTTCGCGTTTACGACCTAACAGAGAAAAGGCGCCACTGACTCCCAACAAACCGAAGAGAAGGGTCGGTTCCGGGACAGTCTCTCCGTTAAGATGTCTTAAATTCTTCTCACCGATATCAATCGCAAAGACCACATCATTAAAGTCTTTGTCGCTTCCACCCCAATTGATAATCACATCCTCAAAGGCCAAGACAAGATAGCCCGATTCTTGATAGGCCATGACCTGTTGGTGACCCCCAGGATTCTTACTGGCATCGAGATGTAGGCGCTGAGGATTACTACGATTAAAGCCATTGGAATTGAGGAAGAAGTCGAGAGTGCTTCCCGCTTTAATCATCCCCAAATTGACTAAATCCCCCGCTTCTAGATAGCGTTCTGGGGTAATGTGTGAATCACGATAGCCCTTAAACGTTGAGCAACTATCGGTAACACAGACAATGTCATCGAAAAGAATCGTATCTGAGATTTCCGTGGCTCCGCTCACGTTAACTCCGAGTTGATTGCGGAAATTGGCCCCTTCACTGAGGAAGTGAACTTTGACTTCGTGGTCGAATTTCAAGGTCAAGTCACTCAAGTTCAGTTGGCGAGAGGCAACAAAATCAGCATCAAGGGCTTGGTATTCAGTATGAATGTAGTCTTCAAAGACTCCATCATTAATCAAGGTCTTGAAGCTATCATCAGCACTCTGGATGGTAAAGGCTGAGGCAGATCCCGCAACAGTTAAGGTTGTGGCAAGGGCAGTCGCTCCGGCGAGAAGTGGGAATTTCATGGTTAGTTTAGCAGTGAAGGTTATCTTTTAGTTTTGGTAGATCACACGATCTGAATGTATAAATGTCTTTGCTTCTGTCCACTACTATATTCGGTTTATTTTAGACTGGTTGTTCCGAGTTCTTTACTTCATGAAAGCTTTAATCAGTTCATGAGTTTTGTATTGTTTTGATGAAGCTAAGACAACCTGGAGTCTGAAGCCCTGGGGTTGCCATCAGTGTTTTTGCGGATAATGGCGTTGAGGGGATAGGAAGTCCACCGTAAAGAAGCGGTATAATAAACCCTCTCCTTTCTCCTGCTGAGCTTTTCCATGAATCCCTCCGAATTTCCGCTCATCCCAACGCCCCCCGATGGTTTTC
>SMDP01000002.1:25205-48408 GCA_012911965.1 Geitlerinema sp. P-1104
CTGGAACTATTTGTTAAAGTACAACCCAAATGGCGACAGTCTCGCACTCGCCTGCATGAACTCGGCTATCGTGTCGAAGATTAACCTGTTATGACCTCATCGGCTACCCTATCCCCCAGTTCTCCCTCTAAAAGTTCCCTCAGTTCTCTCCTCTCAGCGGCGGTTCGTCTATGGCTGCGATCGCAGATCGAACAGGCCCAAACCCTCAAAATTGAGTTTTCCGGCAAAAATCGCCAACTGTTGCGAGGAGAAATCCCCACCATCGACGTTCAAGCCGCAGGGGTGATTTACCAAGGACTCCATTTAGGACAAGTCTGGCTACAAGCCGGGGCCGTTCGCCTGAATCTTAAACAACTCCTCAAAGGAGAACCCCTACGCCTCTTGCAGCCGGTTCCCGTGCAACTGAGCCTCACCCTCCATGAGCGAGATCTCACCGCCTCCCTGGCCTCCCCGTTACTCCAAGATGCCATCCATGAGGTCTTCCAAGGGATTTTACCCAATGAGATAGATTGGAGTCAGGTTAAGATTCAACTACAGGGCGATCGTCTCCATCTCATCACCCCCTCCCCCCAAGGGATTCACCTCAGCACTCATCTAGCCGTCCACAGCCAAGATAACAACCACGCCATCCAACTCCAGGAGTTGCAACTCCAACGAGACGGCGACTCCTGCATCCAAACCTTCCCCCCCCGAAACATTCCCTTAGATGCTACGGTATCCATCGACGGCCTCACCTGTCACGACGGACTCCTCCATCTCTCAGGCCAATTACAAGTCATCGTCAACTAAAACGCCCAAATGATGCGTTCCGGCAAGTTTGAGTCGATAGGCTTAGGTCAAAATCCCTACTGATGCTGGGACGCATCCTACCATCTCTTGCCTATTGCTAGCTTGCCTAGGGCGTCCACAAGGGCGCGCCCCTACGTCTTTTCTGTTCCCTGTTCCCTGTTCCCTGTTCCCTTCCCAAACCATGTTCAACGATTCCACCCTCCAATCTCTCGTTTGGCTTGACTACCGTCTCGCCGTCATCTTCACCGTGATTGTGCCGCTGATTCTCCTTATCTGGGCCTTTGTCCAGAAATTCGAGGCAGTACAGCGGTTATTAACCATTTACTGGCGAGTGGCAAGTTTACTAGCCGTCACCGTCTATCTCGCCATCGCCTCCCTGCCGATTAGCTTCCTCACCGGTGGCTTCGCCCGCATCCTGATTCCCATCAGCCTCTGGTTTTGGGTCGATCTCAATGATGAAATCGACGACGCACCCCGTAAACCCCTCAAATGGGTTCTCACTTCCTGGCGTTGGGCCATCACCATCTATTGTTTCCTGGGTGTGTTGTTCCAACTCCCCACCTTCTCCTGTGCAACCCTGTCCCGAGAGGCGGTTGTCTCTACGATGTCTTGCCGGGTTTGGTTAGAGGCCCCTTGGGGGTATAAGGCCATGTTTCACGCCAATGCTTCGACGGAACTGTTGGGATTTCTTGGTATTGTGGGGTTAGTGGCCTATGTTCTCTGTTTGCTCTATTTCGCCTTTGTGCGTTTGGCAAAACAAGGTCGCTCAGCAATGGGATAATTGGGTTATGACTGCGATCGCACGGTTAGAACAGTACACCATCAAACGGCCCGACGAAGTCTTGCGAGTCTTGGCGAGTTGGGAGGATGAGACGGATGAAATCCTGATATTCAAGGGGTTTTCCAGTTCCCTCATGCGCCCGACGGCCAGTGATCCGGATGTGCCGATTGTACCGGAACAGGCCCGGTTTGAGCAGATTGATCGCCTCTATAGCCCCTATCTCCCGGATCAGCCTCGTTATATTGAACAGGGGCTAACCTGGGAGACGATGCAACCCTATCTACAAGAGGTGGGGGTTTAGCTTCAGGCTTAGGAAAACACGACAGTGCGGTTGTTATAGGCTAACACCCGATGCTGGAGGTGCGATCGCACGGCCCGGGCCAACACCATCCGTTCTAAGTCTTTCCCCTTACGGATTAAGTCCTCTGTCAAGTCACGGTGACTCACTCGGGCCACATCTTGTTCAATAATTGGCCCTTCATCGAGGTCAGCGGTGACATAATGGGCCGTGGCCCCAATAATCTTGACCCCCCGTTCATAGGCCCGGTGATAGGGCCGGGCCCCCGGAAAGGCAGGTAAAAAGGAATGGTGGATATTGATAATTTTCGAGAACTGTTCAATAAATCCCGGACTCACCACCTGCATATATTTCGCCAACACCACTAAATCAATCTCATACTGACGTAGCAGTTCCAATTGTTGCGCTTCCGCCTCAGCTTTGCTTGCTTTTGTGACCGGAATATGGTAAAAGTCAATGCCAAATTGCTCGGCGATCGCCCCTAAATCGGGGTGATTACTCATAATCAGGGGAATGTCTGCCGGGAGTTCCTTGGCTTGTTGTCGCCACAGCAAATCCAGTAAACAATGGTCCTGTTTCGTCACCCAAATAGCGAGACGTTGGCGTTCATCGGAAAAATGCAGTTCCCAACTGGCCCTTAAGGGTTTTCCCACCGCCCCAAAGGCGCGATCAATAATATCACGGGGCAAATTAAACCCCTCTAACTGCCATTCAATGCGACTTAAAAACAAGCCAGCATTAAAATCCGTGTGATGGTCAGCATGAATAATGTTGCCACCATTGGAATAAATAAAATTGGCAATTTTGGCAACCAATCCCTGTTGATCAGGGCATGATAACAGTAACGTTGCAGTCGCTCCGGTCATCAGAACCTTAGTCTAAAATAGCATTGAGAAGAACATCAGACAGAGATTGACCCTCCATATCGTCTAGGGTAATCGTATCCACAATATCAAAAGCTGCCCCAGTATCCGTCAATTGGTCATCGAGGGCTTTGAGAAATTCGCGAACTTTGGGATCATTGCCCACTTGAATGAAGGAAATGCCCAATTCTTCATCGCGATCAATCTTGCGCGAGGCTTCAATCAGGAGTTTAATCACATCTTTACGATTATCCGGTTCCCCATCGGTAATCACGAGCATGATTTCCCCATTGGGCTGACTGGTTCCGGCGGCTTTACGCTCAAAATAGTTAGTTAGGGCATCCTCTAATACTTGAGCTAACGCTGTTTTGCCAACGGGATTATTCTGCTCAAAAATCTCCCGAACTTTGTCCGCATTTACATTATCATAGCGACGAAAGCGACTGGAAAACAAATAGACTGTAATTCCATCAGGGTCATATTCATCGCACTTTTCAGCCAAGGCGATCGCCGATTTCTTGACCACCTCCCAGCGGCTTTTCCCACCGGCTTGGTCTTGTTCCGACATACTGCCGCTGCGGTCAACAATTAAAGTATAGTCACGATTTTCTAACATATGCTTTAGCCAAGAGGGTTAGAGGAATGGACAAAGGGTCACGGACAATGCAGCCGTATTTTAACATCGTCTTTGGGACCATGGGCGCAGGTGGGGAATTTTCCAGGGATACTCTCCCTAGCGTTCAATATCACTAGAGGGTTGATGGGAGGAATAGCGAGAATCCGGGATTCCGTCCGCCTTCGGGTTGGCGGCGATCGCCTCCGGGTTGGAGGGACGTAGGAGTTCCCGAATTAAGGGATTCCCCGTGACGAGTCCCTTACTACTGGCGAAGCCTAAAATACGGGATTTCGAGAGTCCCCATTCCTGTCGTTGCTTCAACACCTGCAACAAGGCCAACAGAGGGGCGATCGCCTCCACTGAGACATCTAGCCAGCCACCCCCTGTTGTCTCCAGGTGCTTTAGCCATTCTCGGGCCTTCCAAGTGGCGGGAATCTCCCGCGCAAAGGGCCGTAGCAGGAAACCTCGTGTCAAGCCAAACTCCTCAAAATCACAGAGGGTTCGCAGGCGATTTCCCACCCGTTGGCCTCGTTCATCAAACACCACCATCACCCCAACCCGCAGATCCTGGCCCCGTTCATTGGCGACAATCTTCAAATCAAGAGACTTTCGACGTTGAGAGGTTCCAGATGGCCGCTGTTCAACGCTACGAATCTCCACTCCATCGAGGGTGGTTCCCAGTAAACTCTCAAAGCCTAACCCCAAGGCTTCCGTCACCAGGGTTTCTGTCATCTGTTCAGTTCCCTGAACCTGGTTTAAGCTGCGTTCAAAGGCCTGGGTTACCCGTTCGAGGGGGTCATTTTCCACCGGACGGAAGTTTTCCGCACACCATTCAATGGCATCATGAAGATCTGACCCTTCTCGGGCCAAGGCCTTCAGTTGCGAGTCATCGAAGGGATACAGAGGCGAGGGAGGAATCAACTCGCGATCGCGATAGAACTGACGTAGCCAAGCCCGAATCACCGCCCGAACCACTGTTTCATCGGCATCAGGGAGTTCAATGGGATCAGCGCGATCGCTCAAATGGCGCGTCATCCGCCCTAACATCGGTTGCACAATCCGTTCCCAGGTTTCAGGATCCATCACACTCAACACCACCGTTCCGTGGCTGCAACGCAGGGCCCGCAGACTCTGAGACAAGCGCACCATGGCCCCCACCGGAACTCGCATATCCCATTCTTCTTCCAGGGCTTCCTCGTCGGTGTCATCCAACTCTTCCCCATCGAGGCGATCGAAGGCCACCACTAAGGGCTTCCAATCCCCCAACAGTTGCAAAATTTCCTCTAACAATTCAGCAGCACGACTTTCGCGACTTTCCCCCTGACGTTGAGGAAGCCCTAACTCATCGAGTTTCCAGGGGGCCAGCGATCGCCCCCCCAACCATTTGCGGGCGAAGGGGGCCTGGGCGGGGGCCAAGGTCCAGAGAATCGCCCGGACGACATCGGGATCACCAATATCCGGGCGCAGCTTAAAGAAGCCCTCGGCCACCCGATCCACCCAATGGCGATTGCGATCCTGGGGTTGTCCCCGCAGCCGCCGAATCGCCATCTCTGGGGTTAACTCTTTGACTTGAGTATCGAGACTTTCCAGGGCCTGCGTCGCCAGGGCGCTGGCCAATTCCTGCCATTGCATAAACCCCGAGGGGCCCTTGCGACTGAGGCTATAGGCGATCGCATTCAGCAAGACCTGACGGATGGTGGTGCTATCGTGAAACTGCTGAACATCAATATAGATAAACGCCGCCTGTCCGGTCATTTGCAGTTTTTGCCGAACTTGGGCCAGAAAATGGGTTTTACCGGTTCCCATCTCCCCCAAAATGACGACAGAACAAACTCGTTTTCCTCCCTCAAGGTTTGCCAACGCCGACTCAACCAACGTCATGGCCTTGCGGTGAGGGGAGGGACAGTCGGGGAGATTTCCGCGCCAGAGATCGGCCTCTTCCAGCGTCGCCAACCCGGTGAAGGGGTTATGACGCTCGATCGCGCGGTTGAGGGCAGATAGGGTGGATCGATCCAAAGCTTCGGTCAAAACAGGTTAACAACTAGAACGTCGGTGAGAGCAGATATCGCGAGGCTTAGGGGGAGATAGTCCCCGTCCAGGATAGGGGTTACGTGGGTTGATTGGGGGGGTAGAACTGTTTGGTTTCACCACAGTAGCGCCAGGATAAACCGTCTGGATCTTTGGACTGGGCCCAGTCTGTGAAATCGGGTTTATGTTTGCGTTTGCCAATGGTACTCGAACTCACGTTCAGCCGTCGGGCGAGTTGAGCCTGAATTAAGGGTGAATGTAGTTCTGAGTTGTGGGCGTTCGACTCAGCAGCAGGATTGACGCTCTCTTTGGGGGGAGTTAGTTCAACTGTAGCATTGAACTTCGCCACCTCTTCCCCGGGAGTTGCGGCGATAGCTTGAGGGGAATGGGGCTGCTGCGATTGCAGATGAGGTTCAATGGCTGGGTTCCCTTGACTGTTAAGTTGGGGAGACTCTAGGGTGTTAGCCTCAACTCTTGGGGGTTGATCCGATGTTGAGGACAGTTGGCGATCGCGTTGCCAAAGAAATACCCCCACTCCAGCGGCGATCGCCCCAAAGGCGACAACATTCACCGCCAGCAACATCGTTACCAGGGTGTCGAAGAAGGCGCGGAAGAAGGCAATTCCCCCTTGCAGTAGGGCGGGAATGGCGAATAACGCCACCAGAATCCCTACAACATAACGCCAATAGGCGATCGCGGAGAAGTCAACGGAATTGCCATTGCGGGTCATCGGACGGTTGGGGGTGGACAGTTGTTTCAAATTTTGCCACATTCTGGTTCCAGCGGCATCCTTTTTTCCGGTTTTGGGGCCAGTCTAGGGGTGCAAGTTAGGGCGAACCAGGACATCAGCGACACGGGCCACATCACTCATGGCGGGGAGATCATGAACCCGGAGAATGTCCGCCCCATAGGCGATGGCGGCGGTACAGGCGGCGGCGGTTCCCCAGAGGCGATCTTTGGCATCCGGGCGATCGAGAATGCGGCCAATAAAACTTTTACGGGAGACGCCTAAGAGGAGGGGATAGCCTAAGGCTTGGAATTGGCGTAACTCTCGCAACAGGTTCAGATTTTGCCCTTGCGTTTTAGCGAAGCCAATCCCAGGATCGAGAATTAACTGGTTGGGGGACACCCCACAGGCGATCGCCGCATGGATATGTTGTTGCAGTTTCTTGGCGACGTCGGCCACGACATCCTCGTACTGGGTTAGGGATTGCATGGTTTTGGGGGTTCCCCGCATGTGCATGAGAATCGCCGGAACTTGGCGTTCCCCAAGTAGGGGTAACATCTCAGGATCGGCGGTTCCGCCACTGACATCATTAATGATATCCGCCCCAGCATCTAAGGCGGCCGCCGCTACCCCGGCGCGATAGGTATCTACGGAAATGGGACAGTTTGAGCGCGATCGCAGGGCTTCAATCACCGGAACCACCCGTTGAATTTCGGTGTCTAGGGAGACTTCCTCGGCCCCTGGGCGCGTTGACTGGCCGCCAATATCGAGAATATCTGCCCCCGAGGTTTCTAACTGTTGGGCTTGATGGAGGGCGTTGTCTAGGGAGACAAACTCACCCCCATCACTGAAACTGTCGGGGGTGACATTGAGGATTCCCATCATATAGGTGCGATCGCCCCACGTGAAGTGGCGATCGCGAATCGTCAATGTCGGATTAAGATACCTCACCATTGTCCCGAAATCCTAAGCATCCCCACGTTCGAACACGTCATCGGCGGGTAAGTCAGATTGTTTAGACGCGGCCACCGCCAGGCGATCGCAACATTCGTTCTCCTTATTCCCCGCATGGCCTTTCACCCAGACAAACTCCACCTGATGGAAGTCAGATAACTGTAGCAACTCCTCCCACAGATCAGGATTCTTGGCCCGTTCCTTCTTATTACGCCACCAACCCTTAGCCTTCCAGCGTTTCGCCCATCCCTGGCGCATCGCATCCACAATATACTTAGAATCGGAATACAGCGTCACCTGACAGGCCTGTTTCAGCAACTTTAAGCCCACAATCGCCGCCATCATCTCCATGCGATTGTTCGTCGTACGTCGGAACCCCCCCGAGAGTTCCTTACGGAAATCCCGATAAATGAGAACGGTTCCATAGCCTCCGGGCCCCGGATTGCCACTACAAGCCCCATCCGTATAAATTGTCACCGACTTCATTGTCATCAAACCAACTCCCGTTGCAAAAAACCTCAACCAACACAAACCTCATCCTAAAGCAAATCCCCCCGCCTTATTTCAACTCCCGCAACAACGTCGGCCGTTTCGCCATCTGGGCGGGATCGGGTAACTGCACCTGGCTATACTCCTGTTTAATCGGGCCAAACAACTGCCAAACCTCCTCCTCAAAGCGTTCCCGACTAAAACACTCTCCTCGAAGGCGGGCCGCCTGCTGCAAGGGGGGCCAAGTTTCCGGCTGCAAACAGAGATCATAGGTCAATTGCACCAATTCATCCAGAGACTCCAGCAAAAACCCCGACTCCCCCGCCTCGACAATTTCCGGCTGGCCCCCACCCCGAAACACCAGAGGAATACAGCTATTTTGCATGGCTTCTACGGTGGCCATGCCAAAATGTTCAAATCGTTCGGGATGGGTTTCCTCCAAACCGCACAAATGCCAAAAGAGGGCTGCTTTTTGATAGAGGCGTTGCAGACGTTCTAAGGAGATATTGACCTCTAACTCAACGGGGAGTTCTGCCTGTTGAATTTGCTTTTCTAATCCTTGCAGATAACTGTTTTTCTTGGGACTTCCCCCCACCAACACCAATCGCCAACCCTCCATGGTTTGAGGATGGGCAGAATAGAGGCGTTGAAAGGCCTGTATCATCTCTTGCTGTTTCTTCATTCCTCCGGGTTCAAATCGCCCTACCGCCAGGATTAGGTTTTCTTTAGGGAGAGGTTTGGTATTAGCAGGTTCAGGCTTGGGGCCTATCTCCACTGGAGGATAGAGTAAGGTGGTAGGATTTAAGCGCCAACGTTTGCGAATCCATTGACTGGTGTACTCGCTATTACTGACCAGAAAACTATAGCGGTCTGCTGCAAAGTAGGCTTCGCGATGAGTGTCAGGAAAATGACAGAAAAACAGAGAAATTGGGGCGAGAGGGACAACTTTGGTGACCTGGTTGGCATTGATGAAAACGTCATAGTCCTTGCTGGCTAGGGCAATGGCATCAAAGGGGTTTTTGGTTTCTGCTGTTACCCAGGTGGAATCGATGATATCTGACCCTCGTTTGTCAAAAAACGGCAGAGGGATAATCCGAATTTTGCAGTGAGATAAATCAAGTCCATACCACTGTTCAAGTTCCTCTCGCTTGACGGGGCGATTGCTAATTAAAGTGATTTCAAATTTATCTTGCAAAACGGAGGCTAGGGTTGCTAAGTAGCGTTGCCCACCGCCAATAAAGTGCAGGGAATTATCGTAAATTGCTAAGCTAATTTTGCGGCTACCTAACATGACTTCTAGGCGGGCGAGGAGCTTATCAATATCTCGTGCGCCATAGATTTTTTGCAGTTTTTGGCAGAGTTTGGGTAGGATGGATTTGACCGTTTTTGGGTCGTTTTCTGTTAGTAATTTTTTTAAGATAACTGGGAGGCAGTCATAGAGTAAATCATAATGTTGTTCAATCCAAAATACCGAAGTAGTTAGGGCATTGATGAGATGTTCGGGTTCATGTTTGGCGAGATAGAGAAAGCGGTTGCGGTTACAGAAGTATTCTGTGAGAACTGAACCGGTACTTGACCCCCCCACTTGATGGTCGGCGATCGCCCCTGGAATATAGTGAAAACTCCAACCGCGATCGCGACAACGTTTTGAGTATTCCACATCCTCAAAATACATGACAAACTCTTCATCAATCTCCCCCACATCTTGCAAGCAGGCCCGTTGAAATAGGGTCGCGGCCCAACAGAGTCCCTCTACCTCTTGGGGCTGATCGTACTGACCCTGATCGACTTCACCATAGCCAATATCCGCCCAGTAATGGTTCCTTAGACGGCGATGACCGACACTATTGATACGCCCATCGAGAAAACGAATTTTACCCGCCACAGCCCCAATTTTCGGCGATCGCTTAAATCCGGGTAAGAGTTTCCCTAACCAGTCCCGATGTAACTGGGCATCATTATTGAGAAAGGCAATATAGTCTCCCTGGGCTTCTTGGATGCCTAAATTGAGGGCCCCGGCGAAGTTATTGCGGTGATTGCGGAAACAACGAACCTCGGGAAAGTCTTGTTCAACAATGGCTAAGGAGTCATCTTGAGAGCCATTGTCGACGAGAATTACATCGAGGCGATCGTGGGGATAATCTAACCGATAAACGGACTCTATGCAGGAGTGTAGGTAATGGAGTCCGTTATAGTTGACGATAATAAATGAACAGCGGGGAAGGGGAGAGGAAGACATGGGAAAGAGGGGTAAGAAGGCAGTAGGCAATAGGCAGCAGGCAATAGGCAAGCTAGCAGTCAAATTCTCGGGACTCTGGCATTTGAGGACTCGGGTACAAGGTTTCGGAATATACTGTTAGGCTATTCTGAGTTGAGATTGCGGATGAGTTTTTGGATGGCGCGGGTTTGTAGTTTTTGTTGGGTTTTGAGGTCGTTGAGTTCGGTTTCTAAACGGGCGATGGTGTCGGCGCGATCGCTGGCTAATGCTTGCAAGTCATCCACCTCTTGGCGTAATTGGGCAACTCGTCCGTTTAAGATTTCTGCAAAGCGGGCATTGGCGCCGTTGTAGGCAACCTGAAACATTAAAATGGGTTTGAGGACTTTCCGCGCTAGTCGTCGCGTGGCGGTGATGGCCCGGCCGAAGCGATGGGCGGAAAAGAGGGGAACGTGATAGATGTTGGCCCGTTGGCGGAGGGCGATGAGATCATCATCGCGATCGTCGTGTAACTGATCCACTGACTCAATCATCGGTGGGGGCGCATCTTCCACGCCAATGCTGGAGGATAGCGTTTGACGCAGTTGGTGAATCAGCTTGGTATTGGGGTTGGCCGTTGGGGGGCGGTCAGGTTGGCGATCGCTGGACATTGATGATTCCATGGGGAGACTCCATCAGGCTAACTCGATTTGACAGTCATCTCCTACCATAAACCGTAAGGCCTTGGGACGGGGGCGACCGGTTCCTAAGTGGGCGCGTCGACCAATTAAACTGTCGACAATCCGCTGTTGAATGCCCTCAATGCGGGTTTCTTGTAGGATGACGCTATGTTCTAACTCCACATCCTTGAGGGTCACGCCATCAGCAATACTACTATAAGGACCGATAAAGCAGTTTTCGAGGTGACAGTTTTCACCGATAATCACAGGCCCCCGAACGGAACAGTTAATCAATTGGGTTCCCTGACCAATTTGGACTCGCCCCACCACTTGGCTGTCCGCGTCAAGTTCTCCGAAAATGGCGGTTTGCAGTTCGCTGTCGAGGAGAATTTGGTTGGCGCTGAGGAGATCGTCTTTTTTCCCAGTATCCAGCCACCAGCCTTCTAAGATTTGCGCTTCGACGGGGTTTTTATGATCCAGGAGGTTACTAATGGCGTCGGTGATTTCCAATTCTCCCCGTTCCGAGGGCTTGATACGGGCGATGGCCTGGTGAACCTCGGGGGAGAAATAATAGATTCCCACCAGGGCTAGGTTAGACGGGGGAACGGCGGGTTTTTCCACCAGTTCCAAGACACGCCCCGTTTCATCGACTTTCGCCACCCCGAAGGCGCTGGGGTTCTCGACGGGCCGCAGCAGAATTAAGGCATCGAGTTGTTTGTCTTGGAAGTGGCGCAGAAAGGGGGTGAGGTCGTTTTGAATCAGGTTATCGCCTAGGTACATGACGAAGGGAGAGTCACCGAGGAAGGGTTGGGCGATTTTGACGGCGTGGGCCAGGCCGGCGGGTTCCTTTTGCAGAATGTAGGTGATCTTGGCCCCGAAGCGATCGCCGTCTCCGGTGAGTTTTTGCACTTCTTCCCCGGTTTCGGGGCTAATGATAATCCCGATCTCGGTGATTCCCGCTGAGACGATGCTTTCAATCCCGTACCAGAGGATGGGTTTGTTGGCGACGGGAACCAGTTGTTTTGCGCCTGTGTAGGTGAGGGGACGCAGGCGCGTTCCTTTTCCGCCGGAGAGAATCAGTGCTTTCATAGTTGGGGGGAGAGTTAACACAAATATCGCTGCAAGGAACCGCCCCAATTATAGGGGGCGATGAGCCTATTGTTCACTGGATTCTCTGGGCTGAGGTGGGATTCCGGAGTTTACTCGGGGAAAAGGCTGGGGATATCGATAATCTGTGTTTGGATGAGTTCAACCTGGTGATCGGCGAGAATCCCTGTCTCGACGATACGATGATAGTCGTCGATAGACCATTGGGCGAGGGTGAAAGTCATACTCAGTCTCCCGTCAAACAGGCATTCCCTAGACTTAAACAGGGTCTTCCATGGTCCGGTTGTCCATTATCCATGATTCCTATGATTGCCAGCCCAGATAACTCTCTCCATCTTAGTCCTGAAGACTACTTTGCCTGGGAGGAACAGCAGCTAGAAAAGTATGAACTGATGAATGGTCGGCCCTACGCTATGGGGGGGGGCAGTATTAATCATAGTCGTATCGCCGTATCGTTGACGACCCTGATTGATACGCACCTAGACAGTAGCCAATGCTTTACCGGTAACTCGGACTTACGAATCAACATTGTCGGGACAGATAACTACACGTACCCGGATCTCAGCGTCACTTGTGATGCCCGCGACCAAACCAATGGTCAATACATCACCTATCCCTGTCTAATTGTGGAAGTCCTCTCGGCGAGTACCGAGGCTTATGATAGAGGGGGCAAGTTTCGACTCTATCGCCAAAACCCGATGTTGATTGACTATTTACTGGTCAGTTCCACGGCTATCGAAATTGATTTATATCATAAAACGAATGCTGGTGACTGGTTGATTGTGAATTATAAAGCGGGTGATTCAGTTGAACTGAAAAGTGTTAATCTCAGTTTCCCTATCGAACAGGTGTATCTCCGTCTCAATCTCAGTGGCGATCGCAAATCTGGGTAAAATCCTTGATGGCTTCACCAGACAATAGTGAGATCTAACTGAAATCCCGGCAAAACGGCTTCGCCATTGAGGGTCACGGGGCGATCGCGACATTCGGGTTCCTGTCCCTGGCGATAAAGTTCTACCCTCTGGGCTTGTCGGTCAATTAACCACCCTAGCTTAACTCCAGCCTCCTGATATTCCGCCATCTTATCCTGCAGGTCGTTGAGGTTGTCACTGGGGGATTTCAGTTCGAGGACGAAGTCGGGGGCGATGGGGGGGAAGGTTTCGCGATCGCTTTGGCTAAGGGCTTCCCAGCGATCGCGACGGATCCAGGCCAGGTCGGGCGATCGGTTGCCACCGTTGGGGAGTTTGAAGCAGGTGGAGGAATCAAAGACGTAGCCCAGTTTGCTACGACGATTCCAGAGTACAAAATCCGCTGACAGTTCGACATTGCGATTTCCAGTTTCGCCACCAGTGGGAGGCATGATAATGAGTTCTCCTCGGGCGTTTCGTTCAAATTTGATGTCGGGGTGGTTATCGCACAGTTGCGCGAACTGGCGATCGCTCAGTTGAATGAAGGGGGTGAGGTCGAGGGTGTAGGTCAGCATCTTTGAACGGGGGGAGGGCGATCGCTGTTTCTGGAAACTGAAGTTGTTTCAATCATAGCGCCCGCTTAAGATTGAAGGGGGGCATCTTTAGCTTTGTCGCTGTGTGACTTTAAAAAATTATTTAATTCGGGGTTAAGCGGATTGTGCATCACCCTCAATCAGACTACAAATCGGGTTATCCCTTGACGTGTTGAGTGTTTAGGTTTTTAGACTGTTTATTCAGGTGCATCTCAGTCAGTCCAATCGCTAATAAACAGCTAGATTGTGATGAGATGCACCCAACAGACTCTCTAGTTTTTCTTCAACCAGGAGAACATCGCCCGCAAGTCTTTCCCGACTTCCTCAATGGGATGTTCAGCTTCCTGACGACGCATGGCCGTGAATCCCGGTTTACCCGATTGATTTTCCAAGACAAATTCCCGCGCGAATTGTCCCGATTGGATTTCGCTGAGAATCTCTTTCATGGCGGCTTTGGTTTCCGGAGTCACCACCCGAGGACCCCGGGTGTAATCGCCATATTCAGCCGTGTTGGAGATACTGTCACGCATGGTCGCGAGACCCCCTTCCACCACCAAGTCCACAATTAGTTTCACTTCGTGGAGACATTCAAAATAGGCGAGTTCCGGTTGATACCCCGCTTCAATGAGGGTTTCAAACCCGGCTTTAATGAGCGCACTTAAGCCACCACATAACACTGCTTGTTCGCCAAACAAATCAGTTTCGGTTTCTTCCCGGAAACTGGTTTCTAAGATACCAGCGCGGGTTCCACCAATCCCTTTAGCATAGGCCATGGCCCGATCGCGCGCCTGACCCGAAGCATCTTGATACACCGCAAACAGACAGGGAACGCCTTCCCCTTGTTCGTAGGTCCGACGCACCAAATGACCGGGGCCTTTGGGCGCAATCATGACCACATCGACGTTTTCGGGGGGAACCACCTGACCAAAATGGATGTTAAAGCCATGGGCGAAGGCCAAAACATCGCCGTCTTTTAAGTTGGGTTCGATTTCTTGTTTGTAAACCGTCTTCTGCACCTCATCCGGCAGCAGAATCATGATTAAATCGGCTTTTTCGGCGGCTTCAGCCACGGGATACACCGTTAGTCCGGCATCTTTGGCTTTGGGGGCGGATTTACTGCCAGGATAGAGGCCAACGATGACATTGACGCCACTATCTTTTAAGTTAAGGGCATGGGCGTGCCCTTGGGAACCATAGCCGATAATGGCAACGGTTTTATCGGCGAGTCTGTCCAGATTCGCATCTTGGTCGTAGTACATGCGAGCCATATGCACGTCTCCTTGAAAAATTCGGTGAATCGGCTGACTATCACAGGAATGCTGCCGCTGTTGTGAATCGTTGAGGATTCAGCGTTAGATAGAAAACACAATCTTTTATTGTACCAAAGAGTGGTCGGGCCGTTCGGGGTTGTAAGTTTCCTTGGCGATCGCCCGCGTTCGGTCGGATCAGAGGTTAAACTACAGAACATGGACACATGACCCGCGAAAACGGTTCGAGAGAGGAACAAAGGATATGAGGCTCGGGCGGTATTCTATCCAGTTTGCAACTCAGCTAGTGATGGCCATGGCGATTGTCCTGTTGTCCGGTTCTGGCAATCTGGTTCGGGGACAGGAGTCTGCGCCGTTAAGCGAGACTGAGGCCCAGGAATTGCAACGGTTGCGGGCCCAGGAGGGTTTTCGGGAAAATCTGGAGCGGGCGATCGCCAATAGTGCCAGTTTACGCGATCGCATCGATGACCAAATTGAAAACGCTATGGCCGCCCAACGTCCGGCGATTACGGCCATCTTTGTGGTCTTGGCCCTCCTACCGTTGTTGGGGGCGATCGCCGTTTGGCTGATTCTCAACCGCCTCGAAGCCCGCGCCAATGCTTACGCCCAGGAAATTGACAGCATCAAAAATGATGCGATGGCGGAGTTACTGGGGATGATGAACGAGGCCCACAGCGTCTTACATCAAATTCAAACCCAGATTCATGAGCCACTTCCTCGGGTTCCGGTGGGGGCGGAACGCCAAATTACCACCAGTTCCCCCGCTAGAGATCCCCTCTCTAAGGAGGAGGAGAATGACTTGGAGATGCTTCGAGACGATTCTCCATCTCCAAACCATCAAGCCTCCCAGGATGTCTTGATGGACTCTACTGATGATTCTGCTGACAACATAGAGGAGGATGAGGAGGAGGAACCGCCCCCATCCCTTAACTCAATTCTCAATTCAGAGGAGGATGAGGAGGAGGAACCGCCCCCATCCCTTAACTCAATTCTCGATTCAGAGGAGGATGAGGAGGAGGACGACCGCCCTAATCAGACAACCCCTCTGTCGGTCAACTCCATTTTGGACCAGGATTCAGAGGAGGATGAGGAGGAGACCTCACAACCCCCCCCAGTTGCCCCAGAGACGGCCGTTCAACCTCCAATTACTTATCGCGGGGGGAACGAAGGAATCGCCACCGCCTCTGAGAACCGCCTCAACGGTAATACCCAAAGCTATCGCATCCCAGAACCCGAACCCGTGCGCCAACCTGAGCGCCCCCAACGACCCCCTCAGCCGCCTCAGGTGGGTGCGGCGGAGTTTTGTCGTCAAGCCAATGCCCTCTTCTTTAGTGGTCGCTATAGTGAGGCGATCGCCGCCTATCAGCAAGCCGTGCAACTGAAGCCGGACTACCATCAGGCCTGGAGTAATCAGGGAAGTGCCTTGTTCCATCTACAACGCTATCCTGAGGCCATCGCCGCCTATGACCGTGCCCTCAGTATCTATCCTGACTATCCTGAAGCTTGGAATAATAAAGGAGGCGCTCTCTCTAAACTAGGACAGTATAAGGAGGCTTTAGCCGCTTACGATCGCGCCGTGGAACTGAAACCTGATTACGTCGAAGCCTGGAACAATCGCGGTTTAGCCTTAATGGAACTGAAACGCTATAAGGAATCCGTCGCCTCCTATAATCGGGCGGTGAAGTTGAAGCCGGATTACGTCGAAGCCTGGAACAATCGCGGTTTAGCCTTCGCCGGGGCTGATCTCCATGAACAGGCCCTACGCTGTTTTGATAAAGCCCGCAGTCTCAACCCAGATAACATTGATACCTATCGCAATCAGGGGCTGTCTCTGGCTGCCCTAGAACGCTACCCCGAAGCCATCCGTTCCTATCAACGGGGAACGGAGATTCAGCCCAATGATATCCCCACTTGGTACTATCTAGGACAACTTTTAACACAACTAGAACGGTATGATGAGGCGATCGCGGCCTATAATCAGGCGATCGCCCTACAGCCTGCTATTCCGGAGATTTGGTATAACAAGGCTGGTTGCTATAGTGCGCAAGGCTTTGTTGCCCCCTGCTTGGAAAGCTTGCAGGAGGCCCTTCGTCTAGCGCCCCATCCTTATCGTGAACGGGCCCAGGTAGACCCAGTTTTCGATGAGATTCGCCAAGATGAACGGTTTAAACAGTTGTTGTTGTAGGGGGCAGGTGATAGAGGGGCAATAGGCAAGCTAGCAATAGGCAATAGGGAGAACCCACCCTACCCCTCCCAGGAGGGGAGAACCTACTCTTAAAAATTCATAACTCACGAAGTTACCATGATTCAAAAATCTTACATCCTCGCCGTTTTATCTTTACTGTTGGTTTCTCCCCGAGGGGCGATCGCTCAAGACCCGACTCCTCCCGAAGCCGCCCCCCCGGATGCGGTATCACCCATGCCGCCTGGCGAACCGGCAGAACCTTCCTTCATTGCCCCAGCCCCGGCCGATCCCAATGCTGATTTAGACTGGCAAATTGAGGATCGTTTACGCAATAGTCCTGTAGTTCGTGATGCCATTAATGATGCTGTTGATCGCAACTTTGCTTGGACATTTGGCTTATTAAATATTCTCTTATTGCTGTTGATTTTATTCCCCATTGCTGGGATAGCTCTGTTGTGGTGGATGCGCCGTGAAATGGTGTCTCAAGTCGTGGATGAGGTGGAAGATCATCTATCTGATCAGTTGAAAGCAGAAGTCAGTCGTGAGTTAAAAGCTGATTTTGCTGCGGCGGCCCCAGCCAGTTCAGCGACGGCAGCAGAACCGGGACAACTTAAAGATATGGTCTCGATGGCGTTGTCGGTGCAAAATGTGATGTCGAATGCCCGTAATACCATTGAGAACTCGATGCAATTGCAAGATCGGCTCAATGGACGTTTACAGGATGTCCTGGAACTCCAGATGATGCAAGGGCGACAACTAGAGGCCAATGGACAATATACTGAGGCGATCGCCGCCTTTGATCGTGCCATTGAGGTGGATGAACGCCATCCTGAAGCCTATTGTGCTAAAGGAACGCTCCTGGTTACCCTACAACGCCTTGAGGAAGCCCTCGCCACTTATGCTGAGGCGGTGAAGGTAGCCCCCGATTGCGCTGATGCTTGGTATGGTATCGCCCGCTGTTATGCCCTGGTGGGCCATCAGGAACCGGCAATTGAGAATCTTAAAAAAGCAATTCATCTTAATCCCAGCCTCAAAGGAGAGGCCCAGGAGAGTGACGCCTTTGCGAGTCTCCGCGAACAAGAAGCCTTCCAAAGCGCCCTGGCTGTTCATTAAATCCCCAAGTTTGGCAACTCAGGGGGAGCCTTAAGCTGGCTCAAAGCCTATCGCAAAACGTATCAATTTGTAACAGGGGCTTGACAACTCGGTACAATAGACTCAAACAAACTACTTTTGATAGAACGTTA
The DNA here is from genome assembly GCA_012911965.1 of Geitlerinema sp. P-1104. GTDB lineage: Bacteria > Cyanobacteriota > Cyanobacteriia > Cyanobacteriales > Geitlerinemataceae > Sodalinema. The sequence goes on from SMDP01000002.1 coordinate 42,930, forward strand.
TGAGTCAATTTGCCTTAAACGTCTTAGCCATTGGCATTTTTAGCCTAACTATGTTTTCCCTCTTGGGGCCGATGCTGAACCTGTCACCGCTATATCCAGCGGCGACGGTCTTTGCCCTGTTAGGATTTGCAACGGTGGATCAGTTAGGCTTTCAAGGTCAGGGCGGACTGGTTGTTTTAGATTGGTTGGGGGCCAGTACCAGCGATCGCCGCCAGCGAGTTATCCGTCATGAAGCGGGGCATTTTCTGGTGGCCTATCTCCTAGATGTCCCCATCGCGAACTATAGCCTCAGCGCCTGGGAAGCCCTCAAACAAGGACACACCGGCCGGGGAGGGGTTCAATTCGATGATGGTCAATTGCTATCTCAACTCAGTCAAGGGCAACTGTCCGCGCAACAGTTAAACCGCTATGCCATGGTGTGGATGGCGGGAATTGCAGCCGAAGAACTCGATGAAGACAGCGCCCGAGGTGGCATTGACGATCGCCAGCAACTGCGTTTAGTCTTGCGTCAGTTACGTCCCGTTGTTCGTGACATTGAGTCCCGAGAACGTTGGGCGATTTTACAGGCGCGAACCCTCATCGATCGCCATCGGGATGCCTATGAGGCCTTAGTTGAGGCCATGTCTCAACGGCTAAGCGTTCAAGAATGCTGCGATCGCATCGGGGAACACCTCACCCCAGCCGTCTCCTAATCGCCTCTTGACGGGGGTGGTTGTTTCGTCCGATGGTTGAGTGGATGGGTAGTCTCGGCCGGGTCGATCCGGTCACCACTGCCAAACCGAGCAACAATAATAAACAAGATTTGGAAAACGTCATGACCGGGTTTAAACGACTGGTAGCGATGCTTGCGGTAGTCATCGCCGTGACCCTGACCGGGTGTAGTAATTCCCCAAGTAGTGGGTTAACCTCCTATACCGATAGCTATGACGGCTATCGCTTCCTCTATCCCAACGAATGGATTGAGATGGATGCGTCTAACCTCGCCCCCGATGTGGTGTTACATGATCTCATCGAACAAAGCGAAAATCTCACGGTAATTATGAATCCCGTTGAGGCGGGAGAAACCCTGGAAGATTTAGGAACCCCCACAGAAGTTGGCTATGAACTCTCCAAACGGGCCATCGCCCCCGAGGGGAGCGATCGCGTGGCAGAATTGGTGGATGCTCAAGCCCGACAGGATGAAGATGGCAAAACCTACTATATTCTGGAATATGCCGTGACCTTACCGGACCAACTGCGTCATAACATTGCCAGCATCGCCATTTCTCGCGGTCAACTCTTTACCCTGAATGTGTCGACAACCGAACGGCGTTGGCAGGACATTCAGGATAAACTGCGGATTGTCGCTCGTTCTTTCTTCGTCTATTAACCCTTAGACGACTGTCTCCGTTATCCCCTTGCGCAGGATTGTCCCATGAGTTCCCCCATTCTGATTCTCGCCTCCGCTTCTCCCGCCCGTCGGCAACTCTTGCGTAGTGCCGGGATTGATCCTATTGTCTGTCCCAGTGATTTAGATGAATCTCAGGTTCAACTGAGTAATCCCGTGGCATTAGTGCAAACTCTGGCCCAACTCAAGGGAGAACGGATTGCGGCGGGGATTCGTTGCCAGGATATCGCCCCCCATTCCCCTAATCCCCAACAGCCCGAGTCGGTGTTGGTGTTGGCCTGTGACTCGGTGTTAGTCTTGGACGATAAGGTGTATGGTAAACCTGCCAACCCCGACGAGGCGATCGCCCGTTGGCAACTCATGCGGGGACAAGTGGGTGAACTCTATACGGGCCATGCCATTGTGGATATCTCTCAGAACATCACCCTGGTCAATTGCGAGGTGACAAAGGTGCATTTTGCCAAGGTGAGTGATTCGGAAATTAAGGCCTATGTGGCCACTGGAGAACCCCTCAATTGTGCCGGATGTTTTGCGATTGACGGCCGAGGAAGTCTGTTTGTTGAGAAAATTGAAGGCTGTCACAGTAATGTCATTGGCTTGAGTTTGCCTCTGTTTCGACGGATGCTGCTTGAACTCGGCTATAACTTAGAAAATTTGTGGTGATGCAACAGCCCAATGGAAATGCAGCGTTGATGAAACACAACCTGGGTGGAGAATGACGGATGCGGAAGTCATCGTGATTGGTAGTGGAATCGGTGGATTAGTCGCCGGTTCCCTCTTGGCGCGATATGGGAAGTCGGTAATTGTCTGTGAAAGTCATGTGCTTCCGGGGGGGGCCGCCCATGGATTTTCCCGTAAGGGCTTTCATTTCGATGCGGGGCCGTCGTTTTTTTCTGGGTTAGGTGAAGGCCCAAGCCTTAATCCTCTACGTCAGGTTCTCGATGCGTTGGATGTCTCGCTAGATACGATCCCGTATGACCCTCTAGGAGAGTATCATTTCCCCGATGGCACGTTCCCCGTCTACTGCGATCGCGATCGCTACTATGACGAAATTGCCCAGGTGACCCCCCATGGGGCTAAAGAATATCGGGAACTCGAACGTCGTCTCAACAAACTCTACAATGGCATACGCCAGATTCCCACTCTAGCCCTACGCAGTGATTGGCAAGCCTTACCCTTCCTGCTGCAACATTATCCTCGGGCCCTGTTAAAACTGCTACCCATGGCTGGGTTAACTCAAAAGACGGTTGGGGAAATCATGGATACCTGTGTCCGCAACAGTTGGGTTCAGCGGATGGTGAATCTCGAATGTTTCCTCCTGTCAGGGTTGAAGTCTTACGGAACCATCGCCCCGGAAATGGCGTTTATGTACGGGGAACGACATCACGCTAAGGTGGATTATCCTCGTGGGGGAAGTGGGGCCATTGTCCAGGCGTTGATTACGGGGTTAGAGAAATGGGGTGGAAGCCTACAGTTACGCAGTCATGTTGAGAAGATTTTAGTGGAGTCGGGCCAGGTGGCGGGGGTGCGGCTACGCAGTGGCGACATCCTCAAGGCCCCGATTGTTATCTCGAACGCCACGGTCTGGGATACCTATCGTAAGTTACTGAGTCCCCATCATCTCCCCCCCAGCTATCGCAAGGAAGCCCTGGAATTACCACGCCTCAATAGCTTTATGCACCTCTATTTGGGCATTCGCGCCGAAGGATTAGACTCGTTGGGGGGACATCATGTGGTGTTGTTGGACAATACTTTAGATGTAAATATCCCCGGAAATACCTGTATGGTGTCGATTCCCTCGGTTTGGGACCCTAGCTTGGCCCCGGAGGGCTATCATAGCCTTCACTGTTATACCCTCGAACCCTATAAGTCCTGGAAACTCGATGCGAACTATGAGGAACGGAAACAGCAGCGATCGCAGTCTCTGTATCGGGCCCTAGAACGGATTATCCCAGATATCCGCGATCGCATTGAGTTTGAGATGGTGGGAACGCCGATTACCCATGAGCGGTTTTTACGTCGCTATCAAGGGACCTATGGCCCCGGGATTCCACCGATTCAAGGGATTTTCCCCCTCAATCAAACGCCCCTACCGGGATTATATCGGGTCGGTGACACAACCATGCCGGGGATTGGGGTTCCGGCGGTGGCGGCGTCGGGGATTCTCTGCGCCAATAGTCTCGTTTCACCCCAGCAAACCTTGCAACTTCTCAAACACGTGGGTTTGGCTTGACGCAGGGGGGTCTGGTATAGGAGGCTGAGGGTTTGTTGCCTCTAGGAGAATTACTGTGAGTCATCCCCGTCAGGTGGCCGTTGTTGCTTTGAATGAGATTGAACGCAAGGATACCTATGCGGATGTGGCCTTGCAGCGACAGTTGGCTAAATCGCGCTTGACAGGGGGCGATCGCGCCTTGGCGACGGAGTTGGTGTATGGGGTCGTCCGGCGACGGCGATCGCTCGATGCGGTCATTGACCAGTTTGCCAGGAAACCGGCCCACCAACAAGCCCCGGAATTACGAGTTTTGTTACGTCTGGGATTGTATCAACTCATCTATCTCGATCGCGTGGCGGCGGCGTTAGCGGTCGATAGTACGGTGGAATTGGCAAAAACCCAAGGCTTAGGGGGCTTGGCCAAGGTGGTGAATGGTATTTTACGCCAGTATTTGCGCCAACGCACTCCAGAGAATCCCCTGGCCATCTCCCTCCCGGAGAATCCTGTATCTCGCCTGGGGGTACGCCATAGTTACCCAGACTGGATTGTGCAACAGTGGTCTGAGTCTTTAGGAATCGGGGAGGCGGAACAACTCTGTCATTGGTTCAATCAACCCCCCCAACTCTATTTACGAGTCAATCCTCTGAAAACGACCCGAGAGGAGGTACAAAAAAGCTTCTTAGAGGCAGGTATTGAGGTCAAGGCGCTACCGAATTTGCCCCAAGGGTTAAAATTGCCATCGGCAGGTAAAATTGAGGCATTACCGGGGTATCAAGAGGGCTGGTGGACTGTGCAAGATGCGAGCGCCCAATGGGTGAGTCATCTATTGAATCCACAGCCGGGGGAGGTGATTGTGGATGCTTGTGCGGCCCCCGGTGGGAAGACGACCCATATCGCGGAGTTGATGGGCGATCGCGGTCAGATTTGGGCCTGCGATCGCACGGCCTCGCGCTTGAAGAAAGTCGACCAAAATTGTCAGCGGTTGCAGTTACAGTCGGTGGAGACGGTTTTGGGAGATAGTCGTGATCTGACGCAGTTTCGGGACTCGTGCGATCGCGTCCTCTTGGATGTCCCCTGTTCCGGGTTAGGAACCCTCCACCGTCGCGCTGATTTACGCTGGCGACAAACCCCCGAAGCGATTACCGAGTTAGCCCAACTACAACAGGGGTTATTGACGGCGGCGGCCCCTTGGCTGAAACCCGGTGGCGTGTTAGTGTACGCCACCTGTACCGTCAGTTATCCAGAAAATGAGGGAGTGATTCAACCCTTTTTAGACAGCCATCCCGACTGGACAGTGGAACCTCCCCCCCAGGACTGGAACCTACCCATCAGTGAGTTGGGGGGAGTGCGTCTCTATCCTCATCGCCATGAGAGTGACGGCTTTTTTATGGTCAAATTGCGGCGGCGATCAACTTAAAGGTCATCGGGATTAACTCCCAGTTCCCGCAACCGTCGCGCCAAGCGATCAGCTTTGGCCTGGGCCACATCCCGTTCCGCCTGGGCCGCATCTCGTTCGGCTTTGATTTCCTGTAATGTCTGAAAACGCGATCCATCGGGGCGATAGAGGGTTAATCCCTCCTCAGTCCAATTGAAGCGAATCCCCAAGCGAGGACTCACCCAGTCGGACATCTGTTCAATGACTTTAAGATTCTGTTCTCCCCGCTGTAGGCTACTTAGGTCGTTGTGGTCGGGGTCGTAGATGTAATACTCTTCCACCCCAAACTCATCGTAGAACTCCCGTTTTTGGGCCATCTCTTTGAGAGTGTTTCCGGGAGAGAGGATTTCAAAGACCACTTGCGGCGGGATCTTGTCTTCTTCCCATTGTTTATAAGACCCGCGATCGCCCTTGGGCCGTCCAAACACCACCATTGCATCGGGGG
>SMDP01000002.1:48507-66765 GCA_012911965.1 Geitlerinema sp. P-1104
TAATGATGACAATCCAGCGAAACTGAAGGGTATTGTCGGCCATGGGCTGTCCGTCGCTGTCGGGGTAATGGATGGTTTGTTGGTTTGGGGTCGTCGGCGGCTGGGTTTGGGAAATCATGGCGTTTTCTCCGACTTGAAGGAATAGCGAATTGATTTAAGGGGAATGACGCACAATGGGTCAATTGAATCAATGCTTTTTCTGAACTGCTTGCCGTTTTTTAAGATTGATTGAATTTTGAAACTCCGGCTATCTCTAGTATAGCTCGCAAAGCACAAAATAGCAGGAGAGTTTCGGATACATTAACCAGTTATAATCGCCGCGATCGCCCCTCATTGAGTCCCTCAAAACTCCTGACATTTCGCCGCACAAATTGCATCAAACGATGGAAATCTGACCGTTTCCAAAGAGGTTTCAACTCTAAGTCATCCATGGCTAACGGAACATAGATCTCGGGGGCTAACTCAACGGCTTTTGCTAGCGATAGCATTGCTCCATCTAAATCATCATCTAAGACCGCACAACAGGCTTGATTGTACCAACTATAGGTATCCTCAGGTTCGAGGTCTAAACAGGCATCATATTGGGCGATCGCCGAGCGATAATCTCCCTGAAGACGATACAGATCTGCCAATTTATAGCGCGTATCAAAATCATCGGGTTCGCTTTTTAAGGCTTCTCGATAGGCAGTTTCTGCTTCTTCAAATTGACCTAGATGTCGTAAACAATCCCCCTTGCGGAACCAACTCCAAAAATCACTGGGGCGATTATCTAATGCTTCCTCATAACAGGACAAGGCGGCGCGATACTCTTGCAGGTAGCGCAACGCATCCCCGCGACGAAACCAAGCCCAGTAGTCATGGGGACGCAAGCGCAAGGCTTTATCAAAACTGGCGATCGCCTGCTCAAATTCCCCCATCTCTTCTGACAAAATAATGCCCCGATTGTACCAAGTCCAATAGTCTTTAGGACGTTCATCAATAGCCTTGTCAAAACTCTCAATGGCTCGTTCAAATTCTCCCAGTTCAACCAATGTATTGGCACGATGATAGAGCGCCCAGTAGTCATGAGGGCGAACGAGAATGGCTCTATCAAAGCAGGCTAGCGCGGCGGTATAATGTCCTCGATTAAAAAATCGCTTTCCCTCCTTATAGCAAAGCCAATAATTTTCCCAGCGGGCTTCTAAATATGGTGTTAATCGGCTGTCATCTAAGGTCATTGTTATCGTGATTCATGCAAATGGTCTTTCCTGGAAAACAACTAGAAGCTTAGCCTAAAAAACTTGGGCTGCTGTTAAATTAAGGTCGGCAATGCTCAGAGATTTGATGGGAGTATCCCCAGAAAATGTCCCTATCTCTTCATAATTTCCTTCTCGTAACACCAAAACTAAAACCGTTTTAGCATCCGGGTCAATCAGCCAATATTCTGGAATGCCACAACTCTGATATTGAAAGCGTTTGGCGACATAATCTCGCTGTCGTTGAACCTCTCCTGGACTCACCACTTCAACCACCAATAGCGGCGGATTCATCGACAAACGAACCGTGTTGCGTCGGGCCAGTTGTTCGATATGGTCTTCCCGCAGAATCGTCAAATCAGGATAGCGATTTCTCGGTTCTCCCTGGACTTCAATCTCTAACCCTTGGCCGCGGACTCGATCAATTCCAACTAAACCGGCAAAGTGGAGGAGGAGACGGTTGGCAATTTGAACATTTACACCAGATTCAGGGGGCATCTTAACTAATTGACCGTTATACAACTCGTAAAAGCCTTCTAAAGACTCACTATAAACGAGATAGTCTTCAAAACTCTCAAATAATCGGGGTTGAACCTGTACCATTGATCTGACTCCAGAGACAGTGAACATGCAGTTGGCTAGCCCTATACTTCCATTATCGCCGTTGCGATCGCCCAGCAACATGGCAAAATAATCCCAAGCCCCTAAAAACGCAAGCCCAACGCAAGTCCAACGCAAGCCAGATGACAGAGTATCGCATCGAAACCGACTCCATGGGCGATCGCCAGATCCCCGCCAACGCCTACTATGGGATTCAGACCCTCAGGGCGATCGAAAACTTCCCCATTAGCGGACATCGGCCTCTCCCCACCTACATCGAGGCCTGTGTTCTCATCAAAAAGGCCACCGCCACCGCCAACCGGGAACTCGACTGCATCCCTCCCGAGATCTCCGAAGCCATCATCACCGCCGCCGATGAAGTTCTCGCCGGACAATTGCGGGATCAGTTTGTGGTGGATATTTACCAAGCCGGGGCCGGAACCTCCCACCACATGAACGTCAACGAAGTTCTCGCCAATCGGGCCTTAGAACTTCTCGGAGAGGAAAAGGGCAGCTATCACAAAGTTAGCCCCAACGACCATGTCAACTATGGTCAGTCTACCAACGATGTCATCCCCACCGCTATCCGTATCGCCGGACTCCTAGCCCTACATCGTCAGTTTTTCCCCGCTTTAGAGGCCACCGTCGCCACTCTCAACCGCAAAGCCCAGGAATTTCAGGATGTCGTCAAATCTGGGCGAACCCATATGCAAGATGCGGTTCCGGTACGCCTCGGGGAAGATTTCCGGGCCTGGGCCGTGATTCTCAACGACCATTTACGGCGCATCCGTTACGCCAGCGAAGACTTACATATCTTAGGCTTAGGGGGAAGCGCCTCGGGAACCGGACTGAATACCCATCCTCGCTATCGCTTCCGTTGCGCCGAACTCCTGGGTGAGTATATCAGCCAACCCCTAGAAAGCGCCCCCCATCTGATGGCAGCCATGCAGAGTTTATCTCCCTTCGTGTCCGTATCGGGGAGTTTACGCAATCTGGCCCAGGATTTAGTGAAAATCTCCCATGACTTGCGCCTGATGGATTCTGGCCCCAAAACCGGCTTGAAAGAGATTCAACTTCCTCCAGTTCAGCCGGGTTCCTCCATTATGCCGGGGAAATATAATCCCGTGATGGCGGAAATGACCTCAATGGTGTGTTTTCAGGTGATGGGATTGGATCAGGCGATCGCCCTGTGCGCCCAAGCAGGACAATTAGAATTAAATGTCATGATGCCCCTGGTGGCCTATGACTTGATTCATAGCATCGAGATTCTCGGGAACACCCTCGATGCCCTTAACCATCGTTGTCTGGCAGGCATCACCGCCAACCGCGATCGCTGTTTGGGCTATGCTGAAGGCAGTCTTGCCCTCGTTACCGCCCTCAACCCCCACATTGGCTATCTCAACGCCGCCGCCGTGGCCAAAGAGTCCCTCGATACCGGCAAATCCCTGCGGGAACTGGTGTTAGAAAAGGAATTAATGTCCGAAGCCAAGTTAGCGGAGGTGTTGGACTTAGAGAAAATGAGTCAACTTCCTCCTAGCCTTGATGAACTCTCCTAACCTTGTTGTTTAGCTAGATAAGCCATGCAAAGTCAATATAGCGAAACTCAAATCACCTTCCATTACGAAAACGGCGGCGAGGAATCCTTTAGCGTTCCTCTAACCGCGCAACAAGTCTATCAACAACTGCAACTGGCCACTGAGTCACCGCTGTTGACCTTCCATCTTTATGATCGTAGCGTCACCATTCGCTTCGATCGCGTCCTAAAAGTGGAAATCTTCCCCGCCTTCCCCGAAGTTCAAGGCGATGGCGTATTTTCTGAGGCCCAAGTGGTGACGGCCATGCGTCGCGCCACCCGTCGCTAACCCCCTATGCGCTTAATTGTCGAAGGTTGGCGGTTTATTTCCCAATCCTACGCCGTCGTTAATCAGTTCCAACTCCTAGAACTTCTCAACCGCCCTGATGTGCAACTGTACCATCGGGAAATGCCCTATTTGCAGGATTGGCAAGCCGCCACCGGACTGCTATCTCCCGCAGAGGAAGCCCGTTTACGGGGGATTCCTGAACCGCCAGACTCCCTGCAAAGTGAAGCCGTCTTGCGGATGCAAATGCCCTTCGACTTCTCCCCGTCGAACCATTCCCGCCATCTGGTGGTGTTTGGTTTGACGGAATATGGCAAAGTCCATAATGCCATGGTCCAATGTATGGGAGTATCTGATTTTGGCAAAGTCCATCGCCAGAGTGAGGCGACGATTCTTACCTCCTCGAATTGGTCCCGCCAGGGGTTTATTAATAGTGGCGCTGATGCTAACCGCATTCGGGTGGTTCCTCTGGGGGTGAATCCTCAGGTTTGTCATCCCCTCGATGGGGAGGAACGCCAGGCGTTGCGTCGTCGTTTGGGGATTGGGGATCAGTTTATCTTCCTTAATGTTAGCTCCCAACATCCCCGCAAAGGGATTCGTCCGTTACTGAAAGCCTTTGCCCAAGTGGTTCAGCATCATCCCCAGGCGCGGTTAGTCTTGAAGGGAACGACGGGATTATATGGGTCGCAAAAGTATGTTCAAGCGGCGTTAGATGAGGTGTTAACGCCCCAAGAATGCGATCGCGTCTCAGCCAATTTAGCCTATATCGGACAAGATTTATCTTTTGCTGAAGTGGTCCAACTCTATCAAGCCGCAGATGCCTATATTTCGCCCTATTTAGCCGAGGGGTTTAATTTACCCGTTTTAGAGGCGATCGCCTGTGGAACTCCCGTGATTTGCACGGCTGGCGGTCCTACGGATGATTTTACGCAACCCTCCTTTGCTATCCGAGTTGAGGCTGAGCAAATTTGGCAAGAGATTTGTGGCGAACAACGACTCCTTTTTAATCCTAGCATTGAGGCTTTAGTTGCCGCTATGGAACGAGTTATCGATGACCAAGATTTCCGGAATCATGCGAATCGCCTAGGTCCTCAGTTTGTCCAGAACAACTATACTTGGAGTAAGACCGTTGACCATTTAGTCAATGTGCTTTGGTCATCGATGGAACACTTTTCGGATGTTGTTCCTGTATAAATTCTGACAAAGCTAACTTTCCAGGAGTTATCATGGTTGAAACTATCCAAAAAAATCTAAGCTTAACGGACTTTTTAGAACGTCCTGAAACCAAGCCTGCCTCGGAATATATTAACGGGAAAATCTCACAAAAGCCAATGCCTCAAGGTGAACATAGTCGTTTACAGTATAAACTGTGCCTTGCCATTAATACTGTGACTGAACCCGCAAAAATTGCCCTAGCCTTCCCTGAATTGCGCTGTACGTTTGCAGACCGTTCTCTTGTGCCTGATATTGCGGTCTTCCGCTGGCAACGCATCCCAAAAACCGACAGCGGACGAATTGCCAACCGGTTTAACACCTATCCCGATTGGATGATTGAAATCCTCTCGCCTCAGCAAAGTACAACCCAGGTGTTAAACAAAATATTACAGGCTTGCCAACAGGGAACTCAGCTTGGCTGGTTGATTAACCCAGAAGAAGCAACGGTTCTGGTAATTAGTGAGAATCAACGCCTTGATGTCTTTAGCCAAGATGCTCAACTTCCAGTTTTAGAGGGAATCGATTTGTCTCTAACGGTTGGCAATATCTTAGAGTGGTTGACCATTTAAAGAATTAAGTCAGGGAATTAAATCGAATCATTAAGGGGCTAACGCCAATTTTTAGGCATTGGTAATACAGCCGTTCACCCTTCCCCGATTTAGCGCCAAAGTCCTGAAAAAGGCCAATCAAAATAATTTTTAAGACGAATTTTTAGGATATAGCAATAGCAGAAAAAATAGGACAGAAACCACGTAGGGATAACCCCTTATGGTTACCCTTTTCCGGGAAAAACGTCCTAAGCAAACCTTCGCTTGCTATAACTCACAGGATGCCCAAAAAGGGCTAGTCAATCTCGATGATTGGCATATTTACAATTACCTCAACCCCTTTAGCGCAATTTATAACTATGTCCGACCCCAAATGGATCTGCGTCGCCGGACTGCCTGGTTCCTGTCGGGCTTTTGCCCCCGCATGGTGGCAGGAAAACTCAGAAAACCTTCTAGCTCGATTTTGCCAACGATTCGGCTAACCTGTCCTCCTACGCCCAAGCCGAAACCCTCTTCTCTATCAAAGGTGTGATGGAAAGTCTTTTGCAAACTGTTCTAGTAGGTGCATAGGTGTAAGAGCCTTCTCTACATTTTCCCCCCACGAAGACGCCACGATCCATGATGGTTCTCCTCTAGCGACTGCTTGAGGAGAACTTCACGTGGAACCATTCCCCACCCTTTACCTTTAAGAACAATGAAAGAAGCCATCTCCCAACCCATCAGCCTCATTTCTTCTTGCACCCCAGCTATGTCAAAAAATCTGTGTTGTGTTTCCGCTTTGGCGGTGTTTGATTCTCGGGTTGATAACTTGGATCTGTTGCTCGCTGGCTTGCATCCAGGAATTCGGGCGGTGGTGTTACATCCCAAAGAGGATGGTGTGGCGCAACTGTCAGCGTTGCTCTCGGGCTATCGTGGCATCGAGCAGTTCCATTTGATTTCCCACGGTCAGCCTGGTGCCCTATTGCTCGGTGCCGGCGAAGTGGATGCGGTGGCGTTGCGCGGTGCGGACTGGCACGAGTCGTTTGCGGCGGGTGCAGAGGTGTTGGCCTACGGCTGCAAGGCGGCGGCGGGTACGGTTGGTCGTGCCTTGGTAGCGGCCCTGACTGAGGTGACGGGGGCGGTGGTGCGAGGGAGCACAGCCGTAGTGGGAGCCGGAGCTTGGCCAGAGTGGACCAAGCATGGGATTGAGGGGGCCACGCGATCGTCTTATCAAGGACACTTTGCCACGACGCTCGTCAAAAATATCAATCCAGGTGGTGACTCAACTCCGCAAGAATTGACGGCACTGGGGAACGGCAAGGCTCTGTTCTCGGCTAATGACGGCACGAATGGCAGGGAACTGTGGGTGACAGATGGCACGGCGGGTGGCACAACTCTCGTCAAAGACATCAATCCCGGTTCTCGTAACTCATCTCCGTTCCAATTGACCGCATTGGGGGACGGCAAGGCTGTGTTCCGGGCTAATGACGGCACGAACGGCAGGGAACTGTGGGTGACAGATGGCACGGCGGGTGGGACAACCCTCGTCAAAGACATCAATCCCGGTTCTCGTAACTCATCTCCGTTCCAATTGACCGCATTGGGGGACGGCAAGGCTGTGTTCCAGGCTAATGACGGTACGAATGGCAGGGAATTGTGGGTGACAGATGGCACAACGGGTGGGACAACCCTCGTCAAAGATATCAATCCAGGTGGTAACTCATCTCCGTTCCAATTGACCGCATTGGGGGACGGCAAGGCTGTGTTCCGGGCTAATGACGGCACGAATGGCAGGGAATTGTGGGTGACAGATGGCACAACGGGTGGGACAACCCTCGTCAAAGATATCAATCCAGGTGGTAACTCATCTCCGATCGGATTCACGGCACTTGGGGACGGTAAGGCTGTGTTCCGGGCTAATGACGGCACGAATGGCAGGGAATTGTGGGTGACGGACGGCACGGCAGGTGGTACAACCCTCGTCAAAGATATCAATCCAGGTTCTCGTAACTCATCTCCGATCGGATTCACGGCACTGGGGAATGGCAAGGCTGTGTTCCGGGCTAATGACGGTACGAACGGCAGGGAATTGTGGGTGACGGACGGCACGGCGGATGGCACAATGCTCGTCAAAGATATCAATCCAGGTTCTCGTAATTCATCTCCGCAAGAATTGACGGCACTGGGGAATGGTAAGGCTGTGTTCCGGGCTAATGACGGTACGAACGGCAGGGAACTATGGGTGACGGACGGCACGGCGGGTGGCACAATGCTCGTCAAAGACATTAGTCTAGGGGGTGACTCAAGTCCACAAGGATTCACGGCACTGGGGAACGGCAAGGCTGTATTCCGCGCCGATGACGGTATAAACGGCAGGGAACTGTGGGTGACGGACGGCACGGCGGGTGGGACAATGCTCGTCAAAGACATTAGTCTAGGGGGTGACTCATCTCTGTTCGGATTCACGGCATTGGGGAACGGCAAGGCTGTGTTCCGGGCCAATGACGGTACAAACGGCGAGGAACTGTGGGTAACGGACGGTATCCCTTCATTACCGGTCGAACTTAGCCTCAGTGCAAACAGCGGCACTGAGGCCGATGCCACTGCGATCATCGTCACCGCCACAGCATCGGAAGCTGTCAGCGGCGACCAAACCGTGAACCTCGACGTCACTGGAGACGGCATCACCGCCGGAGACTACACCCTCTCCAACACCACCATCACCATTCCCGACGGTCAAACCACAGGAACCGTCACCTTCACCATTGTTGACGACGACCTCTACGAAGGCACAACTCCTGAAATCGCAATCCTGACGATTGGGGACCCAAGCGGCAGCCTGACGCTGGGGACAACCACAGAGCAAACCATCGAGATCACCGACAATGACACGCCACCCAGCGTCACCCTCGGCCCCGCCACGAGCAGCTTCAGCGAAAATGGCGGCACAACTGTCTTCACCGCCACCCTCTCCAATCCCTCCGTCGAAGACGTCACCGTTAATCTTGCCTTCGGCGGTACCCCCGTCCTCGGCACGGACTACACTAGCGCGACTAATATTGTCATTTCTGCCGGAGACACCACCGGTACAGTTACCCTCACCGGCATAGACGATTCGATCGCCAGCGGTGATTTAGACATTACCATTGATATCGACAGCGTCAGCAACGGCAGCGAAGAGGGTACGCAAACGGTGATTGCAACCTTGGAAGACGATGATGTGCCTGGCGTGACTCTCACCCCGGACACCGTCGCAATTGTAGAAGGCGGCGCAACCGGCACCTATAGCATCGTTCTCGACACCGAACCCAGCGATGATGTCATGGTCACGCTCGACCTCGGCAGCGACCCTGAATTTAGCGCCGACACAACATCCCTGACCTTTACAGCGGCGAACTGGAATACCGAGCAAATCGTCACCCTCACGGCGATCGACGATACTGACGTTGAAGGCGATGACACCGCTACCGTGACTCATACCGCGAGCAGTAGCGATGGCAACTACGATGGTGTGACTATTGGCAACCTGAGCCTAGACATCACCGACAACGACATCGGCTATCGCCTCACGAGCAGCGGTGACTTCACGGAAGGAAACAGTGGCATTCAAACTGTCACGTTCACCGTTACCCGTGCTGGTGATACTAGCGGCACAACAACGATCGACTATGCCATCACCGGTACAGCGACCCTCGATGAGGACTACGAAAATATTAATATTGGCGGTGACGCGATCGCCGCTGCCGGAACGCTGACTTTTGCCGACAATGAAACTGAGAAGACCATTACCCTAGAGGCTTTCAGCGACACGGACATTGAAACGGATGAGACGATCATCCTCACGCTCTCGAATCCGAGCGCGATCGGCGGCACCAACGAGGTGGCGGACGCTCTCACCCTGACGATAGGCGACGAAGATACGCCAGAACCCACCCCAGAACCCACCCCAGCGCCAATCTCAGACCCAACCCCAGACCCAACCCCAGACCCTGAAACCGACTCGGGAACGGAAATCACTCGCCCAACCAATCCACCCAGCCAATTTTCAGATTCCCCTGATTTTAAGCTAGAGGATTCTACCCCCTCTGACCTGGGTAACCTGGCTCTCAATGAGGTTGGCGTCGGCACCTTCTCCGGTAGCTTCTCGGAAATCGCAGAAGAGGTGTCCCAAACTGTTGTCGCAATCAGCAGTGAAAATGGTGGGATAAACAACCGCTTCCAATGGGGAGTGACCGAAGCCGGAAGCCTTGAGCAGCTCATCCAGTTTGATGGGGGTGACTCTGGGACAGAAGTTGGTCAACCGTTCCAGCTTGGACAACTGTTCTACCAAAAAGAGGCGACTTCTGATGACCTTGATGGGAACTTTGAGTTTAGGTTTAACCTCAATCCTAACGATGTTGAGACACTCGACTCCTTCGACTTTCTCCTCAACATTCTCAATCCGGCTAATGTGACTGAGAGTCCTCTTACCGAGCGAGATCGCCTGCGCTTCTCTAGCGGTGGTGTCACCCCTCAAACCTTTGCCTTCAACGGTTCAACTTACACCCTAGTCCTCGATGGCTTCTCCACTGATGGCGGTGAAACCATCACCTTGGGTTTTGACTCCCCTGAACAAGGTGTTGACATCGCTGACCTCTATGGGTCTATCGTGAAACTTAATCAGGTGACTGCCGAAGTCTTCGACCCTATGTTCACTGAGGAGGCAAACGCGATCCTCGAAGCCGGTGGTGTGCTTCTTAGTGGTGATGAAACCACAGAAGGAGCCAGGGCCGGGTCTGTCGTCCTTAAGAGCGAAACTCACCTGAACGTGGTTTGGGGGATGACCGCCTCTGCCAGCATTAAGTTCCAAGGTGGCAACGTCTTCCAAGTCCCTGAGATTATAGGAGTGACTGAACTCAATACCCTAAACATTGGCAACCAAGCTGTGATGAGTCTTAACGGCGACAACAACATTGTAGGAACCGTTGACAATAACATCATCGGTGGTGGTGATGGGGCTGACACCCTCTCGGGTAAAAGTGGCAACAACCTAATTGCTGGTGGTCATGGCGACGATCTGATTATGGGTGGCGACGGTAATGATATTCTCGCCGGGAACGTCGGCAACGATACCCTCATGGGTGGCGGTGGCAACAACCTCCTGTATGGAGGTCAAGGAGATGACCTGCTCATCGGTGGTGATGGGGATGATGTTCTTTCGGGTGATATGGGGTCTAATACTCTCATCGGTGGCGCTGGAAGTAACCAGTTCATCTTACGGATTGAAACCCCTCTGGAACTCACTGGTGCAGAAGCTGCTGACTTCATCATGGATTTCAAAACCGGTGACGGTATTGGTATCGCTGGTTCTACTCTATCCGCCATTGAATTAAAGGTGGAAGATGTCAACGGTGATGGTGTTGGCGATGTGGTGATTCACCTCGACAGCGGTGCCTATTTGGGGGTCGTCATGGGAACTAGCAATGTTCAAGCGGTCGAAAACGCCATGTACGAAGTGCCTGATGCTGACTATCTCCTCGGAGGCCATGCCTAACGTTTGACGACTCCTCTAGACCTAGCGATGAGTCGCTAGGCTCTAGGTTAGCTTGCTGGGGACTGGCTTAACCCGGTGCAAGTTGACCATAAGACCCCCCGGAGAGGGGACGACCGGGGTTTGCTAGATTGCGGAAGCGGGTATATTGAGGGTCAAATAGGAGTTTGATCACCCCCGTCGGCCCGTTGCGGTGTTTGGCGATAATCAGTTCCGTAATGCCGCGATCGGGGGTGTCTGGGTTATAGTATTCATCGCGATAGAGCATGGCGACTAAGTCTGCATCCTGCTCAATGGAACCACTTTCTCGCAAGTCGGACATCATGGGCCGTTTATTGGTCCGCGCTTCGACGCCACGACTTAACTGGGAGAGGGCAATGACTGGAACATCAAGTTCACGAGCTAATCCTTTAAGGGAGCGTGTAATCCGCGATAATTCCTGAACCCGGTTATCGCCGGCCCCCTCCATCAGTTGCAAATAGTCTAATAAGACTAAGCCGAGGGGTTTTCCCTGCTCCGCCTGCAAACGTCGACATTTTGAGCGCATCTCCGTCACGGTAATATTGGCGGTATCATCAATAAAAATGGGCATTTCTGACAGGGAAGCTAAAGCCTGACTCAAGGGTTCCCATTCATTTTGACTGACGCGGCCAGCTCGCAGACGATTACTTTCAATTCCTGAGTCACTAGAGAGCAACCGTTGCACTAACTGCCCCTTGGACATCTCTAAACTAAAGACCGCCACTGGCAATTGATAGCTATTCGCTAAGTTGCGGGCGATATTCAAACTGAAGGCAGTTTTCCCCATCGATGGCCGCCCGGCAATAATAATTAAATCCGAAGTCTGAAAGCCCCCAGTCATAGCGTCTAGGTCATAAAACCCCGATAGAAATCCAGGTTGGGCTTGAGTCTCGATTTGAGCTTCTAACTCTTGGAAGGTGTGAATTAGGGTTTCAAATAGAGGGACTAAATCCTGTTGGGGGCGCTTTTGGGTAATGGAAAAAATCTTTTGCTCGGCTTGATCTAAAACTGTCTCTAGGGGGGTCGCTCCTTGATAGCCTAAACCGGTGATTTCCTGTCCCGCTTGAATGAGCTGGCGACGGAAATACTTATCCATCACCAAGGCTGCATACTGATCAATGTTGACGGCTGAAACGGTGCGCTCAACCAGCTGAGCTAGTTTCCCTTGTCCCCCCACCTTTTCCAAGAGGTCGCGATCGCGCAACCAGGCGGTTACACTAATCAAATCTGTCGGCTGTCCTAAACTATGCAAGCCTTGGGCCGCTTCAAAAATAGTTTGGTGCGTGCTAACATAAAAAGCTTCTGCTGTCAAGACTTCCACGACCCGATTGATGGCTTCTGGGTCGAGCAAAATTCCCCCTAAAATCGCCTCTTCTGCTTCAATATTCTGGGGGGGGAGTTTATCAATATCGTACCCTTGGAAGTCTAAGACCATAATTCCGATGTATCGAGGGACTAGAGTCTCGGGTTAACCGAGACCAGAGAAGGCTGGAACGACCACAGACCCAGCCTTCCCACTAAAAATCCGGTAGCCTTGCTTGCGCAAAATGCCACCGGACTCACTGTATCACGCTCGATAGTTCCGACGTTTCCCTTAACTTTGACGGTTGAGGTAGTTTTGGACTTGTCCTAAAGCGGCTTGACCGATATTGAACAATGCCCAGCCGAGGGCGATCGCGATCGGCCCGAGAACGACCAGTAAGCGCCAATCAAAATCCATAGAACCAACTCCTGTCTTAAAAAAATCTTAAATAGTCTTCTTCGAGTACCCATTATATCCCCATTATGCCCCATTTCATCTTAGCCTCCGAGGTCTAGGGCAAAATTGGTCTATTCAAGGCTCAGGGGTTGGCCCTTGGAAGCCTAAATCTGAGCCAGTTCCAGCATGAACCCGAGCCAACTGTTCATAGCGACGAGCATGATCGATTAAATCAAGCACCTGCTCCTCAGATACCGGACGCACCACCTTTCCCGGAACCCCCAACACCAGCGATCGCGGTGGCACATCCTTCGTCACCAAGGCCCCTGCTCCGATAATACTTCCCGTCCCCACACGCACCCCATTTAAGAGGGTCGCACCAATTCCCACCAAACAGCCCCGTTCCACATAGGCACTATGAATCACTGCGCGATGGCCCACCGTCACCAACTCTTCTAACACCAGGGGTTCCCCAGGATCTCCATGCAGAATCGCCCCATCTTGCACATTACTCGAAGCCCCAACCCGAATCGAGACCACATCCCCACGAATCACCGCTCCATACCAGACACTGGCCCCTGCCTCCAGAATTACATCCCCCAACACCGTTGCATTCCCAGCAACAAAACTGGCTTGGGAACAGTCCACAGGCGGCCAATAGGTGGGCCGGGAATCATTCGGGGAGAAATTGGGGGACGAGGTCATAACAGTAGAAGACAAAACAAAGAAAGAATCCGATTCCTGGCTACCTCAGCAGCAGAATCTCACGAGCAGGTTAAGATAAGAGATAGGCGAGAACCGTTCGCATCATGCTCCTCATCATTGTCCGAATGGGGACAACTGAGGTGGCTAGGGGAACGCTGTTCTTGTCTATCGTCGAGTGAGTACGATTATTGCATGGACTATTTTACCGATCCAAGCTCCCAGTATCCCATCTTTGGACCGGAGATTGAATGTCCCCATTGTCGGCAGAAGATTCCGGCGTTGACGTTGACAGATACCTATCTTTGTCCCCGTCACGGCGCTTTTGAAGCCGATCCCAAAACCGGGGAACTGGTGCATCTCCAATCCAATCGACATTGGCGTTTATGGAATCACGAATGGTATCGCCAACATACTCACCCTGATGGCATTCGCTTTGAAATTCATGAAGCCCTCGATCGCCTCTACACCCAAGGCTACCGGGCTACTCGTATTGTCATTGCTGCCCGCTATCGGCAGTTGATGGCTGCTTATCTCGAACGAAGCAGCCCCTGGCGCGATCGCAACGACAGCCCCCTCACTAAACTCTATGGACTTCCCGTCAGCTTTAGCCCCGAGGCTCAGGATGAACCCTGCTGGGATGTCATTAACTTTGATTTAGAAAAAGAACCCGGGGTTCCCGTTCGTTATCCCTACTTTCGCCTGTTTGAATAGGTCACGCTGACCTCTTCTCACCCCCCGATGCTGTCGTTCCCCCCCTATTCTCAATGCACCATGCCTCAATTCGTACCGCCGACATCCACCGCGCCATCCGTTTCTACGAAGAACTCGGATTTACGGTCTGTGATCGGTTTACAACAGGCTATACTCTGGCCTGCTGGCTCGAAGGCTTACATGGACGCATTGAACTGATCCAAATTCCTGAACCCAAACCAGCCCCCGATGCTTTTGGAGATGAGCATTATGTGGGCTACTATCACCTCTCCTTCGATCTCAGCCAGCTTCTGGCCCAGCGCCAGCAAGACCTACCCACCTGGCTTGAGGCGTTACGTCAACAATTTCAACAAGCGGCCGAGGACTACCCTCAACAGATTCAGCCCCTGAGGATTCTCTTGGAACCCGAACAACAACAAATCGGCGATCGCCTCTATGAAGTGGCCTTTATCGCCGATTCCGATGGGTTGCCCCTAGAGTTCCTACGTCAACTGAAAACTCTCGATTAATAAATAAGGACATACCACCCGGTTATGAAGCCTGTTGAAGCTCAGCCACATTAATCGCAGTCACTGAAGAGGTGACATTATGGTGCTGATGCCGCTCATTGGTCGTTGTACCCATCTTAGCCGCCCGCAGAGGAAGTTCAATCTCAAAGCGAGTTCCTTGACCGAGACCTGAATCGCAGGATAGCTGCCCGCGATGACGTTCGCTAACAATCTGATAACTGATGGACATCCCCAAACCCGTCCCCACTCCAATATCTTTGGTGGTGAAAAAGGGATCAAACACGCGGTTACGCACCGACTCCGGCATCCCCTCGCCATTATCGGCGATACTGATGCAAATGCGGTCTAAGCCAACGCGCTTTGTTTCAATGGTGATTTGAGGTGCTTCGGCGGCTGCACTATCGCTGGCTTGCTTGCGTTTCTCATCGAGGGCATCAATGGAGTTGGCCAAGATGTTCGTAAACACCTGGTTTAACTGTCCCGCATAACATTCAAGGAGAGGCAAATCGCTATAAGAGCGCACTACCTTCACTTCAGCGCGATCGCCACTCGCTTTCAGGCGATGTTGCAAAATCACCAGAGTATTTTCTAGTCCCTGATGGACATCCACGGATTTAAGGTCTGATTCATCAAGACGGGAGAAATTGCGCAGGGAGCGGACAATCTCTTGAATGCGCTCGGTTCCGACGCGCATCGACCCCACCAGGCGCGGTAAATCGGCTTCGATAAACTCAAGATCCACCTCTTCAATTTTCTCCTCAATCTCGGGAGTAGGTTCAGGTAGCGCCTGTTGATATAAGCCCAGCAACTCCATCAGATGTTCCGTATATTCAGCAATGTAGGTCAAATTGCCATAGACGAAATTCACCGGATTGTTAATCTCATGGGCGACTCCCGCCACCAATTGACCGAGACTGGACATCTTCGCTTGGTGAACCAGTTGGGATTGCGTCTCTTGGATTTGGGCCAAGGCCCGAGTCAGTTGTTCGGATTTTTCTCGGGCTTGGGCTTCTGAGGCGATGAGCCGTTTCTGGAGTCTTCTCTGGTTGAGTTGGGTTTCGATTCTCACCAGCGTCTCGGAAAATTGGAACTGTTTGCTGACATAGTCGGCTGCTCCCACCTGAAACGCCCGGATCTTGTCCACGGTTTCGTTGCGGGCGCTGACGAAGATCACCGGAATATCACGGGTCTGGGCAGAGGCCTTGAGGGTTGTGCAGACGGAATAGCCATCTGCGCCGGGCATATTAATGTCAAGCAAAATTAGATCCGGAGCCTGGTCTAAAACAGCCCCGTGAGCGCGGTGGCTATCGGTTTCGGTTACAACCGTGTAGCCATATTTTCGTAACATTGCCGCCAGTAAGCAAGGCGAATCATCAATCACCAGAATCTTGTCCTGAGACAAGACCACCGGGGACTGGAGAAGGTCGTCCATCTTCTGGGGAGTTAATGTCTGTGCATTCATGATCAAACTCCTATACCAGTTTTCCTAGAGAATGTTTCGATTTGTTCTAATACTCTGACTATGTTCAAACTAACATCCTGATCTGATTAGATGAGGTAATAAGGACTACATTTCTTTGAAGCTTTACAAAATCTTCAATCTTCGTCTTTAGATTTTGCTTAGGTTTGCTGATTTATGCCATTAGGCAGATGTATTTCAGCCGGTCTCTTAGGCTTGAGCCTCTTAAGAAGGTTGACTTGACCTTGCTTTAATCATCATATCGATTGTTTGAGCTAATTGTCAAATAATTTAAACAGTTAATTAAGACTTGAGTCTCCCCATTTTGATATCCAATCTTTTCTCCGTATTAGTATTGATGTCATCCTCCGTATAAACACTGATATTTAAAAACAAGTATGAATTTGACAGAAAACTGATAACAACAGGGACTTCATGGAAGCAATTGCCGACGTGGCCAGCATGAAATATTGACATTAGGGGAGTTGGGCGACTTGACAAGACTGGGGTATCCCGAGCGGGTCATGGCAAATCGATCACCGTTTTAGGGAGATGAAAGCCAGCCCGCCCTGACTGAAGATGGCTTATTTGAGAGTCAAGATTGTGAGTGATTCCCGTATTCAGATGTTTCGATGAGTTGAGAAATCGAAACTTTTCAGAAATTCCTAAACATATATTACAGAAACTCAACGTAGCTTTAGGCTTGTTCATACAATCGATCGCTCAGTAGAGCCGCGAATCGAATCAGACCGCTCCAACGTCGATCCCAACTTGAGCCGCGTCGAAGACAGGGGGTTGATCCCCGATTTGAGCTTAAATAATCGTTCAATCGTACTTCAGTGGTGAATGCAGACATGGCAGCCAGTGATGCCCGAGAATCGGGGAAACGCCTATACTATTAAGAGAATCTAAAGAATAATAGCAGAAAATAATTACGAGTTGTAACAATGGTGACATTTTTAGAAATTTCCGCCGTGGCGATCGCCCGTATCCTAGGCTGTTTCAGTCTCTTGGTGGCGATCGCCCTGGTTAATCCCGCCATGGCCCAGGCCAACCCAACCGATGTGGCGCCTCAACTCGCCCGCATCAACGCCACCGAACTCCATGTGAGTCTGGGCGATCGCCAAGGACAGCTCAAGTTCTACCCCAATCACCTCGATCTGGTCGTCGGGGAAACCTACAAACTGATCCTAGACAACCCCAGTCCCGAAAAACACTACTTCAGTGCCACCGACTTCGCCGCCGTCAGTTGGACTCGCAAAGTCGAAGCCGCCGGCGTGGAAGTCAAAGGAACCGTGCGGGAACTCGAACTCAAACCCAACGCCGAAGCCGAATGGGTCTTAGTTCCCGAGAAACCCGGCCAGTATGACCTCGAATGCACCATTCCCGGCCATGCCGAAGCCGGAATGACCGGAACCCTAACCATTAGCGCCAGATCCGTTGGCTCCGTCTAACCCCCAACCCCAAACAGCACAATCTGTTACCTTAGAACAAAGACCGCTTTCTCCGAGGTGATATCTGGGTTTCCAGACCAACCCCTCACCTCCAACCCACGAGACCTTTAAGACTCCATGAATATCTTTAGCGATTTACTCTCCGCTCCTAGCCCTCCCAAACCCTCTCGTCAAACCTCCCAACTCCCCGGACTGAAAAAGCAACGTCGCCGCATTGAAATCAAATCGAAGCGGGAAATCGAAATTATGCGACAGTCCGCCAAAATCGTCGCCACCGTCCTCAAAGAAATTTCCCAACTCGTCGAACCCGGCATGACCACCGCCGATCTCGATGCCCATGCCGAGAAGCGGATTCGGGAAATGGGAGCAAAACCCAGCTTCAAAGGCTACCACGGCTTCCCCGCCTCAATTTGCTCCAGCATTAATAATGAAGTGGTCCACGGAATCCCCAACAAGAAAAAAGTGATTCGGGAAGGAGACGTTCTCAAAGTCGATACCGGTGCTTTTTTCCAAGGCTTTCATGGAGACTCCTGTATCACCATCGCCGTGGGTGAGGTAACCGACGAAGCCGCCCAGCTGATCCGAGTCGCCGAAGAAGCCCTGTACAAAGGCATCGAACAAGTCAAAGCCGGAGCCTATCTCCTCGACCTAGCAGGCGCCATTCAAGATCACGTTGAAGCCCATGGCTATAGTGTCGTCGAAGAGTTCACCGGTCATGGAGTCGGTCGCAACCT
>SMDP01000020.1:0-4002 GCA_012911965.1 Geitlerinema sp. P-1104
GTGACGAAGGTGACGGAGGAACTGTATTGACGATGGGTTAAGGGAATCCCGGCATAGGCTGGGGCAGCAATCCCTGAGGTCACCCCAGGCACCACTTCAACCCGAACCCCGGCTGCCAAAAGATCTGCCATTTCCTCACCCCCACGACCAAATACAAAGGGATCTCCCCCCTTCAGACGCACAACGACAGCATGGCGTTGTGCGAGATCAATCAGCAGTTGTGTGGTTTGCTCTTGCAGGAGGGAATGACGGCCACGACGTTTTCCGGCGTGAACCCGCTCCGCCTGGGGGGGAATCAGGGCTAGAATTGGCTCGCTGATGAGGGCATCATAGACCACGACATCAGCACATTCGATGAGAGTTTTGGCTTTCACTGTCAGCAAGCCTGGGTCTCCGGGGCCGGCTCCGACGAGATAAACTTTGCCCACGGGGTCTGAAGAAGTCACCAAGGTTGTCAACGCAGTACGGCAGAATTAAGGAATACTGGTTAACATTTTGATATACGATGGCCCCTTTTGTCTGTATCAGGATAAACTTTCTCACTTGAAGATCGGCTGAGACAGGGTCTCCTGAGTCGTTCAGGATGGGGTAATCGGCTTCTGTTGCCAACATCACGTTCTAACCCATGACTGTGCAAGTACAATTTCTTCCCGACGATGTGACAGTAGATGCCCAAGCCGGTGAGCCGTTGCTAGATGTGGCTAAGCGGGCCGGCCTGACCATCCCCACCGGCTGTTTGATGGGGTCTTGTCACGCCTGCGAGGTGGACCTCAATGGTGAGGCGATTTGTTCTTGCATTACGGCCGTTCCAGCCGGGATGGAGAAGATTACGGTAGATCTCTATAGTGACCCGGCCTGGTAGGTGGAATAGCCGCCATGAGCGTTAGGCTGACATGGCATGGGCGTAGAGACCCGGAGAGTAGGCCTCGATGACATTTCCAGTTTCACCACAGGTAATCATCAGATAGTCGCAGTGATGGCACTCTGTCCGTACGAGACGACTGTGAGCTAGATGATGCCGCTCTCCTGGACGACCACAGTTCGGACAGCGAATGGTTGTGGGTTCAGGGGTTAAGGGGATGGATTCTAAAGGACGTTTCATGGATGCTTAGGTTAAATTTAACTAAAAACAGATTTAAATGAGGCTGGAAATGACGTTAAGCAAGGGCTTCGTCAATGGCGATCGCACCGTAAGGTTCTGATGGGTTATCGCTCTTGGGCAGCTCTCAGGATATAGGAGCTACCCAGTTTACTCGTCTGGCGATTTTCCCCATCATAACGTGATCCCAACTAGCCTGCTTTTTAAGACTAGATGGCAAAATGCTCGATCATCAGTGCCTTTGCCGCCACTCTCGGGCGGAGAATGGGTCGAGTCGTCTCCATAAATTCTTAATATTTGAACTCTGGGCACTCCCTCTCTCCTTCACCCCAGCGCGATCGCCTCAAAGTCCCCCGTCGAGGGCCAGATGGGGCGATTTCTTAGTTCTCTGGAAGGGGCGATCGCTGGGATTCAAAGTATTAAGAATTGTTAAACTGTAAAAAAAGATACAGAAAATCGCTATACTTATAAGTGTGGAAGGTGAAAGCCAAGCCACCGCAACATTTAAAAATCGCCGTCGAGGAATAACAATCATGTCTTTAAACGATCGCAGCCGCGCTCTGATGAGCCGTCATCATCAAGCCATCCGCAACCGTCAACAGTCTTTATTAACCCGTGTATCTGAAGAAGCTGGGATTCCGGGAGAGGCCGCAGACCATTGGTCTCACGTTCAAGGTAAACCCTCTTACAACAACTCAATTTCTTATGATCGCAGTGGTGCGACGATGAGCTAACCACTCTAAGTCCTCTATCTGGGAGTTTGAACCCGCGTCTGGCCGAGTCCAACGCGGCATTTTTTTGTCCAATCGCTAGCTTGCCCAGGGCGACCACAAGGGTACGCCCCTACTGGGTTCTCTGCCTATTGCTAGCTTGCCTATTGCCTTCCTCCCTCGTTATCCTAAACGAGTATCCTAAACCGCACCCCCATGATCTCCCCCGCCTATTTACTGGTCGCCCATGGTAGCCGCGATCCTCGCCCCGCCCAAATCGTGAATCACTTGGCCGAGATCATGGCACAGCAGTTAGGAGAGTGTCCCGTGGGAACCGCCGCCCTCGATTGTCAGCCGGAACCTCTACACCAACAACTGCTGAACTTTTATCAGCAAGTTCAACGGCCCGTGCGGATTTTGCCCCTGTTTTTGTTGCCGGGAGTGCATGTCAAAGAGGATATTCCCAGTGAAGTGGCGATCGCGCGATCGCAGCTTCCCCAAACGGCCAGCTTAGAGATTCTGCCCTATCTAGGCAGTCATGAGAGACTCTGCCAAGTCCTACAAGCGCAAATCCAGGCCGCGCCCCCCTGTCAAACTTGGATTCTCCTAGCCCATGGGAGTCGGCGGCCCGGGGGAAATGCTCCCATCGAGGCCCTAGCGGCACAACTTCCGGAACGAGTCGGGGGCCGGGTTCGTGCCGCCTATTGGTCTGTCGATCCCCGTCTGGAGCAGCAACTGCAAGAGGATGAGCGGGCCGGATATGACTCTGTGGGGGTTCTGCCCTACTTCCTCTGTCCCGGAGGACTAACGGATGCCATTGCCGAGAAACTAGAGGCGATCGCCCGTCCCCAGGTTATCCTAGCGGACACCCTTCACCAAAGTCCCGATCTGATTGATATCCTATTAGAACTCTGCCAAGGAACTCCGGTGGCTGCCCCAGGTTGAGTCGGGTGTAAGACGCTAGCCTCCTCCGAGTCGTTGGATTTCCTGGAGGGCCCGCTCGTAGCAGTCCACTCGGCCCACATCCAGACAGGCCTGTGCCGCTCGTTCATAATCGGCGATCGCCCCAGAGCGATCTCGAAGCCGCTCGCGCACCACAGCCCGATTAAAATAAGGAGTGGGAGACTCATCATTGAGCCGTAAGGCTTGGGTGTGGTCTTCCATCGCCCGTTGATAATTCCCTAACTCCGCATAGACCGTGCCACGATTACTGAAGGCCACCGGATTATTGGGGTTCAAGTCAATCGCCTGGCTGTAATCCTCAATCGCCCCCTCTAAATCCCCTAACGCCCCCTTGGCCATACCTCGATTACTAAAGGCTTTGGCATGGTTAGGGTTTAACTCAATGGTTTGGCTACAATCGGCGATCGCCTCCTCATATTGCCCCAAATTATAGTGAGCAATGCAGCGATTGTTATAGGCCACCCAATCATTCTCAGCCAACTCCAGAGCGCGGGTACAATCCGCCACCGCTGCCTCATAGTCAAATAAATTGAGATGAACACTACAACGATTGACCAGAGCTTCCGTATGGTCAGGATCTAAGGCTAACACTTGGCTATAGTCCTGCTGCGCCCCGCGATATTCCCCCATATTAAAGCGAGTGCGACCGCGACTGTAGAAAGCATCAACATGCTCAGGATCGACGCGAATGGCTTGGGTAAAGTCGGCGATGGCCTCCGTGGGATTTCCGGCAGCGGAGTGCGCTAAACCACGATTGAGATAGGCATTAGGGGAACCCGGATTGTGGAGAATGGCTTGGGTGTAATCTTGAATCGCAGAACTGTAATCCCCCAATTCATAGGAAATCAGGGCCCGTTGATAATAGGCGTCAGCATCATTGGGGGACAATTGCAGCACTTGGGAGAAGTCCGTCATCGCCGCTTCTAAGTCCCCGGACTTGATTTGGGCTAGGCCTCGGTTATAGAGAGCATTGTAGTGATCGGGATCTAGCTCTAAGGTGCGACTATAATCCGCGATGGCTTCCTCAAGATTGCCTTGGTCAAAGTGGAGATTAGCCCGTTGATAATGGGCTTCAATATGATTCGGATGATGATAGATGGCTCGGTTTAAGGCCTGTAACGCCAAGTCCTGATTGTTCTGTTCCAGATTAGCTAGGGCGCGATGATAAAAGTCTTGGGCCCGGCTTTCTCGGGGACGTTGCCATAGCCAGAGTCCCAGGCCTAAACTCAG
>SMDP01000020.1:4861-34313 GCA_012911965.1 Geitlerinema sp. P-1104
GCGAGATAGGTTTGGCCGAAGGCCCCTGATCCCAAAATTTTGATGATGCGATAGCGTCTATCTAAAAGGGTTCCGATCACTAGGGTTTTGCTCGCACCTGCCACGTCAGGAAACTCCGACTTGAGAAATCTCTATCTTTGATTATACTGGAGGACATTTTGGGCAAACGGCTCCTGAGAAGACTCTCAAGGGTTATTGATTGGATGAGATTAGATGAGACGGTTGGGAGTTATTACGAATGTACATCTTTTTTTCTCGGCTCTGCTGGCGCTCCTGTTGGCGTTTGAGCCGCCACTCATGAATCAGGCGTAAGCTACCGAAGTAACTGATGATGGAGGCAACGGTGGCCATAACCAGGGACCCTAGCAGTAAGTCAGCAAAAAACTCCCCGGTTTGGTCCAGGAAGATTTCTAAGGAGTTCCATTGAGAGGGCGCGTCACTGCTTGAGCCTAAGAGTAAGCGTCCGATTTGGAAGTTCAACCAATAGATGGGGACATAGGTGAGGGGGTTACTGATCCAGGTACAGACCGCCGCGCACAGCTTATGACCTCGGGCCACCATGGCCAGGAGGATACTGATAGGGGTTTGCATCCCAAATAGAGGGAAACAGCCGGCAAAGACTCCAACCGCTACGCCTCGGGCGATGTATTCTGGGGGGTCTTGGAGACGGATTAAACGCCAGTAGTAGTAGCGGATAATCCGCAAACCCCGTTTGCTGAGGTGAATCAGATGGTTGAATACTTTTGAACCGAGCGGTTGAGTCATGAGTGAGTGCAAAGGTTGAGATTGACAGGACAGGTCATCGGGATTGCCCTGGCGATCGCCATCGAGATGATGGTTGACTGTCCATCGACTGTACAACAGACTAGGATGAGAACGCCATGAGAAAGAGCAGTCACGAATGTCTGAAGCAGTGCTACGCCGGGATACGATTGTGGCCATTGCCACAGCGGTTGTCCCTCAACAGGGAAGTGTGGGAATTGTGCGTTTGTCCGGTGACGAGGCGATCGCGATCGCCAAACGCTTGTTTCAGGCACCGGGTAAACAACCTTGGCAAACGCATCGCATTCTCTACGGAACGATCCGTCATCCGGATACCTCGGCGTTGGTGGATGAAGCCCTGTTGTTACTTATGGTAGCGCCTCGGTCCTACACGCGCGAGGATGTGGTGGAATTTCACTGCCACGGTGGGATGATGGTGGTGCAACAGGTGTTGCGGTTATGTGTGGAGTCTGGGGCCCGCTTGGCGAATCCTGGGGAGTTTACGTTACGGGCCTTTCTCAATGGACGGATTGATTTAACCCAAGCTGAAAGTATTGCGGATTTGGTGGGGGCCCAGTCTCAGGCGGCGTCTCAGGCGGCGTTGGCGGGGGTTCAGGGACGATTGGCTCAGCCGATTCGTGATTTGCGCTCTCAATGTTTAGATATTTTGGCTGAAATTGAGGCGCGGGTGGATTTTGAGGAGGATTTACCGCCGTTGGATGAGGGGAAGGTGGTTGAGGATTTGGCGGCGGTGTTGCGGGAGATTGAGGTGATTGAGGCAACGGCGAGTCAGGGGGAGTTGTTGCGGACGGGGTTAAAGGTGGTGATTGTGGGCCGCCCCAATGTGGGTAAGTCCAGTTTGTTGAATGCGTGGAGTCGCAGCGATCGCGCGATTGTTACGGATTTACCGGGGACGACGCGGGATGTGGTGGAATCTCAGTTGGTGGTGGGGGGAATCCCGGTGCAGGTTTTGGATACGGCGGGGATTCGCCAGACGAGCGATCGCATTGAACAGATGGGGGTGGAGCGATCGCGCCAGGCGTTGGAGGCGGCGGATTTGGTCTTGTTTGTCCTGGATGCAGTGTCTGGCTGGACGGCGGAGGATGAGGCGATTTATCAGCGGGTGTGCGATCGCCCCCTGATTACGATTTGGAATAAGTGTGATTTAGTCGAGAGTCCCCCGCCACTTCCCTATCCCCAGCAACCGGTTTTCACGGCGGCGGCCCAACAGCAGGGAATTGAGGCTTTGGAGGCGGCAATTTTGCAGAAAGCCAACGCCCAAGAGATTGAGACGGCCAATGTTGACTTCTGTATTAACCAACGTCAAGGGGCGGCCTTAACTCGGGCCAAGTCAGCCCTAGAACGGGTCCAGGAGACGATTAGCGCCCAGCTTCCCTTGGATTTCTGGACGATTGATTTACGGGATGGGATTCAGGCGTTAGGAGAAATCACGGGCGAGGAGATTACTGAGTCGGTGTTGGATCGCATTTTTAGTCGGTTTTGTATTGGGAAATAATGTCGATAAATCCCCATTCAATGTTATTTTTGGGGGCGCTATTGGTCCTGTTTAGGCAACACTTAAAAAAGGGTTTCACCCTTCAGGTTGCCGAACGTTTAAGCTCGGGGGAAGTTCATCGACGGCCCCCCATTGGGCTTCTAACTCCCGCAAAAAACGTTCCTGTTCCGCCCGCAAAATTTCAATATCACCCCCACCATGGAGAAAGGCAAACCAGACAATGCCCTTGTCTTGGGTGGGTAAGGCCCCCGATAAGGTACTCACCGCATTGAGACTGCCGGATTTCAACACGGCGTAGGGGGGGAGGGGACGCACTGTTAAGATCCCCTCGGGTTCTCCAGCGACGGCGACGACATCGGCCAGGGTTAATCCCTGGGGGGCCAGTTCTCGCTGAATCGCTTGATACATTTCAATCACCGTTCGGGGTGAGATTTGATTTTCTCGTCCTAATCCCGAGCCATTAATCAGTTGAATTTCCTGGGGGGGAACCCCAGTGGCCGCGATGACTGTCTCTCGAACCGCCTCGGCCCCACCCATGGCGTTGGCCAGCATATGGGCGATCGCATTGTTACTGTAACGATTCATCAGCTTCAGGATACGGGGTAGGGGTTGAGACTGATGGGCCAGGAGAAATTCAAGCTGTGAGGGGGGTTCCTGTAAGCGACGCACTTGGCCCGCAATCTCTAACTGGGGGCGAGGGGTTCCTGGGGGAAGGGTGCGATATTGGGCTTCGGCTTCCCCAGCCCAGAGACGGGTGTTTAGGGCTTGTTTGAGGAGTTCTCCTGAGAGAACGCTGTCTTCCTCAAAGTTCATAAAGAAGTCACCGACGATAATGAGGTCTCCTGTGACTTGCTGTAGCCCCAAATCCGCCAGTTGATTGGCGATGGGGATGGCCTCCTCCCAAACAAATAAGGGGTCCATATCTCCCACGACCAGCAAATCCCCCTCCAACACGCCATTGTTGATCTCGCCTCGCCGGAAAAACTGGGTCGAAAAGCGATGATCTAGGTCAAACTGACGTAAGGCGGCGAGGGTGGTGGCGATTTTGGTGAGGGAGGCGGCGGGGAGGGGAACGGTTCCACCAATTTCGGCTAAGAGGCGATCGTCGGTTTGTAACCAAATCCCCTGTTGCTGGGGGTCAAACCCTTGACGGCTAAGGCGATTGAGATAGGCTTGTATCTGTTGCTGAACCTGAAAATCTGGATCGCTGAAGGAGAGGGGTGAGGGTTTGGGGCTGGGGGAGGAAGAGGCGACTGGGGGGGGGATCTCCTCGGGGGGAGGAGTCTGGGAGGGGGTGCAACTGCCTAGGAGGAGGCTGGTTAGGATAATGGATAATGGATAATGGATAATGGATAGATGGGGGGAGACTTTGGGGGTTTGTTGGCTTGGGGTCATGATGACATTAGGATTTTGTTTTTGACTTTGCTAGGATGGGGATGAGACAGTTTTCGGGGGCAGGTCTGTGCTGCGTCAGGTATTAGTTCTGGTTGTCCTGTTTAGTTTGATTTGGACATTTCAAACTCCCTCGCTGCAAAGAAGTGGAGGATTTTCTAAAGCTGAAAAAGCGGCGTTAGATCAGCTTTTAAATAATCCTGAAGATGTCATTCAAGATTATTCCAAAATACAAAAAATACTCAAAATCCTAAAGAAAGGCTCGAAGAATGATGTCTCTAGATTTTATCATAGTGTTCGCTATAAAATATTCGACTGGGCTAATGAATTTGGTAAGCCACAGGTTGCTCCTATTTTTGAAGATATTGCCAGTTTGTATTATCAAAAAACTTTACCCGATGAAAACCCAATTAAGCTGATAGAGCAAATCCATAAAGACTTTGATTTTCTTTGTAAGTCTTAAGTGGGTGGTTGGGCATGATTATCATCACCTCCGACGCAATTTTGACCAGCCATCTTCTAAGAGTCCATAGAGGACGGGAAC
This sequence comes from Geitlerinema sp. P-1104, assembly GCA_012911965.1. GTDB lineage: Bacteria > Cyanobacteriota > Cyanobacteriia > Cyanobacteriales > Geitlerinemataceae > Sodalinema. The sequence continues at coordinate 9,076 of SMDP01000020.1, forward strand.
GACAACTAAACTGAGAAGGCTTGAGGTGATTAAACCGCCAATAATGGCGACGGCCATGGGTTGACGCAGTTCTGCCCCTGCGCCCCAGCCGATGGCGATGGGCAACATTCCTAATACTGTTGAGGCGGTGGTCATGAGGATGGGACGAAAGCGAACTCGTCCGGTTTCGAGTAGGGCCTCCAAGCGGGGTTTTCCGGCTTTTCGGAGTTGATTGGCATAGTCCATTAGCAACAAGGCATTTTTGTCTAATAAGCCTAAGAGAAAAATGGTGCCAATGAGGGAAATCATGCCAAAATCACTTTGGGTAATGAGTAAGGCAAATAAAGCGCCAATGAGGGCTAAGGGGAGCGATAATCCTACCACTAGGGGTTCTAAGAGTCGTCCAAAGGGCAGAATCAAAACCGCTAACATACAGGTAACGGATAAAGCTAACGTGCCGCCGAAACTACGAAAGACACTGGCGGCGTTTTGGGCATCTCCTCCGAGGTCTAGGCGGATGTCAGGGGGGAGGAGATCTTGGGCGATCGCCACGACGTCATCGGTAGCATCGCCGAGGGCCTGACCCTGGCGGAGATTGGCTTCGACATAGGCGACTCGTTCGCCGGATTTACGGCGGATACTGGCGAGGTCGCCGTCGGGGTCGGCGCTGGTTTCGATGTCGATTAAGCCCGGTACATCGTTGATGGCTGTGGCGATGGTACGGGCGGTTTGGTTGAGTTGGTCGAGGTCATCGCCGAGGAGGGCAATTTGTAAGGGTTTGCTGTCGCCGATTTCGACGAATTGGATATCTTCAACGCTGACGCGGCTTCCGTCGGGCCGGGGGAGGCGATCGCGTAATTGACTTTGAACGCTGGCGGTGTCAAGTTGGCGATCGCCCCGGAGTTGAACGCTAAGGCGGCCGCGATTGGGTTCGCCTCGGTAGCCAATTAGGGTATAAACGGACTCTACATCGGGATGATCGCGGACGACGGCTTCTAGGTCGGCGGCGATCTCCTGACTGGCGTTGAGGATAAAGACTCGTGGGTCTGAGTCAGGGAGGGTCATGGGGCTGTCCCCGTCCATGTCTTCCATCTGGGCTGGGTCAACGTCCTGAAACTCCAACGCTTGCGCCTCTTGCGGGAAGAAGTCCGAGGGACTGGGAAACTCGGGGAGGGGGGCGGTGTAGAGGATGTTGAACTCGCCGCGATCGAGTTGGGGGATAAAGCCTTTGGGAATGAGGGGAATTAAGGCAATTCCTACGACTAAACTGAGGACGGCGATGGCGAGGGTTAGCCAGGGATGACCGAGGGCGTTGCGCAGTAGGGGTAAATAGAGGCGATCGAGGAGGTTTGGGGTCTCGGGGCGATCGCCCTGGGGCTGGGGTTTGGGTTTCAGCCAATAGACGGCCAGGACAGGGGAGAGGGTTCGGGCGACAAGGAGGGAGATGAGAACCGCTGCGGAGACGGTCAGGCCAAAGGGTTTAAAGAATTGTCCGATGGTTCCCCCCATGAACGCGACGGGGAGAAAGACGGCGACGATGGTGAGGGTGGAGGCGGAAACAGTGAGGCCGATTTCGTTGGTGGCGGCGATGGCGGCTTCGCGAGGGGGTTGTCCTTGGTCGATGTGGCGGGCGATATTCTCGACTTCGACAATGGCATCATCGACGATAATACCGATGGTTAGGGCTAGGGCTAGGAGGGTGATGGTTTCGAGGTTGAAGTCGTACACCGCCATGACGATGAAGGTTCCCAGGAGGGAGATAGGAATGGCTAGGGCGGTGATGAGGGTGGCCCAGAGGTTCCGCAGAAAGGCGAAGATAACGATGACGGCTAGGATGATGGCAAATCCTAGGGTGTCGATGGTGGCTTGGGTGGCTTCGCGGATAAAGTCGGCTTGGGTGGCGGCTAGGTCAATTTGAAGTTGGGGATAGTCTTGGTCCCAGGTGGCGACGGTGGTTTCGACCTGACGCACCACGTCTAGGGTGTTGGCGTCTCCTTCTTTGATAACTTGTAGGGCCAGGGCGTTCTCGCTGGCGAAGCGGATCAGGGTGGGGGCGTTGAGGCTAACGTCATCGGTGAGGAGGTCGGGTTCGCTGTCTTGGCTGATTTCAGCATCGCCGAGGAGATCGACGCGCAGGACTCCGGGGAGTTGTTCGAGTTGGGGAATCAGTTGATTGCGGGTCAGGGGGGCGATCGCTTCTAGGTCGCTGTCTGGGGTGGGCCGTAGGGCGTAACTGATGGCGGCGGATTCGTTGAGGTTGAGGGGGATGACCTCAAGTTCTGTGTTGTCGGGGAGTTCTAGCTGGTTGAGGCGATCGCGGACGGCGTCGCTGGAGGAGGTCAGATCGACGCCGACGTTAAATAAGACACTAATGACGGTGCGTCCGGGATAGACGCGGGACTGGATATCGTCGAGACCGGGTAAATCCCAAAGTTGGGCTTCGATGGGTTCGGTGAGGTCGCTTTCGGTACGGATGACATCGTCACTCTCCCCGGAGGCGTTGACGATGACCACGGGAAAGGTGATGTCTGGGAAGAGGGCGTATTGCAGGGAGGAGTAGGCGAAGAGTCCGGCGACGGCGATGGCCAGCCAAATGGCGATGGTCAACAGCCGATGCTGAATGGCCCATTTTGAGATGTTGAATCGTTCTCGCAGTGACATGAGCTATATCGTAGTCCCCATTGGTAGTCCGACTTCCCTCAGGTGTGTCTCTCCCCAGGTGGGAGGAACGTTTACCCCTGGTTTAGCGTCGATCTATACTATAGTCTCCCAGTACGTCGCCGTTTTTGTCTCCTCAATCTGGGGGGAGTTGGAGATCAAGTGTTGCAGATGTAACAAAACGGTATAGAATCTGTAAAACTCGCGACATAATGGGAGTAACGAGGGTGAATCTTCCGTTGCTCGGATAACGTCTGTTTCTGGGAGATCCCAAGATTATGATTGCAACATCTTCTCTGTCGGGAGGCGATCGGGTTCTGACCGATGCGCAACCCCAAAGCCAAGTCTATAAAGGACATCTGATTATTCCACGCTACAGTCGCGCCTGGTGGTGGGCGACGGTGATTGATCCCCATGGGGATGAGGTTAAGGGTCAGAGTGAGGGTCATGCCTCCCAAGACCAAGCCATCGGTTATGCTAAGGGTCTGATTGATGGGCGATCGCCCTGGATGTGATCCTTGCTTCTAGAGCAGAAATCGCGGTGGAACGAGCCAGAAGAGTTCACTCTGGCCGATGATTTCCCCGTCATCTGGAAGATTGACGCCGATTACACCGGCTTTTTTGACAATTAGTTTTTCACGAACTTCTCCCCAAATGAGTTGTTCGGCCCACTGTCCTAAGTCGGGTTCATGTCCAACAACGGCGATCGCCACATCGCCGTTTTTGCCCGTTTTGGGGATGCTGTTGCGCCAATTTAGCCAATCCTGCACATCGCCGCCGGGGGCAAGGGCGGCCGAAATTTCTAGGGTGGCACTCAGTTTAGCATTCACTAGAATTTCGGCGGTTTGTCGCGCCCGGACAAGAGGACTGCTGAGTAGATAATCAAACTCTAGCCCCAATTCGGCGAGGCGTTTGGCAATTTTACGAGTTTTTTTGACTCCGGCGTCGGTGAGGGGTCGTTGGGTATCGTCGGGATAGGTTTGGGGATTGCGATCGGCGGCGATTCCATGACGAATTAGATAGAGTTGCAACATAGTCAATTTGGGATACAATGTGATCCTAGCCAAAAATGCACAGATGATTCATCAAAGGGTTCCCCAAGAGCAGGTTTTTAGGGAGAATCGAGGGGTTCATGGGATTGGGGTACATCCCATCGTAACGGAGCTGAAGCACAAGAGTCAGTTAGGACTGCTGCCATTATTTACCCCATAACCAATTTTAAAATAGACCTCAAGTGACGCATTTAACGGTTAGTCCCACTTTGCCATCCTCTGGAGTCATCGGATCATGGGTAATTTTTCCCGGGCGCTTAAGAGATCTTGGACAGGCTTCTTTCGTAAGTTAACTCGACGGTTTCGTCGCCTGCTCGAACGGGAAAAACCTTACCCGCAGCTGAGGAAAACCCGGACCAGGTTGGAAAAGGAGCTTGAGACCTCTCGGGGTCAAAACCGAGTTTGGTCAATGTATATCAAAGCTCTCTCCCTGGCGATGAGGTGTGATTGTCATCAACTTAGCCAAGTAATTTGGCAATTTGATTCACATTTTCAGCCACAGCAAAGCGGCTCTGACCTGATCATTAAACGAGCCATTTCACAGCTCTTGGATGCCAATCCACAGACTCTACAATACTTAGATGCGGCTTGGCGACTCGCGCCCCGCCATCCTCGCTCCGAGGTAGTGCGAGAGATTCAGCAGCAAATTTGTCTGCAATTGGCAGATCTTGGGGAGAGTACTGTGCTTCTTGGACGAGTTCTGCGATGGCGTGAGTGTAACTGTCTAGATCCAGGAGAGTTATCGCAGATTTTCGAGACATTTTTAAGGAAGCATTCCTTCGATAAAACTACCCCTTGGAAAGCCTTTTTTGAACAGCTCAGTCCAGAAGAATTGCCAAGATTGCATCCTATCTATGCACTCGTAGAGCGGTATCAAGAGGCGGCGAATCTGGCGGAAGCGGCTGAAGATTATGAGAGTGCAATCCACTATTTAATCTCTCTCGATGGGGAAGATGTCGCCCGGCAGCGGCTGACTTTGGCACAACGCTCGGGAAATCTAGAATTGATTTCACAAGCTCATAATAGCTTAGGAGACTATTATTGGAAAGCTCATAATCTCCCTCAAGCTAGTGAGCATTTTCAACAGGCGAATAACCCAGAAAAAGTGAGCAATTGCCAGAAAGAACTGGGGAAATTTGCTGAGTCGATTGACTCCCGTCCCCAGCTTAACCCGGACTGGGTTCGAGAGCTACGAGAGCTGATCGAAACTCAAGCCCGGACTCAAGTTGAACAACAAGAGTTTTTGCCAGCGATAGAGCTATTGAGTGCTGTGGCTCGCGCCTGGCGGAGGCGGCGGCAGATTACCGAAGCTGAGCGAACTGAGTATTATCTCTCGGAAGCTGTGAGAACCGCTCGTTGTGCGTTCGAGTCGGAGTTAAGTGAGGCGGAGTCTGAAGAGGTAAAACTCAACATCCGTCGGCGTTGGAGCCAATTGGAAGAAGCCGCAGGAAACTATTTAGAAGCCGCCCTTCAAGCTGAACAAACTCAGGATTATTTTACGGCGTCGCTTTTGTTTGAAAAGGCAAGCGCCTTTGGGCAAGCTTTAGTGGCTTTAGAGTCCGTTAATCCTGAGAATGTGGACCCCCGGAAAAAAGCACAATTGCTCGAGCAAGGGGGGGACTTTTTTATGGCAGCTCTCCTTTATGAACGGTTGCAGGATCTCGACTCTGCCAGAACTCTCTACGAACGGGCTGGCGAATTTTCACGCGCCGCTGAAATCCGCAAGCGTCAAGTCGGTGATCAGGAGAGTCTATTTGACCCGGATTTCCAAGCGTTATTAGCGAAGGCAGGCCAGATTGAACATTTAGCGGAGTTATGCGCAACTCAAGCGGCTGAACCTAATCTGTCTAATCTAGAAAAAGTACGTCTGTGGCGACGGATTAAAGAATTAGCCGATCAGGAATTACTTGGACAAAAATGGCAGGACTCTATCGCGGCTGAACTTCCCCAACTTGAGCAGTTTGACCGAGAGCAATTTCAGCAGCAGGCTCCGACTTGGGTCAAACAAGCTAGTGAGGAGGTGTTGAGGAACTATACTGATGCAATTGGTTTAGATCTCGGAACCAGTAATAGTGTGGTTTGTTTGTATAATAAACAGCAAGGCACAACTGAAGTTGTGGGACAACATAGAGAACGACAATTTCCCTCAGTTTTAGCGATTGATCAATCGGGACAGGAGCTAGTGGGACTCCCTATCTCGACGTTAATTCACAAGTCCCCCCGGGCCATCATTACAGGTGCGAAACGGGAAATGGGAACTCAGCGAAGATTTAAAGTTGGCGATCAGACCTATCGCCCTGAGGAAATTTCTGCCCGTTTTATTAACCATGCTCGCGAGTTGAGCCGGGATTATATCCATCATAAAATTTCCCAAACGATTGTTTGTCTAGCAAGTCAGTCATTAGGATTAGCGCCATCCCTAGATTGGGTCAATGATGCGATGGCTCAATACCTACCAACGATTCCCTTACAGAACTTAGTAATTACTGTTCCTGCTTATTTTAATGAGGCACAAAAACAAGCAACGAAAACGGCGGCAACCTTAGCCGGGGTTCATGTGTTACGGTTAATTCATGAACCGACGGCGGCTTGTTTGGCTCAGAGAGTTCGTAGTCATAAAGTCGAAACAATCTTGGTGATTGATCTCGGGGCAGGAACTCTAGATTTATCGATTATTCAGGTTGGTGAAGGAGTCTTTGAGGTCATTGAGATTGAAGGTGATAATACCCTAGGGAGTTCGGATCTCGATGAAATTATTTACACTCACATGGCTGATGGTCTTAAGGCTGAGTTTGGGGAAGAAATTCCCCGCAATAGTCAAGCAGCTACTCGGTTACGTCAGGCTTGTGAGGAACTAAAAATTGAATTATCCTCTCAAGTGGACTGGACAATTCATTTACCTGGTTTAATTGGCAATCAACAGATTCACATCAGCTTAAGTCGTCAAAAACTTGAGGATTTAGCCAACCCCTGGTTGAAGCGTATCGAGACAATTTGCCGTCGAATTAAGCAGAAGCCCACTCGTGTTCTATTGATTGGGGGCGGGGGGCAGATGCCAGCAGTTTATCGCTGTATTCAACGGGTCTTTAATCAGGCGCCTAATTCTACCTATGACCCTGTTACTGTAGTGGCCCGTGGCGCTGTTCTACAAGGGGCAATTCTCCAAGGGGACGTTGAAGATGCCCTATTAGTCGATGTGGTTCCCTTTAGCCTTGGCATTAAATGTCGTATGGCTCCAGGTCAGTTTAAGTTTGACTCGGTAATTCCCAAACACAGTGCCATTCCGATTCGTAAAACTCAATGTTATACCACAACAGAAAACGGACAAACTCAAGTCAGAATTCAAATTTTTCAGGGAGAATCTCCCCTGCCCCAGGAGAACTTTAAAGTTGGGGAGTTTGTGTTGGAAGGGATTCCCATTGCTCTAGCGGGAGTTCCCAAGATTAACGTCACATTTGATATTGATTCAAACTGTTTGCTGACAGTGACAGCCCGAGATGCGACGACGGGGAATGTAAATAGTATTACAATTGTAGACTCTCACTTGCTGACTCCAGCTCAAACTGAATCGTTGAAAAAACAATTCTGGAACTCGCAGAATTATCAAAAGTCTCTCTCTCATCTTAAAGGGTTGATTGCTTCCTTGCAGGCGAGTCTTGAGGATCAAGAGTACGCCGATCTGGCTAACCTATTGACTCGTTTTCAGAATCGTCTTGAGATCTATCAACGAGAGCGAGAACGATATGTACCGACTCCCCTGGATAATGATATTTTATTCGAGATGTACCGCGATCGCGACCAACTGGGCGATCGCGCGCGCCTGAATTTAGATCACTGGGGGACGTTGCGTCGCAGCATTAGCAGTTGGTTAGAGCAAACTCAGAAGATAGATTGGCGCTCTAAAGCAATTGAGGCCCAGGTTAAACAGTTAATTGAAGAAGGAGAGCGACTCTTCCCGCGCACCCAAAAAGCGTCTCGGGATGTCATCGAAATGGCTTCAATGTACCGTAAGTGGTTGAGTGTGCTGGACAATTTACCCATTGATTTAGAGGGGGACCCAGAATCTCTGGTTCAACATTTCTTGCATCTACACCGTTACGTGGAGGCTCAAGAACAGTTTGAGCGACTCCCTCCCCCACACTCTCGGAGTCAGGTAGAACTGGGACTGGAAATTTTGGCTCGCTCCCGGCAGCGAGAGCCTTATCTAGCCCAATTAGAGGAGTTTGGCAGCCTTTTGGATCTCCATCGTCCAGATTGGCAAAATTTAAATCAAACCGTTCGTACTTATGGCTCTTCTGTCGTCTGTATCCAGGCTCGTTTGGGTGATCAGCTAGCCAGTGTTAGCGGTTTTGTGATTGGCCCCGATCTCATTGCAACTAACCGCCGTATCGTCATGGAGCCTGATGGTCGAGGCCGGCTTCCGACTCAGAGAATCTCTGTTATCACCGCTCAAGACAGTTTAACGGTCAAGTCAGTGCATCTACCAACCTGGGGCGAGGATGATCTTGCCATTCTGGAAGTCTATCCCGGTTCCATGACTCTCAATCCGTTACGCTTAGGGTTCTCAGAACTGGTGGAAGTTGGGGAACGAATTTTTACTCTGGGCTTTCCGGCCCTGGACAGTCATCAGTTTGAAGACAACCTATATTGCAATCTGGGGTTGATCAACCGCATTCGTCCCAGCGAGTATTGTAGTGAATGGATTCTTGAGGTCAGTGTTCCCTTGCAGCAGGGAATCAGTGGTGCACCTATCTTTAATCAATGGGGCGAGGTGGTCGGCATTTTGACATTTGACACCATCAGATCTCAGCCTCTGGCTCAAGGGGGAGGGGTGAGCGAGCCATTGGTCTATGCACTTCCGATTCAACTCCTACGGCGCTTATTCGGTGAACTGGGGTAGATTTGTGTGTTTTAACACCATCAGCGGCAAGATAACCAATTAGATTATTTGTATCAGAATTGTAGCTAATACGAATAATGAAGAAACTGTCATGGTATCTCGGCTTGGCCGTTGTGGGACTGCTGCTGATGATGGGTCTGTCACCCCAACATCAACCCTTCCTGCGGGCAGACACTCCCCCAACCTCAATTACGCTCACCGTCTCTGCTGCCTCGGATTTAAGGGATGTGTTTCCCGAAATTGCTCAATTATGGGAAGACCAAACGGGGCATTCTGTGCGGTTTAATTTCGGTTCCACGGGACAATTGGCTCAGCAAATTGCACGAGGTGCGCCGGTGGATTTGTTTGCGGCGGCGAATCGCCAATTTGTGGAAGATTTAGACCGAGAGGGCTTAGTGTTTCCAGACACGAAGGCCCTCTATGGGGTGGGACGAATTACCCTCTGGCAACGGGATGAGGATTCTTTGGAGATTAGCCAGCTTGAGGATTTACTCAAACCGGAGGTGACGCGAGTGGCGATCGCCAACCCTGATCATGCTCCCTATGGAACTGCGGCCCGAGAGGCACTGCAAGCAGCCGGTCTTTGGGAGGCGCTACAACCTAAACTGATTTTGGGGGAAAATATCAGTCATACTCAGCAGTATGCCATGACTGGGAATGTGGATGTGGCGATCGCTGCCCTCTCGATTAGTGTGGAGAAACCGGGACAGTGGGTTTTGATTCCTGACCATCTCCATCACCCCCTCGAACAAATGCTGGCTGTGCCCAAAAATGCCCCCCATCCTGAGGAAGCGAAACAGTTTGCGGCGTTTATTAATGGAGAACAAGGACGGCCGCTGATGGAAAAATATGGTTTTGTTGTCCCCGAGTCTCCCCCAACGCCATGATTTGGCAGCCGTCGCTTCTCTCGTTACAGGTCACTCTCACCGCGAGTCTATTTATCTTTGTGCTGGGGTTGGGGTTGGGGACGCTTTTGGCGAAACGCCGCTTTCCGGGCCAACTGTTTCTGTCTACTCTGTTGAATTTACCCCTGGTGTTACCGCCGAGTGTGGTGGGGTATGGATTGCTGTTGGGGTTGGGCCGGGGAAGTCCGATTCGAGAGTGGTTGGGGATTGATATCTTGTTTACTTGGCAGGCGGCGGCCATCGCCTCGACGGTGGTGGCATTACCGCTGATGGTTGAGTCTACCCGAGCGGCGATCGCCAATGTCAACCCGGAACTCGAAGCGGCGGCCCGAACTCTGGGATCGACGGAGGGGGAAATCCTGCTGAGAATTACGCTTCCGTTGTCCTATCGGGGCATTTTGGCGGGATTTACTCTCAGTGTCGCGAGAAGTTTGGGGGAGTTTGGGGCGACGCTGATGGTGGCTGGCAGTATCCCGGGACGGACTCAAACCCTACCCCTGGCAATTTATGCGGCGGTGGAAAGGAGAGATTATGACCTGGCGAATGTCATGGTGTTGATGATGACGGCGATCGCCTTTGGGTTTCTCTACTGGGTTAGACAGTTAGATCGTCACCCCCATCCCTAGACCTGTTTTCTGTGAAGGAGTGCCATCATGTCTCTGACGGTTCGCATTCAAAAAAACCTACCGAATTATCGTCTGAATGTTGAGTTTGACCTGGAAACACAACCGTTGGGACTGTTGGGAAGTTCGGGATCGGGGAAAAGTCTGACCCTACGGTGTATTGCGGGGATTGATTCGCCCGATGCGGGCAGAATTGTCTTACATGACCGGGTTCTCTATGATTCTCGACGAGGGATTAATCTCCCGAGTCGCGATCGCCGGGTGGGATTTGTTTTCCAAAATTACGCTCTCTTTCCCCATCTGACGGTTCACCAAAATATCGCCTATGGCTTGAAAGGTTATCCTAAGGCTGAGCGGTTACGCCGGGTGGCGGAACAGTTAGAACAGATGCAACTGCTGGGGTTGGGCGATCGCTATCCCCATCAACTCTCGGGCGGCCAACAGCAACGAGTGGCCTTGGCCCGGGCCCTGGCCCCGGAACCGGATCTATTACTCCTCGATGAACCCTTCTCGGCCCTAGATGCTCATCTACGCAGTGAGTTAGAAACCCAATTGAGTCAAACCCTGGCTGACTATCGAGGCTTAACCTTGTTTGTCAGTCACAATTTAGAAGAGGCCTATCGCCTATGTCCTCATCTGTTGGTTCTCTCTCAAGGAACGATGATCGCCGAGGGGGCTAAGCAAAGCATTTTTGATAATCCGGGAACCGTCATGGTGGCTCAGTTGACGGGGTGCAAGAATTATTCTCGCCTCGAACTTCTGTCGTCTCACAAAATCCGTGCCTTGGATTGGAACTGTACTCTAGAGACTCAGGGGGAGGTGTCGCCGCTGCACAGTCATGTGGGGATTCGCGCTCATCATCTTGTCTTTTTAGAGGGTTTAGAGGGAGCGAACTGCTTCCCGGCTTGGCTGGCGGCGAGTAGTGAAACGCCTCATCGACAAACTCTCTATCTGAAGTTGGGGGAACCGCCGGCAAGTTCTCAGGATTACCATGTGCGGGGGGAGGTGTTTAAGGAGGTGTGGAAGGGGTTGAAATGCCGTCCGTTTCCTTGGTTTGTGGGGCTGTTGCCGTCTCGTTTGTTGTTGTTGGAGGGGGGGAACCCCGTAGGGGCAATCCCTTGTGGTTGCCCGTAGGGGCAATCCCTTGTGGTTGCCCGAGGACAGGTCGGTAGAGAGGGGGTGCTATTTCCGGGGGTCAAAGCCGCAGAAACGAGCTTTTTTGAGGCGTTTCCATTTTCCTCGTGGGGCAAAGTCTAGGAGGGAGCGATCGCCCTCACCGTCGGAGAGCCAGATGCCGCTGGGGTCGTCGGGATCGTCGGGGATGGCTTGCAGCCTGGCCCAGAGGGGACGAATATCGAGGGGGTAGGTTTTGGGGTCGAATTGGGGCATGAGTCCGGCTTCGGCGAGGAGTTCTAGGTCTCGTTCAAAGGTGCGGATGAGACGTTTGCGGGTGTCGCGATCGCGATCGGCCCGGTCTAGTTTAGCCTGGCCATAGGCGATGGTCATGAAGGTGGAGACTCGTAGGGGACTCTGGCGGCCAAAGCGTAGTTTAAAGATAAGCCAAAATAGCGATCGCACCATTCCTGGATGTTGTTGCCAGTTGCGAAAGGCCAGGTCGATCCAATCGGCTTCAATGTTGGTGGTTTGATAAAATCCTCGTCCTTGTTGCTGGCCTTGGGGATTCAGGAAATGTTGAACCCAGGGACCGGGACGAATGGTAAGGGTGAAACCACTGGGATGTCTCTGGGATCCCTGGGGGGGATGATGGTGAAAATGGACTAATTCCCAAAGGGGATGTTCGGGTTCTTCAAAGGGGGGAATATCTCCCTGTTGTAACCAACGAATGGCGACGCGCAGACGGCTGACTTCCCGGACTAACCGCTCTAGAAGGGTGAGTTTATCGTGCTGGCTGAGATCCCGTCGTCGTTGCAGTCCAAAATAATGGGTGAGGTCGCGATCACTCACGGAAAAGACTCCTTGAGTGGGGTCTGTCAGTTGGGTGACTTTGGCGGCGTAAATTAGATGTAAGCAGGCAGAGCGAATATCAAATTCGGCAATGTCTGATTGAGCTTGACTGTCCTGATTGTCTCCTTCAATCCAGAATTGTAGTTCTCCTCGTCCCCGTTTGACGGGTTTACAATAGGTCCAACGAGAACCGTCCCAACTCCAAGGAATATCCTGTCGTTGGGTTAACAGGTTACAGCCTTCCCAAATGACGAGGGGAGAGGCAAGGCTTAGGGGTAGTTTTTTGGGTGAGTTTTGATGTGAGTATGACCTATCTGGGGGGTCAACTCCCTGGTGATGGGAACAGTTTGAGCCGACGGGAAGCCAGTTTAAGTCTAGGGAGTCCATGGGAAGGAATCGCCGAGACTGAGGATTGAATTGCCAATAAAGAGCTTGGGGGAAACAGAGATCAGGACATTTTTGGCAGCTGGGATAGCCTGGATCTTGTAGGAATGACATTATGAACCTTGGTTGAATCACAAATAAAAAATGAACAGTCTAAAATTAAGGACTAACTTGATCTGTGCTAGTGAGATCTTGGGAGATTTCCGAGTCAGTGAAGGTTAGGGGGTTGCCGGATAGGCTGGTATTGGTCTAAGTTTTATAGCAATTTATACTTTTTTGTTTTTTGTTTTAGTTTATAAAAAACGTAGTCTTTTTACCGTCATCTTAGAAATCTAACAGTCATGCAAGTCACAGCACGCAATGTTTTGAAAGGAACCATCAAGCATATTCATTTAGGAACCGTGAATGCTGAGGTAACCCTAGAGGTTAATCCAGGAGTGGAAATTACGGCGATGGTTACGAAGGCTTCGGTGGATAAATTACAGTTGAGTGATGGGAAAGAAGCCTATGCCATCATTAAAGCAAGTCATATCATGATTGGTGTGGATTAACTAAAAAATGTCCCTCCCCTCTTGAATGTTCTGATAACGGTTCAAGGGGGAGGAGATGAGGCGGCTAGGGCTAAGACTTCGTCTACTCCTAAGCCTCGTTTGAGTTCTGTGGCTCGCACTCGTACTGCATCGAGTAGGAATTGTTGCTGATGGGGACTGGTGGCAGTTAGGGGGGACTGATGGTTTGCTAAACAGGCGGCGATCGCCCGTCGCCCGGAATGTTTGCCGATTTGGATCTGATGCTCGGTTCCCAGCCATTGGGGAGGGAAGGGTTCATAGGTTTGGGGATTTTTGAGGATGCCATCGGCATGAATCCCTGATTCATGGGTAAAGATATTCTTACCGACGATCGCCTTCCAGGGCGGTAAGCTCCCCCCGCGAATCCATTTTTGAACTTCTCGGGAGAGTTTCAGGAGTTGACGGCTATCAATGCCGAAGTCCCAACCCTGGAGGCGACGCATGGCAACTACGACTTCTTCTAGGGCAGCATTTCCGGCCCGCTCACCGATCCCATTGACGGTGACATCGACGACTGTGGCCCCCGCCCGTAATCCGGCGAGGGCGTTGGCGGTGGCCATCCCGAGGTCATCGTGGGTATGCACTTCAACGGGAATCTGTAGAGATTGGACGAGGCGCTGCACGTGTTCCATCATCCCGAAGGGATCGAGAATGCCGACGGTATCACAGAAGCGAAACCGTTGCGCTCCCAAATTTTGGGCGGTTTGAGCAACGGCTAAGAGAAATTCGGGATCGGCTCGGGAGGCATCTTCGGCGCCGACGGAGATAAAGCGGCTGCGATCGCGGGCAAACTGGAGACTGTCGTGCAACTGTTGCCACAGTCGCTGGCGATCGCCGCCAAATTTCGCGGCAATTTGGATCTCGGAGACGGGCAGAGAAATATGCACCCGTTCCAACCCACAATCAAAGGAAGCAGCTAGATCGGAAATCCGGGCCCGGTTCCAGCCTAGGAGTTCGGCGTTGAGATGACTATTGACGAGCGTGGTGATGGCGCGCGCTTCATCCCCTCCCATGGCGGCTACCCCAACCTCGATTTCTGGGACACCGATGGCATCGAGTAACTGGGCGATCGCCACTTTCTCCTCTGGGGTTAGGGCGACTCCAGCCATCTGTTCTCCATCTCGCAAGGTGGTATCTAGCAGTCGCGGCTCAGGAGGGTCATTGACAACGGCGCTCTGACAGTTGTTCATAATGGCTGATCGAGAGAATGACTTAACTGACTTGCGTAAATTCCCTTAGGGACTCAAGCCGGATTTTGCTTCCGGGAACATGAAGCGATACCTTAGCGTAACATTGCTGCTTAAAGATAAAATGCAATTTTAGATACAAAATGTAGGTTTATCAGATCTGGCGATCGCCCATTTGACTCATTAAAAAGGGTCCATAAGCAGGCGTGTCTCACCTCATTTCTCAGATATGTCACCTTTTTTTCGCGACAAGCTATACCAAAAAACTCATTTTGAAAAAAATTTAATTTTTTCTTAATATTTATCGTTAACTTTATTAAGAAAATCTAAAACTGTTACACCACAAGCATTTTAGAGGTCAAGCAAATCCGGATTAGATGCTATTTTAGGATTTCATATCCCCCATAATACAGATTTATTGCCTCAAAGTCGCCTCAAACAAGTAGGTAATTTTGCATCAACGATAACAGTTTACTGCTAGACCCCCACCCCCCAAAAAAAATTTGGATGTCTCTAAAGCCCCTAAAAATAGACTTCAGCGCGATACGTCGATTGGCTAATGGAAACTCCTATACCTCTGAGAAGATGTCTTACAGTAACCTCAATGAGTTTACGTATTGCCTTACCTGTATAAATACGCACAAAATCTTGTGATGTTGCCCCGCAATTGTTGATGAAGGAGATCCATGACCCTTAGCCCATCAAGATCCCCGAATACCCAAACCTTACCTGAACCCACAGCCCGTGTTGCCGTGGCTACTCAGGGCAGAGGCTTAGTGGATACCCACTTCGGCCATGCCAGTCAATTTCATATCTACGATGTGACGCGATCGCACGCCGAGTTCATCGAAGTGCGTGATGTCGCCCCCTACTGTCACGGCCCAGAAAACAGCCCCGGGGACTTCAGTGCCATTCTCGAAACCCTGCAAGACTGCCAAGCAGTCATGATTTCGCGCATTGGCATCGAACCCGAGGATCGTCTGCGAGATGCCGGAATCGAAGCCGTACAAGTCTACGACACCATCGAAACAGCCCTATTTAGCTTTTACGATAGCTACCGTCAGACGGTGACTTAACCCCAGCCCCCCACCCAGGCCCCACCATGTCAGTCATTTATCTTGATAACAACGCCACCACCTGCGTTGCCCCTGAAGTCTACGAGGCGATGTCGCCCTACTTCACCCAGTTTTACGGCAATCCCTCCAGTATGCACCGCTTTGGTGGACAAGTTGCCCGCGGCCTGCGTCAGAGTCGCGAGGCCATCGCCGCCCTCATCCAGGCCGAACCCAATGAAATCATCTTCACCAGTTGCGGAACCGAGGGCGACAACGCCGCCATTCGCGCGGCCCTCGATAGTCAACCGGACAAACGCCATATCATCACCACGGCCGTTGAACACCCTGCCATTCTCAAACCCCTGCAACGGCTGGAAAAACAAGGCTATACGGTCACTTATTTAGGGGTGGACGGTAAAGGACAACTCAAGTTAAACGAGTTGCGACGGGCCATCCGTGATGATACCGCCCTCATTTCGGTCATGGCCGCCAACAACGAAACCGGAACGATTTTCCCGATTGAACGCATTGGCCATCTGGCGAAGGAACGCGGGATTTTGTTCCACGTCGATGCTGTCCAAGCGGCGGGCAAGATTCCCCTCGATGTCAGCAGCGGTGTCATTGATTTTCTGGTTCTCTCCGGTCATAAATTTCACGGCCCGAAAGGGGTTGGTGTGTTATATGTCCGTCGGGGTGTCCGCTTCCGTCCCTTGCTGGCGGGCGGCCATCAGGAACGAGGACGACGGGGAGGAACGGAGAATGTCCCTGGGATTATCGGTTTAGGGAAAGCGGCGGAGTTAACGCTGAAAACCTTTGACGAGGATCATACTCGTGTGAGTCAGTTGCGCGATCGCCTCGAACAGGGCATTCTCAGCACCATTTCGGACACACAACGCAATGGCCATCCCGGCTTACGGTTACCGAATACGGCCAATATCGGATTTAAATATGTTGAAGGAGAGGCGATTTTACTGTCTCTCGATCGCGAGGGGATTTGTGCCTCGTCGGGTTCGGCTTGCACGTCGGGTTCGTTGCAACCGTCTCATGTCCTGCGGGCCATGGGTTTACCCTATACGCTGCTACATGGTTCGATTCGCTTTAGTTTATCGCGCTATACCACCGGCGCTGAGATTGAACAGGTGTTAGGGGTGATATCGCCGATGATTGGACGATTACGAGATCTCTCTCCCTTTTCCCGAGACAACGAAGCCACGCATCCCTGGTTACAAGAACAAACTCAACGAGTCGGCATTGCCTAACCCCGATTGCCGGAAGAGGGCGACCACAAGAGGGCGACCACAAGGGTACGCCCCTACAAGAGGGCGACCACAAGGGTACGCCCCTACAAGAGGGCGACCACAAGGGTACGCCCCTACCTGTTATCTATTCTGGAAGGAGCCTCATCATGTGGGATTACACTGACAAAGTTATGACCCTGTTTCACGAACCTCATAATATGGGGGCGATCGCCCTAGAGGATTGTAGTGACGGAGAAGCGATCGCAGTCGGAGAAGTGGGAAGCATTGCCTGCGGGGATGCCCTGCGGCTGCATCTGCGGATTCAGAAAGCCAATGATTTGATTCTCGATGCCCGATTTCAGACTTTTGGTTGTGCCAGTGCGATCGCCTCCTCGTCGGCGTTGACGGATCTCGTGAAGGGCAAAACCCTCGACGAAGCCTTACGCATCGACAACCGCACCATCGCTGAATTTCTTGGGGGATTGCCTCAGGAGAAGATGCACTGTTCGGTTATGGGACAAGAAGCCTTGGAAGCGGCCATTGCCAATTATCACGGGGTGGCGATCGCCATCGAGGATGATGATGACGAGTCTCCCCTGATCTGTCAATGCTTTGGCGTGACCGAAACTCGTATTAAACGAGTCATTCGCGACAATCATCTCACCAGCGCCGAAGAGGTGACCAACTACATTAAAGCCGGTGGCGGGTGCGGGTCCTGTTTAGCGGAACTCGATGACCTCGTGGCAGAAGTCTATGAGACTCCCACCGCCACCACTGAGTCAGGAACTCCCACCGCCTCCAGGCCCGCTCAACCTGTTGAAGAGGAAGAGCCGGTTTCGGTTCCAATTGCCAATCTGACCAATTTACAGAAAATTGCCTTGATTCAGTCAGTCTTAAATCAGGAGATTCGTCCTGTCTTACTCGAAGATGGCGGCGATGTGGATCTCTATGATGTCGATGGTAATTTGGTCTATGTCTCTCTCCAAGGGGCCTGTGGGCAATGTGCGAGTTCTCGCCTGACTCTCAAAGGCTTTATTGAACGAACCCTGCGCGATCGCGTTGCCCCGGATTTAGTCCTAGAAACCCTGGATGTCTAAGAGTAACCGCCTCATCTAGACATCATTTAAAAATTGAATCCTAGAGATTACTGTAGAGTCCGTCTGTGCGCTCTACAGTTTTTTTATTGAGAAGGGCAAGGGGAACCAGGTAGGGGTAAGCCGCAAGTGGGCTGTCTGAGAACACAGAGGAAATAGAAAAAATAGATAAAACAGAAGATAAAAATGCTTTGAAAGGGGCAAGAGTTATCCCCCTATTTATATTAAGAAAAAATTAAAGTGTTACAAATACTTCAAGATGCGCATTAAATAACAACAAATAAATTCCTATTTTGCAATTAATGCTACAGTTGCTATTAAAAATAAACCCTATAGTAGATTCAGATGAAAAAAGGAACGGCAGAGATTCTTCTAGTCCGAAATCAGAACAACCTCTGTTACCTCAATCATCTTGGACAGGACGAGCGCCTAGAATGAGTAGAACTTTCTAACTCTCCTCAGCTTCAAGCGCCATTCTGCCCCAACAACAGAACTTTAGATTCTACAAATACGAGGTTGAATCATGCGTAAGATTGCTGTTTACGGAAAAGGCGGAATCGGCAAATCCACCACCACCCAAAACACTGTGGCAGGTTTAGTCGAACTCGGTCGCAAAGTCATGATTGTCGGTTGTGACCCCAAAGCTGACTCCACCCGTCTTCTCCTCGGAGGCTTGCACCAGAAGAGTGTTTTAGACAGCCTGCGGGAAGAAGGAGATGAAGTCGAACTCGAAGATATCCGCAAAGAAGGGTTTGGCAAAACCCTCTGTGTGGAATCCGGCGGTCCCGAACCCGGTGTTGGCTGTGCTGGACGGGGGATTATCACCTCCATCAGTATGCTCGAACAACTCGGGGCGTACGATGAAGAAGTGGGTCTCGACTACGCCTTCTACGATGTACTAGGAGACGTGGTTTGTGGTGGCTTTGCCATGCCAATTCGGGAAGGAAAAGCCCAAGAAATCTACATCGTCACCTCCGGCGAAATGATGGCAATGTATGCCGCAAACAACATCTGCCGGGGGATTCAGAAATACGCTGGTACCGGCGGTGTGCGTCTCGGTGGACTGATTTGTAACTCCCGTAAAGTGGACCGGGAAGATGAACTTATCTCTGCCTTGGCCCAATCCTTGGGAACACAAATGATTTACTTCATGCCCCGGGACAACATTGTTCAACACGCCGAACTGAACCGCCAGACGGTGATTGAATATGCACCGGAATCAGCTCAAGCTGACCACTACCGCAGCTTGGCAAAAGCGATTGATGAGAATACCAATCATGTAGTTCCTAAGCCGTTGGCTAACGAAGAACTTGAAACCCTGCTGATGGAATTCGGACTCTACGCCACTGTCTAAGGCGGCGGTGTAACCGTCATCCCCCGATTTGTTTGGGGGGAACCTCTCCCCCCTCTTACTGTTCATTGCTCAGTTATGATCATGACTAACATTATGATACGGGCGATCGTACGCCCGGAAAAAACTCCCGATGTTTTGCAATCCTTGCTCGATGCAGGCTATCCCGCCGTCACCAAAATCGATGTTTTTGGACGCGGTAAACAGCGGGGACTAAAAATCGGCAACGTGGTTTACGACGAACTCCCCAAAGAACTGTTGATGCTTGTCATTGACGAACGCCACAAAAATGCCGTGATTGGCATTATCCTCGATGCTGCTCGCACGGGAACCGAAGGCGCGTACGGCGACGGTAAAGTCTTTGTCAGCCCCGTCGAAGAGGTCTATACCATCAGTACCGGAGTCAAGGAAACTGCTGACGCGAAAACCACCGTCACCGTTTAACCCCTAATCCTTGTTCTCCCTAACTGTGAGGTCGCGTCAGAACGCGAAACAGACCCATGAAAGAAGTTTTAGCCGTAATTCGCATGAACCAAATCGGGCGCACCAAACAGGCGCTCGTGGATGCCGGATTTCCTGGATTCAATGCGGTTAAAGTGACCGGACGAGGGCGACAGGCCATCGAAGCCGAAGCCGTCGAAGCTCTCAATCAGAATCCCGAGTATGCAAGTGAAGTCCTCCCCCTGCTGGGACGGATTCCCCGATTGATTCCCAAACGCCTTCTCAGCATCGTTGTGACTGACGAGCAAGTTGAGCAGGTTGTCACCACCCTGGTTCGCACGAATCAAACCCGAAATCCCGGTGATGGCAAAATCTTCGTCCTTCCGGTGACTGAGACGGTTCGCGTCCGCACCGGAGAAACCGGACGAGTTGCCCTTGATGAAATGACTGGTTAACCGAGGAATACCTCATGACTGACACAGCACGCACCCAAGCCGATTTGGAACGCCAAATCGCCCAAGCTTCGCAGGATGTGAAGCAAGCTCCTTCTCCCATTGACCAGAACACGACCCAGACCGCCGTTAAAGATATTGTCGAGGCCTATCCGGCCAAAGTTGGCAAAAAACGGGCCAAACATATTGTTGTCCGTGACCCCAATGTTCCAGAACAAACCATTGATGCTAACGTCCGCACGACACCTGGCATCATCACCCAGCGGGGTTGCGCCTTTGCCGGTTGTAAAGGGGTGGTCGTCGGTCCCATTGGCGATGTGGTCCACATTGTCCATGGTCCCGTGGGTTGTTCCTATTACTCTTGGCTAATTCGCCGCAACCAATTCCGGGCCCGCGCCAATGGCCGTAACTTCGTCAACTACTGCTTTACCACCGACTTGACGGAACATGACATCGTTTTTGGTGGAATGACCAAACTCCGCCAGGCGATTCAGGAAGCCTATGACATCTTCCAACCCCCAGCGATTACCGTTCACTCAACCTGTCCTGTAGGACTGATTGGGGATGACATTCAAGGCGTCTCTCGGGAAATGTCCGAGAAACTCGGTATCAGCATTGTTGCCTTTAACTGTGAAGGCTATAAAGGCGTGAGTCAATCCGCTGGACACCACATCGCCAACAATGGTTTCTTTAAAAACTGGGTTGGCACCAATGAAGCGGCCGAAGAGGTTGAAGGCTACACCGTCAACTTGATGGGTGAGTACAACATCGGCGGCGATACCTGGGAAATCGAGCGGGTTCTCGAAAAATGTGGCATTGAAGTCATCAGCAAGTTTAGTGGTGATGGGTCTTACGATGAAGCCACCGAGTCCCATTTGGCGAAGTTGAACCTGGTCATGTGCCACCGTTCGATTAACTACATGGCGGACATGATGGAAACCAAATTCGGGATTCCCTGGATTAAGGTGAACTTCATTGGCGTCAATGCCTTTGCTAAGAGTTTACGCAAGATTGCCGAAGTCTTCGATGACCCGAAACTGACCGAACGCATTGAGACGGTCATCGCTGAAGAGATGGCGGAAACCGAGGCTCAACTGGCCACCTATCGTGAACGGCTGACTGGAAAGACCGTCTTCCTATTTGTGGGTGGTTCTCGGGCGCACCATTACCAAGAGTTGTTTGCAGACCTGGGTATGAAAACCGTGGTCGCTGGCTATGAGTTTGCTCACCGGGATGACTACGAAGGTCGTGAGGCGTTGCCGAACATCAAAGTTGATGCCGACAGCCGCAACATTGAAGAAATCCACGTCAAGCAAGATCCCGAACGGTATAAGCCCCCATTTTCGGAAGAAGCTCTTGCCAAGATGGAGGAGAACAAAACCCTCAAGGATTACAAAGGCATGATGCCGGATATGGGTGAAGGGACCCTGATGGTGGACAACATCTCCCATCATGAACTCGATGTGCTGATTGAACGCTTCAAACCGGACTTGATTGGGTCTGGGATTAAAGACAAGTACATCATTGAGAAGTTGGGCATCCCTTGTAAGCAACTGCACAACTACGACTACGGTGGACCTTTTGCTGGGTTCCGAGGTGCGGTCAACTTTGCCAAAGATGTCGATTTACGGGTCAACACCCCCGTTTGGAAGTACGTCAAGGCTCCTTGGCTGAACTAATCCCAGCCCAGAACGGTGCGTTCCGGCAAGTTTTAACCGAACGCCCAATGTAGGGGAGAAAAATTTTTCGCCCCTACGAAGCCTACCCCGAATCCTGCCCAGAACGGTGCGTTCCGGCAAGTTTTAACCGATTGGTCGAAGCTTCATCTTGATTGAAGCCGGAACACACCCTACCCCGGAGGGCAACCACAAGGGATTGCCCCTACGTTGTTTCTGTTCCCTACATTCCCAAAGATTATGTTAGACGCAACTCCTACGACTTTAGTTGAACGCAAGGCTTTACGGGTTAACCCGGCGAAAACCTGTCAACCCATCGGCGCGATGTATTCCGCCCTCGGGATTCATGGCTGTTTACCCCATTCCCACGGGTCTCAGGGCTGCTGTTCCTATCACCGTTCTCACCTGACACGCCATTTCCGGGAACCGATTATGGCGGCGACGAGTTCCTTTACGGAAGGAACGGCGGTGTTCGGCGGCGGCGCCAATCTCCGTCAAGCGTTGAAGACGATCTACCAGTTGTATGATCCCCCGGTGGTGGCGATTACAACTACTTGTCTGTCAGAAACTATTGGCGATGATATCCCGACGATTATTCGGGAAGCCACGGAGAGTGGTGTGATTCCTGATGGAAAAACGGTCATTCATGCCAATACTCCCAGTTATGTCGGCTGTCACATCACCGGCTGGTCGAATATGACGGCGTCGATGGTCAAGTATCTCTCGGAACGCAGCGGTGAGTCCCGCAATCAGGTGAATTTGATTCCGGGTTATGTTGAACCGTCAGACACTCGCGAATTGAAACAAATGCTCGCGACTTGGGGCATTGATGCGGTGACGTTCCCGGATACGTCTGATGTGGTGGATACGCCGCAAACGGGACATTTCCAAATGTATCCTCAGGGTGGAACGACGGTTGAGGCCTTGAAAACCACTGGGGATAGTTTGGCAACGATCGCCCTGGGTCCAGAAGCCAGTACCCAAGCGGCGATCGCCCTCGACGCCAAATGTCAGGTTCCCCATCACATCTTAGATTTACCGATTGGGGTTGCTGCCACGGACCGCCTGGTGCAAACTCTGATGGAGGTCACCGGAACTCAGCCGACGGACGAGATTGTCAACGCTCGCGGTCGCCTGGTGGATGTAATGACGGATATGCAGTCTTATCTGTATGAGAAACGGGTGGCGATCGCTGGAGACCCGGATCAGGTGGTTCCTCTGGTGGAAATGCTGGTGACCTGTGGTGCGAAGCCGGTCTATGTCATTACTGGGGCTGAGTCTAAGTATTTCCGCGATCGCACTCAAGCCATTCTAGGCGAGACGGTTCCTGAAGCGGTGATTCGCGATAATGAGGACTTGTTCTATCTGCACCAGTTGATGAAACAAGAACCGGTGGATCTGCTCATCAGCAATGTTTACGGCAAGTATATCGCTCGGGCTGAAGATGTTCCCTTTGTCCGCTACGGTTGGCCCATTCTCGACCGTGTGGGACATAGCTACTTCCCCACCCTTGGCTATGGCGGCAGCTTACATCTGCTTTGCACCATCATCAACACCCTACTCGATCGCAAGGATCGCGATGATGCTGATGAAACCTTTGAGTTAGTTCTCTAAGGTCACCCTGGGGGACGGCGTTAGCCGCTTCCCCTCTTAATCCCTTTTGCAATTGTGGAGAACAATCATGCAAACTCCCAAACATCATTTGTTTATCTGTGGCGGGTTCCGCACCCGTGGCGACGCCCAAGGTGCTTGTACCAAGAAAGGCTCTTTGAGCCTGGTGCAGTACCTGGAAAATGAGCTGATCGATCGCGATTTGGAAGATGTGGTCGTCTCGACGACTGGCTGTCTCAAGATGTGCGATCGCGGTCCCGTCCTCATGGTCTATCCCCAAGGAGACTGGTACGGCAATGTGGATGAGGATGCTCTCGATGAGATCCTCGATGCCTTAGAGGAAGGGACAACCGCCGACGAGTATCTACTGACGAAGTAGCTCCTTCCAGAAAGCAGCTCTAACCAGTAAATTGATGGGATGTTCCATTCAACGAATTTTACCATCAATTTACTGGTATTGCCGCAGCTAACTCCAGTGACATCCCCAGAACAATTTTCCCAAAAATAGTGATTCTTAGGTGTTAATTGTTCATCGTTAATTGTTTCAAACCTCTAACTATGGAACCGACCGTTCTCAAAGGTCGTGAAACGCAAATTTACCGTAAAGGCAAAGAACCGTTTGCGATCGAATGCGACAAACAAAGCCTCGCCGGGGCAGTCAGCCAACGGGCCTGTGTCTTCTGCGGTTCACGGGTTGTCCTCTACCCCATCGCCGATGCTTTGCATCTCGTTCATGGTCCCGTCGGCTGTGCCGTCTATACCTGGGACATTCGCGGTGCGTTATCCTCGGGTCCTGAACTGCACCGCCTCAGTTTTTCAACAGACTTACAAGAACGAGATGTCATCTTTGGCGGGGAAGAGAAGCTCAAAAATGCACTTCTCGAACTGATTGAACGCTATGAACCCAAGGCGGCCTTTGTCTATTCAACTTGTATTGTGGGCATTATTGGCGACAACTTAGAAGCCATTTGCAATCAAGTGACAGAGGTAACCGGAATCCCCGTCATTCCCGTGCAATCCGAAGGCTTCAAGGGCAACAAACGGGCGGGATACAATGCCGCCTGTAAAGCCATGTTCCGCCTGGTGGGAACCGGTGACACCTCCGACATTTCCCCTCACAGTATTAACATCCTCGGAGACTTCAACCTGGCCGGAGAAATCTGGATTATCCGGCAATATTTCGAGAAAATGGGGATTCAGGTCGTCGCCAACATTACCGGAGATGGTCGGGTGGCCGATATCTCGCGATCGCACGGTGCGGCCCTGAATGTGGTTCAATGTTCGGGAGCCACCTTAGACTTAGCTAAAATGATGCAAGACACCTACGGCGTTCCCTTTGAACGAGTCTCGTATTTTGGTGTCGAAGACATGGCAGAAGCCTTGTACAAAATTGCCCGCTTCTTCAAGGATGATCCAGAAATCCTCAAACGCGCCCAGCTTCTTGTCCGGGAAGAACTCTCAGTTCTCTATCCTAAACTGTTGGAATACCGGAAAGACTTAGAAGGGAAAAAAGCGGCAATTTATGTCGGCGGGTCGTTCAAAGCCTTCTCCCTAGTCAAAGCCTTCCGTCTCTTGGGGATGGATGTGGTGATGGTAGGGTCGCAAACGGGGACAAAAGAGGATTACGAAGAACTGCAAGAAATCACCGACGAAGGCACAATTATTGTCGATGATTCTAATCCCTTAGAACTGTCATCGTTTCTGCAAGAAAAGGATGTAGATATCTTCGTGGGTGGCGTAAAAGAACGTCCCATTGCCTACAAGTTAGGCTTAGGATTTTGCGACCACAATCACGAACGCAAGGAAGCGTTAGAAGGCTTTGAAGGAATGTTGAACTTCGCCCGAGAAGTTCACAGCACTGTGATGAGTCCAGTCTGGCAATTCATGCCCCGTCGGACGAGTAAATAGGAGAGGTTTCCAACAGCAAGCGGTGCGTTCCGGCAAGTTCTAATTGAACGCCCAATATAGGGGCGAAAAATTTTTCGCCCCTACAATACCGGAACACATCCTACTATTGCCTATTGCCTAGGGCGACCACAAGGGTACGCCCCTACGTTGTTTCTGTTCCCTGTTCCCTGTTCCCTGTTCCCTGTTCCCT
>SMDP01000200.1 GCA_012911965.1 Geitlerinema sp. P-1104
GGTGGCCCAGTAGCGGCTTTGTTCGATGGCAAGGATGGCTTGGTTGTAGCCTTCGATGGCGATTTCCCAGTTTTGGAGGCTGTAGCCGAGGTTGCCGAGGTTGCGTCCGGTCTGGAGGCAGTCTAGGGGGAAAGCTTCTGGGGTTCTCACTTCTAAAGCCGCCTGATAACAGCGAATCGCCTCCTCCATGTTCTCCCCACGCTCTCCCCGCAGGCGATCCCAGTAAGCAGTTCCCAAGTTATTTTGGGTCATTGCCCATTTTTCAGCATAGGCGGTGCGGGTATACACTTCTAAAGCCGCTTTGTGGTAGCGAATCGCCGCCTCGATGTTCTCCCCACGCTCTCCCCGCAGGCGATCGCGGTAGGCATTCCCCAAGCAAATTTTAGTATCTGCCCAACCTTCGGGAAAGGCGGTGCGGGTGCGGACTTCTAAAGCCGCTTGATAACAGCGAATCGCCTCCTCAATATTGTCGGCTCGCTCTCCCCGGATGCGGTCAGAGTAGGCATTCCCCAAGTTCATTTGAGTCATTGCCCAACCTTCGGGAAAGGCGGTGCGGGTGTAGACTTCTAATGCCGCTTCGTAACAGTGAATCGCCTGCTCGATATTGTCGGCTCGCTCTCCTTTAATGTTGTTACAGTAAGCAGAGCCCAAGTTCATTTGAGTCATTGCCCAACCTTCGGGAAAGGCGGTGCGGGTGCGGACTTCTAAGGCCGCTTGGCAGCAGCGAATCGCCGCCTCGATATTGTCCGCTCGCTCTCCCCGGATGCGGTCAGAGTAAGCAACTGCCAAGTTATTTTGAGTCGTTGCCCATTCATAGGGAAAGGCTGTGCGGGTGTAGACTTCTAAGGTGGCTTGGTAGTAGCGAATCGCCGCCTCGATATTGTCCGCTCGCTCTCCCCGGATGCGGCTCCAGTAGGCAAGTCCCAAGTTATGTTGAGTCCTTGCCCAATCTTCAGGAAAGGCGGTGCGGGTGTAGACTTCTAAGGTGGCTTGGTAGTAGAGAAGCGCCTCCTCGATATTGTCCGCTCGCTCTCCCCGGATGCGGTTACAGTAAGCAGCCCCCAAGTTTATATGAACTCCAGCCCATTCATAAGGATAAGACTCACGAGTGCGAACTGTTAGAGCCGCCTGATAATAGGCAATAGACTGTTCCAGATTATCCCTCCGCTCTCCCCTGATGCGAGTCCAATAAGCCGTCCCCAGAGCAGCTTGTGTCCTTGCCCACTCATAAGGATAAGACTCATAACTATAAACCCTTAAAACTTCGTTATAGTAAAAAATAGCCCTCTCAATATTTTCGGCTTTTTCCCCTCGAATACGTTTGCAGTAAGCATTCGCTAGATTAGTCTTGGTTCCAGCCCTATCATCAGCCGAACCGAACTGTTCATAGCACTTTAGAGCTTCTAAATAATGGTCGATTGCGAGTTCCAGATTCTCCGCGACAACTCCCTGAATCCTGAGTTCATAAGCTATTCCTAAGTTATTATGCAGTCGTCCTACCAACCCAGGATTGATAGAGGAGTTCGCATGAGACCAATTATCTAAGGCATCTTGACAATATGTTAAACCCAGTTCGAGATTTTCTGACCGACTTCCTGTTCTTCTATAAATATACTCAAGTCCTAAATTCATACTTGCTGTTATCCACATTTCAGGAAATGAATCCAAGGAAATCGCTTCGAGTATAGATTGATAACAGGCGATCGCTTTATCTTCATCGCGAATATATTTCCCAATACTGCTATATAAAATTCCTAGATTATTTTTTGCTTTTGCCCAAAGTTCCGGGAAATTATCAGGGGAAACGACCGCCAAAGCCGATTCATAACAGGCGGCTGCTAGGCGGTGATGTTTCATTCCATCACCTTGGCGATTCTGAGCATATAAAATACCTAGGCTGTTTTTTGCTTTTGCCCAAAGTTCTGGGTGTTTGTCAGGGGAAATAATAGCCAAGACCGACTGAAAACATTTTTTTGCATTCTGATAAGTATTAGCCCCAAAACTAACCCATTGAGTGTAATAGGCTAGTCCTAAGTTGATAGTATTTGGGACCCAAACTTCCAGATTATCTTTGGAGTTAACTAACCTTAAAGCCGATTGAAAGCCACTAATAGAAATTTGCAGATTGTTATTGATATCCCCTTGAGTTAACGCCTGAATTGCCTTACTCAACTCCATCAGCCCCAAAGCAACTTCAGACCTTTGAGCTGTGGGTTTCCCTTGGCTGTTATCAGTTAACTCTTGAATCGCCTGAATTAAGTCTGGATTTAATTGATTTAAACTAGCCGTTAAAAAATCCCCAATTCCCCTAGAATTTTCGGGGCTTTTAGCAATTAAATCTAAAGCCTCTGCCAAAAATCTGGAGGATTGCTGTGAGGGTAGCGATAAGTCGTTAATCATCGGCTTAATTGCAGTATTAGGATGATGTGGTCTGGCCAAGCCTTGCCACCAAGTTTGTAAAAAGTTCATTTTCCCTCCCTCCACAAACACCCCAGCGAGCTGAGGAGTTCTTGAATCAGGGAGAGATAGGCTTGCACTCTGTGTTCATCCATAGCCACACACCGGGTAGGGGATACCATCCCGATTTTACCCCATCCCCGCGACTGAGAAACCGGGTTTCTTTGTTAAATTTTTGTGAAGAAACAGAGATGCTGGTAGAAACCCGGTTTCTTTTCCCACACATCCCAGAAACCCGGTTACGTTCATCTCCTCCTTTTCCCCCTTACCCTCCCAAAGTAGTACAATCAAAGAAATCCTCCAGTTGAGGTCAATGATGAGTCCCCTCCTAGAAAAAGTCTTAGCAGAAGTCACCCAACTCGATCGCCAAGAGCAGTTGCAACGGGTTTCCTACTTAATTACCCAGTGGCAACAACAGCCGAACCTATTTGTAGACAAAAAAATCAGCCGTAAAAATTTATTGGGTTGTATGCGGGGCCAAATAAAGATTGCAGAAGACTTTGGCGCACCCCTCAATGATTTTGCTGAGTATATGGAATGAAATTATTATTAGACACACCTATCTTTATTTGGCTGATAGACGGCAACCCAAATCTTAGCCAAACTGCAAGGCAAGCCATTGAGGATGAAAGCAACACTTTGCATCTAAGTATTGTTCGGAGTTATTTCCTACTGTTAGGCTAAAAATTAGCAAATAACTTCTGTATCCCTGGCCAGGTAAATCTTATGAATAACCCCAAAATTAATTGGGCGGGGAGAATGAAATAGCCCTCACCCTTGACTGCTCATTTTTCCCCTCAATTATCAATTATCAATTCATTTAAAGCCTCTTGAATCACCTGCTCACTTACCCCGCGCCGCTTCAATCCCTCAACAAAACTTAAAACAGGTAGCTGGCGACTTTCTATGTAGTATAAAATAGCCTCATAAGGTGATGGTAACTCAATGGGATGATGTTGTTCTTCATAGACTTCAATCAGGGCTGTCAGAACCTCAAGCCTATCCCCATCATCCGTATTTATAGGCGCATCAAATAACCGTTCAACCTCTGCTAAAGCTTCACGATAATCCGCCTCAGTTTTAATGGGTTTTAATTTCATGGGTTTCACCTCTTTAAATCGTGGTTGCATCAATATTATCATAGTCCTTATGAGTACCAATAAAGCGAATAAAGACAATCCCCAAATCATAACGAACATGAACAATTATCCGGTAATTGTTTCCTTTTATATTAAAAACCACCCGATTATTAGGAAGAATACTGGCATTACCATAAATCGCTTTAATATCTGCTGGGCTTGTCCAGTTCATGCTACGGACATCCTGAAACCAAGCCTTTAATGGTTGTTCAGCATCGGCGTGCAACTGCCAAAACTCTCGTAATGTACTGCGAGCAATAATCCTCACAACAACGTTTTCCCTCAATCATTAATCATCAATTGCAACGCAATAGCTCAGGATAGCACCCCCATTTTACACCATCCCCGCGACTGAGAAACCCAATTTTTTTCTTAAATATTTGTGAAGAAACACCAGATGCTGCTAGAAACCCGGTTTCTTTTCCCGCCTGCCATCCCCTTGTGACTTGAGACTAATCGGCATCCTTAAATCAACTCCGATAGACATCCCGACGATGCCTCACGCGCACAATCCGAACCACCCCAGCCGCCGACTTCTTAAACCGGACAGCATACCCTTCATTTGCCATTCGCTTCTGCCTGGATGTCTTGTTTTAACTCCTCCCAAGACACCTCCTCCTCCTGCTCACGAGCATGAGCCACCAACACATCATAGAAATCTTCCCATAACTCACCCCACTCAGCCAAATCAATTAATACCGCCTGTTTTTCTCCGGCTTCATTCACCACAAATTGAATTCCTTTCATGACTATTTTTTCTCATAAATCAACCCGGTCAGCGAAATCAATCAATTGCCTAATATCCATGGTGATTTTCTGGGTCACAATAGAGATTTTATTTGGGTTTCACACCATTACCGAGATAGTTCCCCCTCCCAGACAACTCCATCCCATTGGCAAAGGTAACGAGTTCTTGAATCCGCTTTCGGCGCAATCAGCTAGTTGCGCGGCTGACCCGTCAAACCAATGGGAATCTTCAGTTAATACATCCAAAATCACATGACTATCTACGAGGAAATCCGTCATTCCTCACCCCGCGTTAAATTCAGAATCTCATCAGTGGTCATATCCCCTGTGGCTTTTCCCCGCAGATTTGCGATTAACGTTGCTCCTTTGGGTGAGGTGTTTTGATACCGCCAAGCTAAAAAGTCTAAGAATAGTTTAGCTTCTTCCAGGGCGGGTTGGGGGAGGTTACGCAGAATCGCTAAGATTTCAGGTTCGGTGGTTACCATGATGCAACAGCTTCAGGATAGTATCTCCATTTTACCCCATCCCCATAACTGAGAAACCGGGTTTCTTTGTTGAATTTTTGTTAAGAAACAGAGACTTGGCGAGAAATCCGGTTTCTTTTCCCAGACTTTTTCCCCTTTCCCCTCCCAAAATAGTATAATCAAAGAAATACCCAAGTTGAGGTAAATGATGAGTCCCCTCCTAGAAAAAGTCTTAGCAGAAGTCACCCAACTCGATCGCCAAGAACAGTTACAACTGGTTTCCTACTTAATTACCCAGTGGCAACAACAGCCGAACCAATTTGAACATCCAAAAATCAGCCGTAAAAAATTATTTGGTTGTATGCAGGGCAAAATCAAGATTGCCGAAGACTTTGACGCCCCCCTTGATGATTTTGCTGAGTATATGCAATGAAATTATTATTAGATACACATATCTTGATTTGGCTGATAGAAGGCAACCCAAATCTTAGCCAAACCGCAAGGCAAGCGATCGAGGATGAAAGCAACACTTTGGACCTAAGTATTGTTAGCCTCTGGGAAATAACCATTAAAACCAGCCTCGGTAAACTCGAACTGGCAATCCCACTAGAACAAATTGTAATCAATTTTATCCTTCCCAGCGGTATTCAAATTCTCCCCATTCAGCTTTCGCACTTATTGATATTACAAACGTTACCCTTCCATCATCGAGATCCGTTCGACCGATTATTGATTTCCCAAGCCAAATCTGAAGGTTTAACCTTGGTATCAGGAGATGGTATGTTTGAGCAATATGAAGTAAAAATACTTTCTTAGTTCATCTCAAACCACCCTCCACCGAGACTCACAAACCTCCCAGAGACCTCCCATAAACCGGGTTTCTTTAGAAAATATTTGTAAAAGAACAGAGACTTGGCTAGAAACCCGTTTTCTTTTCCCCCACCCCAAACGCAGAATTTTATCACTTTATCATTCCCCAGCAGCCGCTAAAACCTCTCTATATAAATTTGAGCCAATCCGAAAATTAGCCTCCCAGATTAAACTATCCATAATCGGTCTAATCTGAGGAATCAAACCCCGACGCTTTGCCACTAGCAAAATTCCTAATAATCCGGTAATCGACAACCCCAAATTGATTGCTTCCCTTCGTCCTAACCGTTCATCAATCAATAATTCTTCTGCTTTCACTTCCAATGCCAACCCACTTAACGGAGAAGTATCACTCACAACAATCATAGCCATCCCTTAGCCGTTAAATGCTGGATATCCTCCTGCAATTCCTCGACATCGTAATGAATATTAATGCCCTTCTCTGAGAGAATCTGTTGGAATCTAAACTGAGAGATATAGCGACTAATACTTGCAAAATTAATCAATAGCATTTTAAATGACTTTAACCATCCCACAATCCTGATTTAATCACTTCGATATCCTCTGCTAAATCATCTTGGTCGTATTGCCGAACAACATGATTTTCTCCCAACAGTTTTTGAAACTCCCACAGGGAATAATTCAACAACCGACGGGCTTGACTAAAGGTAAATATCTTATTTTCATAAAGTTGCATGGCAATTTGTTCTAAAACTGCCGTCTCACCTTGCTCAATTAATTCTATGGGAATTTGTATGTTAATTGCTTGCATCTACCATCACCTCATCATTTCAAAAGACATTCATTCCCCAGCAGCCGCTTGGCACAGGTAACGAGTTCTTGAATCAGGGAGAGATAGGCTTGCACTCTGTGTTCATCCATCGCCACCCACCGGGTAGGGGATAGCATCTCAATTTTACACCATCCCCGCGACTGACAAACCGGGTTTCTTTGTTAAATGTTTGTGAAGCAACCGAGATGCTGCTAGAAACCCGGTTTCTTGTCCCACCCATAGACACTCAAACCTCAATTTATTAATTCACCGGAGTCGTTTGGTCTTTTTGCAAAAGAAAGTCAAGGTATTCTTCTAGTTGTTTTTGTCGGTGTCCTGACAGGTGGCGAAATTTACTTAAAATGGCTTCCTCTCTCAAATAGTCACTTAGGAGCATAATCTGTGATGCGGTCACTTCAATGGTGATTTGAGGAACATCAAATCCTTCTAAACTATAGCCATCTTCTTGGGAATTTGGGTTATGATAATGTTCAACAATGGTGGCAGTATCGCCCCGTTTTAGGTGATATTGGGGCAAGTCTTCAGTCAGCGCCACTTGAGAAAATAGAGGATATTGAGGTTTCATTTCTTTTCTCCTTTATCAGGGACTAGAGTTACAAATCGGGTTTGATTATTATTGACCATCCATATTGTTAATATTTTCAGTTCGATGCCATTTTGACCTCGCAATGTTGCCCGAATCCTGTATTTTTTACCATAAGGAGTGATTTCAATCGGTTCAGCATGTTGACTGAGGACTTGGGTTCTTAAATCCTGTTCGAGTTGTTGCCAGTTCTCTAATGTGTATCCTGCTTGTGCTAAAAAATTAGATTTATCATTTTTAGAAAGTTGGACGAGTAAATATTGAGTGAGCTTGGCTGGGTTAATAATGGAGTCTTCTGGCAAGAAAACCATATGTTATTATACTTGTATTTAATTCTTATATATCGGGAGAAGTTAGGCTAGGTTGCGATCGCGCCGCGTCTCGGAGCAAGGAAGAATAGGTAAGATTTCAGTTTCCGTAGTTAACATGGCGCATTTCAGGATACCATCCCAATTTTACACCATCCCCGCGACTGAGAAACCCGATTTCTTTTTGCAACAGGTTATATTATATCTAATCTAGTATTAGCCTAATCTCAAGAAGAACACCCACAAACGGGACGACGGGCGGCATGATTCCCATCACCGGGCATCAACCCCAACACGATATAATGGGAGGCCGATTGCGTTGTAAACATCCCCAATGACACCGAACATGACACCGATAGTCAACCCGCATCGAGAACTCCACCCCGAACCCATTACCGCCGAGAACTTTGCCCCCTATGGTCAACTGATTACCCCTCAAGAAGACAGCAAACCCTTTGACGCTCAAGAGGCCCAATTAGACTTAAACCAGGGACA
>SMDP01000201.1 GCA_012911965.1 Geitlerinema sp. P-1104
CCGCTGAGCCCACTTCTTCGCTCGTTCCGTCCGTTGATTCGCTTGCAACAACTGCGACTCAATCCGTTCCGCCCGTTTCTCATACTCCTCGCGATCCAACAACTCCTGCTGAGCCAACTCATAGCCCGTCGGTAAAATATTCCCCTGCTGATCACACCAACGCAACCAGAGGCCATCCTTATCCTCAAACTCCCCTTGCCACAGCATCAAGCCTAACCCCACCTGATCCAACCAAATTGGCTTATCCAGCTCATTGAACTTGGCAATCTCAAAATAGCACTTACCCCGCAACTCAAACGCCCGCAACCGGGGACCACCCAGCACCCGTTCAGGATCAAACAG
The DNA here is from genome assembly GCA_012911965.1 of Geitlerinema sp. P-1104. GTDB lineage: Bacteria > Cyanobacteriota > Cyanobacteriia > Cyanobacteriales > Geitlerinemataceae > Sodalinema. Next base: position 343 of record SMDP01000201.1, read on the forward strand.
CACATAGTAACTCACCCGTAACCGTTCATACACACTCAGCTTCGCCCCCAACTCATCCCCCGTCGCCGTCGAGACAACTTCCATCACCAAATCCGGAGACTTGCCAAACTCCCACAGAGAATAGGGATGATGACGGTGAGTCCACCAATCATCACCAATATCCAAACTCAACATCAAATCCGGGGCCACCAGAGGCTGTCCCTGAGTATGGAGAATACCGATATTGCTTTCAATCAAGAACGGCTGTCCATGCAGAGACGTATACAGCGAATCCGTTAACAGACGCTTCTGTTTCGCCGTCACAAACGTATCGATCGCAATCTCCGTACCGGCGATCGCCTCATGGGGAGTGAAATTCGGGGACTTATCCATTATGATCTCGCAACAGTAGAACTAGAACAGCACCGCATTATTGGCGCCAAATACGGGCAAACTCAGCCAAATCCTCATGACTCAGGCGCTCCTGGAGCCATTGCCAAGCCTGCTTCTGATGACTCATCCCTTGATAATATTGCGCCGCATTCGCCAACACAATCGGAGTCTCCCGAAACTCCTGGGGCGATCGCCACCGCTGAGCAAACTCCTGCTTCATCTGGGCACTAACCTGTCCCTCCAGCCATTGCAGCGCCTGATTCTGACTCGCCAGATTGCGATAAAACTTCGCCACATCCACCAACTGAATCGACGCCGTACTCGACGCATCATTACGCCAACGACGAGCAAACTCTTGCAGCACCCCAGCCTCAAGCCGACTCTGTAACCAGCTCAACGCTTGCGCCTGATGGGGTAAGTCCTGATAGAACTTCATCACATCAATCAACTTAATCTCATCCGTGGGGGTAGGCATCGTCTTATCCGGCTCCGGTGGCTTTAGATCTTTCCCATTGCCCGTTATCGTACCATCGAGCAGATAGGCCCAGGTTCGCGACGTAATCTCGCCCGTCGCCGTCAACCCCAGCGCCGTCTGAAACTCACGAGTCGCCTGTTGGCTTTTCGGTCCAAACACCCCATCAAGCGCCCCAATATCATAACCCTTGCTTCGCAGAGACCGCTGGACTTGAACCACCATCATGCTCTGACTACCCGCCTTAATCACATTAAACGAGTTCACATCCACCGGCCCCGTCACCCCATTCACCGTGCCACTATCCGTAAACTGCCACATCGTCCAAGTGCGCCAGCCCCCAGGAACCCAGGGCCGCTCAGCCGTCGTATAGTGAGCAATCCAGAGGGGATAGTCCGTAAAATCCTGCCAATTCCCCAACCGTTCCCAAAACGACGGATACGTATAGAGAATCGGCCGACGCTGCGTCGCCTCCTCCACCCGCACCAACCAACTGCGGATACCCGCGCGAATCCGCTCCGGTTCCACTCCATCATCCGACTCAATATCCAACACTGGCGGTAAATCCCCCGGTTGCAGCTTCACCATATTTAAAAACAGATTCGCCTGAGCCAAAGCATCCGTGCGGGGACGATAAAAATGGTACGCCCCCCGCACCAACCCCGCCGAGCGAATCCCCGACCAATTGCGAGCAAAGGAGTCCGCCACAAAGGTTCCCCCCTCCGTCGCCTTCGTCACCGCAAACTCAATTCCCGACTTCGCCACCGCCGCCCAATTGACGGTTCCCTGGTAATCCGCAACATCAATGCCTCTAACCATATCTCACCCTAACCCCATCTGTGCCTTGCTTGGTCTGTACTGTCCTGGCCATGTAATGACTAGCGATTATCGCCAAAGGTTTTCCCATCCGGCATAATCGTTTGTAACAGTTCTGCATCCCGGAAATTGGTCTTATAAATTTTAGCACTCATCAGAATCGCATCATTGAGAATCGCCCCCGTTAAATTCGACCAACTCAACTTAGTGCGGTATAAACTCGCTCCCGTCAAATTCGCCCCTCGCAAGGTCGCCCAACTCAAATTCGCTGCCCTAAGCTGTGCTTTCGTGAGATTTGCACCCGCCAAGTTCGCTCCACTGAGTTTTGCAAAACTCAAATCAACCCCCATTAAATTGGCCTGACTTAAATTAGCCCCATTCAAAATACTTTTCATCAAATTGGCATTCTCTAAATCCACTTCTGTTAGTACCGCAATCGTCAAATTCGCCCCCTCCAAAATCGCTCCTCGCATGGAGGCACGACAGAGATTAGAGCGGCTGAGATTCACCTCCCGTAACGTGGCCTCATCGAGATTCGTTTCGCTGAGATCCGCCTCATTCAAAATGGCCTCAGTTAAATCCGCGCCTTGTAACGACACCCCCACCAACTTTGCCCCCCGTAGATTTGCTTCACTCATCTGAGCTTCAGACAGATCCGCATGAAGTAACTTGCTCGAAATTAAATTAGCATCCTGTAAATTCGCACGAGACAGTTTAGCCTCCCGTAACTGGGATTCTCGCAGATTCACGCCACGCAAGTTCGTCCCCCGGAAGTCTACCCCCGTCAAATTGGATTGTCGCAGATTAGCCCCACTGAGGTCTTGCCCAGATAAATTGGCGTGACTGAGGTCTACTTCACGAAAATCCCGTTCTCCGTCCGCATATCGCTGTAAGAGTTCATCGGCTCTCATCCTGGGTGACTTGCCCCCTCAACTATCATCAACTTGACTAAATATATTTTGGCATCTAGCACGACCTCCACGTCTTATGAAACAATCAAATGAGACAAAGATCCCAGTATGATTGAGTTTCTTCAGGGGAACTCGACCATTCCCCCTCGGGAGGCGCTTGTTCCGCCCCGGTGCGATCGCCTATCCTCGATACGCTTTCATTGAGAGAGAACATCAGACCATGTCCGACCATCTTCGCAGTCACGTTGTTACCCAAGGCAGTTCCCGGACTCCTAACCGAGCCATGTTACGGGCTGTCGGCTTCGGGGACGATGACTTTTCTAAACCCATTATCGGTGTCGCCAACGGCTACAGTACCATTACCCCCTGCAATATGGGACTCGATGGCCTAGCCCAACGAGCCGAAATCGGGGTTCGCCAAGGGGGGGGAATGCCCCAAGTCTTTGGAACCATCACCATTAGCGATGGCATTTCCATGGGAACCGAGGGGATGAAATACTCCCTCGTCTCCCGCGAGGTGATCGCCGATTCCATTGAAACCGTCTGTAACGGCCAAAGCCTCGATGGAGTCTTAGCCATTGGCGGCTGCGACAAGAATATGCCGGGGGCCATGATTGCCATGGCTCGTCTCAATATCCCCGCTATTTTTGTCTATGGCGGAACCATCAAACCCGGCCACTACAAGGGTCAGGACTTAAACATCGTCAGCGCCTTTGAAGCCGTGGGGCAACATAGTGCCGGTACAATCGACGATGCCGAACTCAAAGAAGTGGAACGCCGCGCTTGTCCAGGGGCCGGTTCCTGTGGGGGAATGTACACCGCCAACACCATGTCCTCCGCCTTCGAGGCGATGGGTATGAGTTTAATGTACTCCTCCACCATGGCCGCTGAAGATGCCGAAAAAGCCGATAGTACGGAAGAATCCGGCAAAGTCCTGATTGATGCCGTCCGTCAGCAGCGGCTCCCCCAACAGATTCTCACCCGCCAGGCCTTCGAGAATGCCATTGCCGTCATTATGGCCGTCGGCGGCTCCACCAACTCGGTACTACACCTACTGGCCATCGCCAACGCCATCGGCGTGGAACTGACCTTAGACGACTTTGAAACCATCCGTCAGAAAGTTCCCGTACTGTGCGATCTCAAACCCAGTGGCCAATACCTCACCGTGGACTTCCACCAAGCCGGAGGCGTTCCCCAGGTGATGAAAATGCTCCTAGAGCAGGGTCTACTCCACGGCGACGCGCTCACCATTACCGGTAAAACCATCGCCGAACAACTGGCGGATATTCCCAGCACTCCCCCAGACAACCAAGTGGTGATTCGTCCCTGGGATAACCCCGTCTATCAGCAGGGTCATTTGGCAATCCTTAAGGGTAACCTCGCCGAGGAAGGGGCTGTCGCCAAAATCAGCGGGGTGAAAAACCCCAAAATGACCGGGCCGGCGCGGGTGTTTGAATCGGAAGAAGAGAGCCTCAAGGCTATCCTCGATGGCAAAATCCAGGCCGGGGATATTATCGTGATTCGCTACGAAGGTCCCAAAGGCGGCCCCGGAATGCGAGAAATGCTGGCCCCCACCTCGGCCATCATTGGGGCCGGGTTGGGAGACTCCGTGGGCCTAATTACCGATGGCCGCTTTTCCGGGGGAACCTATGGCATGGTAGTGGGTCACGTGGCCCCAGAAGCGGCTGTGGGAGGGGCGATCGCCCTGGTGGAAGAAGGGGATATGATCACCATCGATGCCCATACGCGATCGCTCGAACTGCATGTCTCGGATGCTCAACTGAGCCAGCGTCGCGCTAACTGGACCCCTCGCGCCCCTCGCTATCCTCGGGGTGTGTTAGCCAAATATGCCAAACTGGTCTCATCGAGTAGCCTCGGAGCCGTGACCGATCTCCCCGAGTCTTAGAGGACCCCTAGCGACCTGTCCTGAGTCTCCGGTTCTCCTGAATCCCTGGATACTCGGGACATCACCACTACCCCACGCTCTAAGGACAAGTATGGAACCGTATCGTATCCTCGTGGGCTTAGACCGAACGGATTTAGCCGCAAAGGTGTTTCATCAGGCCCTGGCGATCGCCCAAAACCGTCAGGGCGAGTTACGCTTAATCCATTGCCTCAACCTGGAGTTCCACGACCAACTCGGCAGCTTACTCGACGCCTGCGTCGGCTTACAAAGTCGTATTAACCTCGATGACCTACAACAGTCGGAACAGGTCAAACAAGTCAAACAGGCCCGAACCTGGCTGCGACAACTCTGTGAACAAGCGGCTCAAGCCGAAGTCTTTTGTGACTATCGCCTCGATCGCCGCAGCCCCGGGCCCCTCCTGAGCTATCTAGCCCAAGAGTGGTCAGCGGACTTAGTCGTCGTAGGGAATGGCAAAAAAGAAGCCTGGCAAGCCCTAATCCTAGGCAGTGTCAGCAAATACGTGATCCAACATTCCCCCTGTCCCACCCTAGTCGTCCCTGGCGGGAATCAGGAGCAACAACAGTTCCCTCCTCAAGCCGACCTCCCCTGAGACTCGGACCAAACCCAAGAGCCAGGCGGGATCTAACCTGATGGCAACTCAGGCAGTCCCTTGGCTCTCCTCCGTCGCTTCCCCTGTCTGGGTCTGGGAACCCGAGTCCGGGTCTAAAGCCTTGAGTAAATCTGGGCGACGCGATCGCGTGCGTTCTAGCTGCTGCGATCGCCGCCATTGAGCAATCTTGGCGTGATTGCCCGACAACAACACCTCTGGAACTTCCCAGTTTCGGAACACCGCCGGACGAGTGTAATGAGGATAATCCAACAAACCATCCTCAAAACTATCCGCCTCCAAGGAAGCCGTCTTACCCACCGTTCCCGGCAACAGACGCACCACCCCATTCACCAGGGCCAGCGCCGGAATTTCCCCCCCAGTCAGCACGAAATCCCCCAAAGACACCTCCCGAGTCACCAAATGGGTCACACGCTCGTCCATGCCCTCATAATGACCGCATAAGACCACCAACTGATCACAGTCCTTAGCCCAATCCTTAAAATGCTGTTGAGACATCGGCTCCCCTTGAGGAGTCGTTAAAATCACCTCTCGACGGGGCAACACCGGCAACGACTCCACCGCCGCAAAAATCGGTTCCGGCTTCAACACCATCCCCACCCCTCCGCCATAGGGTTCATCATCGACACGACGATGTTTATCCTGAGTAAAATCGCGAGGATTCGTACAGTGAACCTCGGCAATTCCCCGGGCGATCGCCTTCGACATTAACCCAACCTGTAGCGGGGTCTGAAAAAACTCTGGAAACAGCGTGACAATATCAAATCTCATACTTGGACATCAGCATTAGCCAAATCAGCACCTCATCGAATGCTGCCAATTCAGCGACCAATTTACTCTAGCAGCTCCCTCCCTCGGATTGTTATCAAATCTCAAGATTCCTCAACACCCATCCCATCGCTCACCCCCTCGTCCTGGATAACCCCATGCCATCCAAGATGGTATTATGGGAAAATACCGATGGCTACCCCTAATTAAGCCAAAGATAAACGGTTGTCGCGCTCCAATACGCATCCCGAGCAAAGCGTCCCGAGTTTTTGTATACTATTGGCGCTGTCGACGCGAATCGATCCGATTACAGCCGGGGTTAGACAACCCACACGCTCCTTCACGTCACCCCGATGCCCTCGTCGCTCACCCCCATCCGCGTTGACCCTCACGTCACCGGAGGGCAGGCGCTCTACCGTTCGCGTAGCGTCTCGAAGGGACGGTGAACGTTGAGCGCCAGAGTAACCTACAGACAGTCCGTCTCGTAGGAATCCTTGACTCGAAGTCCATTACGCCCTAATTCCCTATGATCCAAACAGATGCTCAATCTCTCGAACCGACGATGTCCCATTCCCCTCAAACAACGATTTTGGTAATCGGCGGCGCGGAAGATAAAGTTCACGGGCGCGAAATCCTGCAAACCTTCTTTAACCGTTCAGGGGGTCGGGATGCCCAAATTGCTATCATTCCTTCAGCCTCACGGGAACCGGCAGCCATCGGTAACCGTTATCGAGATATCTTTGAAGACATGGGAGCCAAAGGGGTTCGCATTCTCGATATCCGAGAACGCTATCAGGGAGAAGATCCCATTTGGCAAAATGACCTCGAAAACTGCACCGGGGTTTTCATGACTGGCGGAGACCAACTTCGCCTCTGTTCCCTGTTGGCAGATACCCCCTTAATGGAGAAAATCCTCCTACAAGTGCAACGGGGAGAAGTGGTCTTAGCCGGAACCAGTGCCGGTGCAGCCGTCATGGGACATCATATGATCGCCGGTGGCGGGAGTGGCGAATCGCCCAATCGCTCCCTCGTGGATATGACCACTGGCCTCGGCATTTTGCCCCAGGTCATCGTAGACCAACATTTCCACAACCGTAACCGCATGGCCCGCCTGATTAGCGCCGTCTCCGCCAACCCCGATCGCATTGGGGTGGGCATCGATGAGGATACCTGCGCCCTCTTTGAAGGCGATGGGTTAATCCAAGTCTTAGGCAAAGGAACCGTCACCATTATCGACCCCGGTGAAGTCGATTACACCAATGAACCCTATGTCGATGCCATCAATCCCCTAAGCATCTTTAACCTACGAGTTCACGTCCTCACCTACGGCGATCGCTATCACATTCCCAGCCGTAGCCTACAGGTTCCCGAACAACGCCTAAGCGCTTAACCCCTTGTCTTGGCGTTCTCACCGCCACCATGATTCCAAACAAGAGCCAATTGACGCAGTGGATACTTATCGTTCTCCTGGCCCTGGCCATTGGAAGTCAGGTTTCCCCTGCGTTGGCTTTGGATGGCTCACGGATTAACCGCCTAGAATCCCAAGTTCGGCAACTGCAAGCTCAACTACGACAGCTCGATCGACAGCTTAGCCAGGTTCAGTCGCGCCCAGCCCCCCG
>SMDP01000202.1 GCA_012911965.1 Geitlerinema sp. P-1104
TAGACTTGAATCCAGTCCGAGTTCTGAGCTGCAATCTTCTTGATACGGCGTTCATAGGACTGTTGGTAGGCTCCGCCTCCACCACCGGTAATATGTAGTTTAACATCGAAGCCGCGATCGCGCACCTTTTGCAGAATTTCAATCACCTGATGGGGTTGTTTCGGTTTCACAATACGCCCACTACAGAGGAATGAATTTTCCTTCTGGTCCCAGGGAATCGCATCAATCTCTGTCACAACCGGAGGATAGACCACCCGTGACTCAATCCCATAAGCATTCTTGATATTTTCAGCGGTGTACTTTGAGTTGGCGAGAGTTATATTGCGCTCAAGGTTCTCCAGAGAAAAATCAGAGATTTTCATGAGGATTTTTCCCCAGTTTTTCATCTTCTTAGGGTTGGGTTCCACCACATGCACCCAATGGAGATATTGAAGCCCCCGCCGTCCCATGTCAATTCCATTATAGGTTGACAAGACCAGGTCATAGTCTCGGTTTAACTCCTTAAACACTCGCACTGACCAGTGAATTAACCCTGAACGAACTTTGCTATTATTAGCAATTAAAGGCTTAATGAAATCACGATTGAGTGCAGATGGCAGAAGAGGTTTTACTGTTATAGTTTGTTGAGATAAGTGAGTATTGTAAAGGATATCAAGGCGTTCTAAATCAATAGAATTTAGGGTAAATAGCGTTACATCATAGTGCGGAGCTAAGGCTTCTAAAATCCAAAGGCTGACTGCTTCTGCCCCCCCTCCCATAAAATAAGGTTGCCAAACGGCAATGGTTTTGAGTGTTGTTTGGGATTGATTCATTATTTGACCAGAATCACAAGGGGGGACAAAACAAGACACCAAAGGCAACTCACCGGAACCCGGTTCATGCTACCCTTGGTGTAAATTTAACGGCTGACCAGGCTTTCATTAGACCTAAGGTGAGAGAGCTAGCGACTCCCAACCCGCAAATTATAGCCTGATTGTCAATCGATGACAAGATCCCGTCCGTCTTTAGAGCCAGCTTTCGAGTTGAAGATCATAATATCCCACCTGTCCTTCGGGTGCCTCCCCTCGTTCAATGCAATCGATGATGTTCGGTAAGTTGGCAACAAATTCAGGACTATGATGCCTGGGATGTAACGTCCAAGCTTGTGGATGCGCCAGATTGGCTCGCACACAATTGACTTTTTCCAATTTTCGGGAAATAATGACCTCCCAGGAGTGTAACTTGCCACGGCCGGTCCAATTGTTAAGCTGGGTTAGGACACGAGGGGGTAAATTAGACAGCCATTTTCGTTTAAAGTTCACCCACAAGATGGGCATAGGGAGTAATTGTTCAAACTTGCTGCGTTTCAGCAGAAATGCCCGGCTACTGAAGGAGGTGAATTGATAAAACTCTTCTGAGTCATAGTCATAACTTTTAGTCTTATCAAAGACTCCTTGACTAGGATTTGGAAATCCCGTAAAGGGACGAACAAATATTACTTTATCCCGGCGATTGAGTAAGTCCATTCCCAACTCAATCCAATTAAATCCAGACTGTTGGTGTAGCAACATATCACTGTCAAAATGAACGATGTAATCTCCGGGGACATTTTCAATGGCAAAAATTGAACCGAGTATTGGATAGCCTTTATAGTTGTGAGTGGGGCGAATGTCAGCAATACCAAAATGCTTTTTGTAAATTTGCCGGCGATACTCCTCAGAGTAGTCCATCTCAATGACTTCATCCATGAGTCCTTCATTAATGAGTGTCTGACATGCGGCTCGTAAATCCTCCATTGTTCCCACACCGGGACGGTTGACTTTATCACCGGATAAGGGAGCTGTATCCATGACCAACACCCGTTTGAAGAAGGGGAAGTTACAGCCACGAACGAGATGGGGGATGGTGTGCATCATGAATGGTAAATCCGTCCGAGCGACCATAATAGAAAGGGAACAGGTTTCAGTTTGTGAGCTTAATGATGCCGAGAGAGTTGGGTTAGTGTGGGTGGCTTGAGATTCATTCATGATTAGACTTTGAATGTGGTTAAAACTAGGTGCTTTTTCTAAACAACGTATTCACGATTAACAGAGTTCATGCCCAAAACATCATCACTTTTTCGCATGACGGTGAGACTTGGTTACAATCGTGGAACACCGGCAGTACAGAAGTTGTAGAGACGGTCATAGGTGGACTGATAGAGGTCTTCTGCTTCTGCTTGAATGTCTTGGGGGAGATGAACCTGGGAGGTGGGTTTATTGCGAATAATTGTGCCAGATTTTATTTTTCCATGGGAATCTCCTACTCCTTTCTGTCCTGTTGTCTTCATGATTTGGTACTGCTCTGAAAATCCAGAATCTGTCCCTAAAAAGGCGTGAAGTTGGTTGAAGACGGTTTCAGTTTCATCTAAAATTTGGTCATAGGTTAACCATAAGCTGCGCTCCTTATCATGAATAAGTTCTGCATAGCGTCCCAAGGTCAGCAGACGATTTTTGTAATAGAAAAATTGCTTGGGATAATCCAGGTGAGGTTTTAATTTTTGTAAGCTTGCCAATGTGGAAGTTGGTTCGCGAATTAGGAAAATCACCGAGACTTGAGGCTGCTTTAAAAGAGATTCATCGGCGAGTAATCGATTGTGAAGAACTTTATCTAAAACATAATGATGTGTCATTCTTAAATGTTTCAGGTCACTCAGTTGCCTGAAGTCATGGCATTGCCAATAAACCTTTACCATGAGCTGTTTTATATCTTGAGGAGTTTGGTAGGTAATATGAGTCTCACCATACCCAAGAATAGCGGGGTTTTGACTGAGAATATGGGTCAGTAATGATGAGCCAGATCGCATGTGGCTCAGGATGAGAAGAACCCGCAGGGGGTGCGATCGCCCCCAAATTTGGTAAGGATTATCATGATGATAAATGCGCCGATGGAAGTAGGACTGAATCGCTTGATTCTTCTGGCGACGAATTTGCTCTCGTAAGGCTGGATATGAACTTAAGTAAATCATTAAAGGTAAAAAAAGTACAACAACTTGGCACAACTTGGTTTAGTTAGGCACCAACATTTTCAAAGTTCCATGACGATCTGAAATAAAGGTTGACCAAGCAGTTTGGTAGGTTCCATACTCAGTGGTTAAAACCTCCAGTTCATCTGCTTCTGACGTAATTGATAGCAGGGCACAAGGAGGGGAACCCGCCCCCGAGATGGGGTGGTATCTCGGTCGTGCTTGATTCGAGAGATTTTCCACCGCGACATGAACAATTCTACTATCATTAAATCGTTGATTTTGTAGTAACATCCAGATAGGATACTCAAACCAAAGCCTTTCATTGGCAATTCCAATTTGATGACAGTTTAAGGTCTCTAATTCAGCCATGGCAGATTGATATGGGGTTTGGAGGTGAGGCTGACTCATAAAATACTGCTCTAGGCGTGGTTTCGAGAAAATGGATGGCTCCCCTAGGATGGGCTTAAACTCATTTTTAAAGAGCCAGGGTTGGATGGAAAGGAGTAAAATAAGGGCAATACAGCCTGTAATAATTGGGTGACAACTTTTAACCAAAACTCTCGCGACAATGGGAGTAAAGAGAACAAATAGGGGTAAATGTAAGCGTGTACGCCAGGGAGACCAAGTCAACAGCGAGGAAATCATTAAAAATCCAGCAGTCAAGGTTAAGGCATAACTCCCTAATTCTCGTTGTTTGCGCAAAGAGGGACGAATAACGAGTAGGACTAGGGCAAGACCAATTAACATCAGATGTAGAGGATTGCCGCTGGTATCTTCATATTGAGAAATGGCCGGAATATAAAAGCGACTTGATTTAGGACTTAATAAATCTGGGTTATGAAGGTCTAACCCAAGCTGAGTATGGACAATGCTGACGACTCTTTCCGTCAACCCAGTTGTGGGAGTGATCCAGTCATCTAACTGCAATGCCCTAACCCAATCAGCATGAAGTGATAGGTGTTTAAAAAAACTAGCGATAACCACGGGGAGGGAGAAAATACTGTTGGTCTCTGCCCCCACATCGACCCCTAACGGTGAGCCACTTAAGACTAGATTGCGTAAATAATGCCCAACATTTAACAGGAGGGCGATCGCCACTGCCAGAAATCCTAACTGCCAAACGTAGCGACGCTTTTGCCGAATCGTCCAAATGAGTAGAGCCAGACCGGGAGGAAAGGCATAAATATAAGCCGTTCCCTTACTAAGAATCGCCAGGCCCAAACTAGCGCCGATATAGATAGCCGTAGACTGGGTCACCCCAACCTGCACCATCAAAAGACTGAAGTAGGTGAAACAGACCAGCCACAGCGAAACCACATAATCATTCTGAGTGCTTGCCCCTTGCAAAATCCCCATCGGGATGGTGGCACAGAGAACCACAGCCAGGATTTGCCCTCGACGCTCACAGCCTAGTTGCCGAGCAATGAGAGAGACGCCAACCAAGCTCACTACCATACTGCCCCATTGCACTAAGTTGGCAAAATAATCCCCCCCACTCAGAAGTTGAAACTGAGCAATGGCGAATTCTGAGCCGGGGTTTTGATACAGTTGTTTGAGGCTATGGGTGGGGTAATGGGCAACCGTCCCTTGTTGAATCCAATGCATGACACGGCTCATGTGATAGCGCATCGAATCTGGATTATTGGGGGCTGAGGCGATCGCCAAAATACCAGTAATAGCAACGATCCAACCCACCCCAGCCAACAAAATGGACGGGAACAGTGGCATTGGCCAACGCCAGGCCGGCCATCTCCAGGACAATCGTCCCCCATAACGCCAGACTACGAGGGCAGAGAGTCCGATCGCCCCAAGCCAGGCCAGACTCACGCCCAAGGCCGTGAAGACTTGTAAACCACTCAGCAGTTCCGTGATCACAGCTAAGGTCACACCCCAGATCACCGTGGCTCGCAGCAATGCCTCCCGCCAAGGATGGCGATGGTAGCGGTGCAGGATGAGGAAGAAACTCCCCCAGGCAAGGATAGGTAGGAGGATGAGCATGACAAAGGTAAAAACTAAGCGGTGATTATTAATTGAGTAAAATGACCAAAGAGCCACTAAAGACCACGACGGTTCCAATCACAGGTAGGACGGGACGAGGGATCGGTAAGCTGCGACGACGAGTGAACCAACTGAGAACCCCGTAACTGACCAGGCCGAGAAAGGCCGCCAGACCGAAGCGCAAAATCCGACCCCGATAGACATGAAAATAAATCTGAACCTGTTCCCCAGGGGTGGGGTCAGCCAGTGCTAAGTCAGGAACTCGCAGCGTTTCCCAGCTTGTGCCCTGATCCGTAGAGCGATAGAGGGTGGTGGTTGTATCCCCCATGGCATAGAGGGTATTGTCCTGGTCGTAGTTGGGGGAAAACTGAATCGCCATCCCAGCCGAGGGAATGCGATCAATCTTTGAGAACAGAAGCTGGTTATCACCGGTTTGACTAAAACTCTGACCGCCATCGGTACTACGCCAGAGTCCCTGGCCGCGAATCGTCGCCATGAGAGTCTGATCGCGGGCAAATTCTGGAGAGACAGCGATCGCCTCGATATAGCCATCGGCCAAGTCGGCTAACCCCGGCAGCAAATCCCAGGACGCACCGCCATCGGAAGACCAAAAGGCCCCGCCATTAGTCCCAACAAAAATCGTTTGGTCTTCCCCATAATTGGGAGACATCGCAATTTGTAGATTACGGCGCGTTTCCCAAGCCGCATCTGGGGTTAGATGGTCCCAAGTTTCAGCGCGATCGCTCGATTTATAAATCCCTCCGGGACCCGTTGCTAACAAGATGCCATCCTCCAAGAAATTGGGCGAAGCCACCAACGAGGGGGCATCATTCCCACCCGGGACACCGAGATCTGCCACTTCCTGGAAATGACGACCGCCATCTTCGGAACGAAAAAATTCACCCCGCTGTCCCGCGACATACACCGTTTGATCCTCAGCAAAGTTCGGGGAGACGAGAATCGTAACCCCTCGGGTTTCCGAGGGAAGAGAAATCACCTCCCACGACTCTCCCGCATCGGTTGACCGCAGCACTTTAGTCCAGAGAATCGATAAAAAGAGGGTTTGGTCTTGAGCGTAATTTGGAGAAAAGGCAACATGAAAGTAACGGCGAGGCTCCTGATACTGCTCCTCAAAGATGTTAGTAAACCAGGGTAGATGCAAGCCACGGCTCGGACGAACCCAGTTCTGACCGCCGTCATCGGTTAAATAAATGCCATTGACGTAGGTTCCAATGGCTAGAGTTTGGTCTTGAGCGTAGTTGGGAGAAATGGCAAAAGCCGTCACAATGTTGGGGGAGAGAGTTTCTAGGTTTTGCCACTGCTGGCCGCCATTGTCAGAGCGGTACAAACCGTTGAACCCCCCGATAAAGATTGACCCCTGAGCCAATGCCGCCGGGGAGGTATGCAGGGTATAAAAGTGAGGTTCCTCAAGTTCATCCGCCTGCCGATCTTTGTCTAATCCATCTTCGGTCGTCATCCAAGTCTGGCCGCCATCGAGGGAGTGAAAAAAACCAGCATCCCAGGTTGAGAGGAGTAACTCAGGGGAGTTGGTCCCCTGGCTTACCGCGACTAAGGCTGTGATATGGGGGTCAGGGATATCTGCATCGAGGGCGCTTAGCTGGTTCCCACCGTCAGCACTCCACCAGACTCCAGCGGCTTCAGTTCCCAACCACAGCCGATTATCATCGCTGAGTCTGGGAGAGGGGGCGATCGCCGTAATCGAGCCGGCCTCATTGAGTTGGCTCAAACGAACCCAGGTCTCTCCCCCATCATCAGAACGATGCAACTCCCCATCGCGAGTTCCCACAAAGACGGTATCGGGGAGATCGTCACTGAAGGCGATCGCCGTGATTTGCCGGTTGTCCATCCATACGGATTGCCAGACTTCCCCCCCGTTCTCACTGCGATAGAGACCCCCGTCCTGGCCCCCTACTAAAACCTGGTTGGCATCATTGGCAGAGACGGCGATCGCCCCTAAGTCGAGACTCCTTAAGCCATCGGTTCGCTGGGTCCAAGAGCGGCCCGCATCTGTGGATTGATAGACTCCATGCCCTCGGGTACTTAGATATAAAACATCTCGGCTCTGAGCCGATAAGGTTAAATCGTAAATTTCGTCATAGTCCAGTCCCTGAACGAGTCGTTGCCAGGAGTCACCGGAATTGGTTGATTTATATAGATTGTTGCGGACAACAATGAAAACAGTATTATCGTCGTCAAACGTAGGGGAGACAGCCACATGAGTCACGACATCATGAGGCCTATGGGCCCGAGCAGGTTGAACACTCACCATCACAGCACTCAGTAGGATGATTAGGCTAATGATTAGAGAGAGAAACCTGGAGCGAGAGAAATGGGGGGTTAACCAGTTCACAATGGCAAAGCCTCCTCAACTTGAGGAACACGTAAACGTCTTAAAAGAGAACGCAAGGTTTACGTTGGCTTAGGGAATATCAGGTTACACCTGTCCCCATGATTTGCACATTAGAATGGGTTTCAGGGATAGTCTCCACCCAAACGACGGCCATCTTGGCATAGAAAAACTCAGTTTGGGGGAATCTTACATTTCTTAATACTTTTTTAAGAATTTTTCCAGGTCGTCCCTTGCACTAACCTTAGATATCGGCTAGATTAGTGGGTTCAGCCGATGCAACCCTAATGAAGCCATGATATCTCAAACCTCTCGCCGCGACGAACTCGCCGCCTTCGATGATCAACTCTCCAAACGCTTTATTAAGCTCGATCCGGCAGGCTATTTCTTAATCTATCT
>SMDP01000203.1 GCA_012911965.1 Geitlerinema sp. P-1104
ATTGATACGGCAGATTTAGAGCTATATCGGGCCAAGGCCTCCGGGCGCAATACCTGGAGTTGTTCGGGCTGATTGCAGTTATTGACTACTCCCCGCGAGTCACGCGACGGGGATTCCCCGGAGGGATTTCAGAACTTCCGACTTGTCGGACTCATAGGCGAAGTCAAATACGCCTCTATGGGTTGCCCAAAGGCTTCCCTTTACTTGTTTGTGATCGCCTTTTATCTCTCGCCGATGGAACCACTTTGCTACCGACATTTCTGCGTGATGCAAGTCTGCCCTCACGGGATGTTAAGCCCCTTCCATTCGGGTTATAGAATTAACAAAGGGCGACCACAAGGGTACGCCCCTACAAAGATTTGCTTAGTCTAAGCTGTCCAAATTAAACTGTCTATTTTTAACTAACCCATAATGCTCTGAAAGAAGTTAATGGTGTCCGTGAGACTGGCGATAAAGGTGTCAATCTCGGCATGGGTGTTGTAGAAGTAGAAACTGGCCCGGGCCGTTGAGGTTTGTTGCAGCAGTTTGTGCAACGGCTGGGTGCAGTGATGTCCCGTGCGAATCGCCACTCCAGACTCATCGAGGAGGGTTGAGAGGTCGTTGGCATGGACATCGGCCGAGGTGAAGGAGGCTAAGGCGGCCCGTCCGCTGCCGTCGGCTTGGGGTTTGGGTCCATAGAGGGTTAGGCCCGGGACTGTGGCCAGTTTTTCGTAGAGGTAGCGGCAGAGATCATGTTCATACTCGGCGATCGCCTCCATGCCAATCTCCGTCAGATAATCGATGGCCGCCCCCAGGGCGATCGCCTCGCCAATCGCCGGGGTTCCCGCCTCAAACTTATGGGGCAATTCAGCACAGGTGAAGGAGTCGAGTTCCACATCGGCAATCATCTCCCCACCCCCGAGGAACGGCGGCATCGACTGTAATAACGCCAATTTGCCATAGAGAAAGCCAATCCCTGTCGGCGCACACATTTTATGACCGGACGCCACCAGCCAGTCACAATCGATGTCTTGCACATCGATAGGCATATGAGGCACACTCTGACAAGCATCAATGAGAACCTTGGCCCCCTGCCGATGAGCCAGTTCAGTAATTTCCTTGACGGGATTGATACAGCCGAGGGTATTGGAGACATGAACCACCGCCACCAGTTTCGTCTTCTCGGACAGGAGAGACTGATACTGCTCAAAATCGAATTCCTGAGTCTCCGTCAAGCCGACAAACTTCAACACCGCCCCCGTCTTTTGGGCCACCATTTGCCAAGGAATTAGGTTGCTGTGGTGTTCCATCACCGACAGGATAATCTCATCCCCCGCCTGGAGGTGATTCAATCCCCAGGAATAGGCCACCAGGTTAATCGCTTCACTAGCATTGCGGGTGAAGACGATTTCATTGCGAGACTGGGCCTTGATGAAGGGGACGATTTTATCCCGAGTGCCCTCATAGTTGTCCGTGGCCCTGGCACTGAGGGCATGAACACCACGATGGACATTGGAGTTATCCCGACTGTAGTAGTGAGATAAGGCATCAATGACCGCTTTGGGCTTTTGAGAGGTGGCGGCATTATCCAGATACACCAGAGGCTTACCATTGACCTCCTGATGCAAAATCGGGAAGTCGGCGCGGGTGCGATCGGCTAGGGTTCGGGCAGTGGCGAGGGTCATAGGGAGGGAACAGGGAACAGGGAACAGAAACAACGTAGGGGCGTACCCTTGTGGTCGCCCGGGCGTACCCTTGTGGTCGCCCTCTTCTACTAATAACTAATCGTGCGACAGGCGACACATTGGGCGATCGCCGTTTGCAAGGATACAACGGGAATCTGTTGCAGGATTTCGGCGGCGAAGGCATCCACCAGGAGATTCTGACTGGTGGTTTTGTCTAAACCGCGACTTTGCAGATAAAACACCTCATCGGCTTCGAGTTGACTCACCGTTGCGCCGTGGCTGCATTTGACGTTATCGGCCACAATCTCTAACTGAGGTTTGGTATTCACCCGGGCCTTGGGCGACAGCAACAGATTACGGTTGAGTTGGTTGGCATTGGTGAGTTGGGCCTTTTTCATGACCACAACCCGACCATCAAAGACCGCGTGACCTTTATCCCCCACAATACACTTATGGAGTTGGTTTACGGTGCTGTTGGGATGGTCGTAAATCACCGTACTGTGAATATCCGAGGTTTGCGCCTTGCCGATTAAGGTTAACCCATTGAGGGTGGTTTCTGTTCCCGGCCCAGTTTGATAGACATCCAGGTTATGGCGAGACAGTTGTGACCCCAAATTCAGGGTATGACAGGCGTAACGGCTATCTCGGGCTTGAGTGACGGCTGTTTTGCCGATATGGAAGGCGGACCCATTATCCCGTTGTAGGCGCACATGAGTTAACTCGGCATTGTCCTCTAGCCAAATCTCCGTCACGGCATTATTGAAATAGGCCACGGCTTGGGAATCGGGACAGCCTTCAACGGTGGAGACAAACTCTTCGACGAAGGTGAGATGACTATTGGCCTCAGCCACCACCAGACAGCGCGGCTGAGTCAGCATGGCCGAGTCCTCGGGAACCGAGACAAATAACAGTTGCAGGGGAACCTCAACCACAGTCCCACGACGCAACCAAATCACAGCTAGATCCTGAAAACTGGCACTGTTTAGGGCAGTGAAGACTTCTTCCTGGCCCGGTTGTTTAGCCAGGTAGTCTCCCAGTTTGGCTTTTTGGTCTTGGGGAAGGTTGGCGAGGTTTCCCGCATAGAGACCTTCAGGTAACCCGTCTTTTTGGGAGAGGCGATCGCTGTAGCGTCCATTGACGAACACCAGACGACTCTCAGGGGCTTCGGGAAGTTGGTTCACCTCAATCTGACTGGCTTCGAGATTGATGCTGGGGGCTGGGGCGAAGTTGACCCCGGTTAGTTCCGATAAGTCTGTGAAACGCCAGGCTTCATCGCGCGTGGTGGGGAGGGCCAATTCATCGAGGCGGGCCTGGTGGCGATCGCGAATTGGGTTAAGAATCGCCCCATCACTCACCACCGGCTGACGCAGCTTCACCAACTCAGCGAGGGAGGTAACGTTGTTTTTGCTGATTGTCTTCAAACTCATAATGCTTTATACCCCTACTGCTGCAAATTCGGCGATCGCCCAATCGTAGCCCTGTTCTTCGAGTTTCAGGGCTAAATCTTTATCCCCAGTAGTCAAAATTCGTCCGTCATACATAACATGGACAAAATCGGGAATAATGTAATCAAGCAATCGTTGATAGTGGGTAATCATCAGGGTGCAATTATCCGGTTTAGCCAACTGATTCACACCACCGGCCACGGTTTTCAGGGCATCAATATCCAACCCGGAATCCGTCTCATCGAGAATTGCCAAAGTGGGTTCTAGCAACGCCATCTGCAAAATCTCATTGCGTTTTTTCTCCCCACCGGAGAAGCCTTCATTCACGCTGCGATTGAGGAATTCCGCCCGCATCTTCACGATATCGAGTTTTTCTTCAACCAAATCCTCAAAATCAAAGGTATCAATTTCTTCCAAACCCTTGGCTTTGCGATGGGAGTTGTACGCGACTCGCAGGAAGTCTAAGTTACTCACTCCAGGAATCTCAATGGGATATTGGAACGCCAAAAATACCCCCGCCGTCGCCCGTTCATCGGCTTCGAGTTCCAGCAGGTTTTGCCCCTTGTAGAACACTTCGCCGCTGGTGATTTCATAATCAGGATGTCCGGCGAGAATCTTAGAAAAGGTACTTTTTCCAGACCCATTAGGTCCCATAATGGCGTGGATTTCTCCCGCCTTGATTTCCAAATTCAGGTCTTTGAGAATTGGGGTTCCCTCAACCGTTGCATTGAGGTTTTTGACTGAAAGAATAACGTCGCTATTTTCAACAATCATGGTGGTTTAATTCAAAGGTGATGCTTGGGGAGTGGTTGTGGTAAGTTTGGGGTACAGGTTTAGATTGAACTGGATATTAGCGAGAGTTCTAATTTCCTGGTTCTTCCTGACTCAGGCGCTCATCTAAGGTATCGATTCGAGTAAAACCGTCATCAATCGCCTCTTGCAACTCTCGGGCTTCTTCTTGCAAGCTCTCAAAATAGCAATGCAGATTTCTTAGCTTAACCTTGAGAGTTCGCTTTTTAGTTTGGACGTTGTAACTTGACAAACTTTTGATTCCATGAAGTTGCATTTGGTCAAATTGCAACTTCATGGAAGTAGGGGCGCACCCTTGTGGTCGCCCTCCCTTGTGGTCGCCTTTAAACTCTTCTAAATCTGCTAAAAAATTAGAGTTTCCCATCTGTATCATTCCAGAAAAAAAGCCCAAAAAACCCTGTGGACTCGGGCAACCACAAGGGATTGCCCCTACGTGGTTCCGCCACCCCAACGAATGACGGAACCCAGACTCAATTAGCCCACAGCGCCTTCAAGCTTCAGGCTCAGGAGTTTATCCGCTTCCGCCGCAAACTCCATGGGTAACTCATTGAAGACATCCCGGCAGAAGCCACTAATAATCATGGACACCGCATCTTCTTCCGAGATACCCCGTTGGGCAAAATAGAACAACTGGTCTTCGCCAATCTTCGAGGTAGAGGCCTCATGTTCGACCTTGGCCAGATTGTTCTGAACGTCGATATAGGGGAAGGTGTTGGCTTCGGCATTATCCCCAATCAACATCGAATCACATTGGGAGTAATTGCGCGACCCTTCCGCCTTCGGCCCCATCTTCACCAAGCCGCGATAGCTGTTTTTGGACTTCCCAGAGGAAATCCCCTTGGAGATAATCGTGCTTTTGGTGTTCTTGCCAATATGCACCATCTTGGTTCCCGTATCGGCTTGCTGATAGTTATTTGTCAACGCCACCGAGTAGAACTCACCGACGGAGTTATCGCCCACCAGGACACAACTGGGGTACTTCCAGGTAATCGCAGACCCGGTTTCCACCTGAGTCCAGGAGATTTTGGAGTTTTTGCCTTTACAGAGTCCCCGCTTGGTGACGAAGTTGTAAATACCCCCTTTGCCGTTTTCATCTCCGGCGAACCAGTTTTGCACGGTGGAGTATTTAATTTCCGCGTCGTCCAAGGTCACCAATTCCACCACAGCGGCGTGGAGTTGGTTGGTGTCAAACATGGGGGCGGTACAGCCTTCGAGGTAGGTCACGGAGGCGCCTTCTTCGGCGACAATCAGAGTCCGCTCGAACTGTCCCGAGTCACCGTTGTTAATGCGGAAGTAGGTGGACAAGTCCATCGGACAGGTCACCCCTTTAGGAACGAAGACAAACGACCCATCGGTGAAGACGGCGGAGTTGAGGGCGGCGAAGTAGTTATCGCCGACGGGAACCACAGTCCCGATGTATTTCTTCACCAGTTCTGGGTGTTCCTGCAGGGCCTCAGAGATGGAACAGAAGATGACCCCCGCTTCCCCTAATTTTTCTTTGAAGGTGGTGGCGACGGAGACACTGTCAAAAATTGCATCCACCGCTACGTTAGCCAGACGCTTTTGTTCCGAGAGGGGAATCCCCAGTTTCTCAAAGGTTTCGATGAGGGTGGGGTCAACATCGTCGAGGCTTTTCTTCTTCTCGTCTTTGACCTTGGGGGCGGAGTAGTAGACGATATTTTGATAGTCAATCGGGGGATAGCTGGCGTGTTGCCAGTCGGGTTCCGCCATTTTTAGCCATTGACGATAGGCTTTGAGGCGGAAGTCTAACATAAATTCCGGCTCTTTCTTTTTAGCGGAGATGGCGCGGATGACATCTTCGTTGAGTCCGCGCGCCATGCTCTCGGTTTCAATGTCGGTGGTGAAACCGTATTTGTAGGGTTGGTTGACTAGGGTTTTAACGCTGGCGCTCATGGCTGGTTATCTCTCGTTGCGCGGTGGGTGTGATTGGATGGGGGATGGGGTGGAGACCTCGCCGGGAGTTGCCCAAGAGGTCTACGACGTTGAACCTTGCCCTAAACTTGGTTGGTTGTGGCGCGGATTTGTTCGTTGCTGATGGCTTGTTCCCGCCCGGCGAAGTCGTTGTCTTCGGTGAGGAAGAGCATACAGTGGCATTCTTTCCGCTCTCGCATGGGGACACAGGGGCAGTTCCAGTAGGTGGCTTTGACTTCGGCCTCTTTGTCTTCGTAGTGACGACAGGGACATAGGGGCGCACCCAACTCATCCTTGTGCTTGGCTAGCCCCTCGATGACCACGGCGGTGATGCTTAAATCCGAACAGAAGTAAGTCCCTGTCCGTTTGGCGTACTGTTCGGAGAAGCGCCGCATGGCATCTAGGTTTTTTTCGGTCGCCTGCTGAGGGTTGGTTGGTGCAGTCATAGGGCAGAGTCGATAAACGTCTTTGTCTATAATGGGGTTTAAAGCAACTTGGCTGTTGTTTATATCCCTAGTTGTAGGTTACTTTAGCAACAGGCAAGTTGTCAAAGTCTAAGACATAATTTATATCATACGCTGCCGATTGTACTGCTGTATTGGTTTTAGGGATAAGGAACATGAGGGCGACCACACAGAATCCATCAACGAAGGACGATATTCTCTACTATCTGCTCAAACAGGGTCAGGCTAAGGCGCAGATGCTGTCTGAGGCCTTGAAAATCAGCCCCCAGGCCATCCGGCGACATCTCAAGGATTTAGAGGCTGAGGGGTTGATTCAACATGGTTCGGTGCAGGTGGGGATGGGCCGTCCGCAACATGTCTATGAGTTGACGGAAACTGGACGCGATCGCTTTCCGCACCATTATGATGAGTTTGCGGTCTCGCTTTTGGATACTCTGGCGGAGACGGTGGGCAAAGAGGGGGTTGGCGAGGTGTTAGGGAAGCAATGGCAACGTAAGGCCATCGCCTATCGTAATCAGCTTGGGGAAGCTCCCCTGGAGGAACGAGTTGCCAATTTAGTGGAGTTACGCCGCCAGGAAGGCTATATGGCGGAACTGGTGGAGTTGGAACCTAACGCCAAGGGACGACCCCGGTTTGTGGTGGCGGAGTACAATTGCGCCATTTCTAATGTGGCGGAGTCCTTTCCCAGTGTTTGTGGCCATGAATTGGATATGTTTGCTCGCGCTTTACCGGATTGTCAGGTGCGACGAACTCATTGGATGATTGATGGGGAAAATCGCTGTGGTTATCTGATTGAGTCGGAGTCGTCGTAGGGGAGAGGGGGCAGATTTGGGATAGCCTAAAACCAGATGTGCTGATTTGGATGTCACGATGACTACTCCCTCTCCGATTACGGTTGAGTTTTTACAACCGGATGAAGCGGCTAAGGTTGATGCTGCTCTTCTCTCGTCTCAAGAAAAGTTCTTGACAAGGCTGGCAATTTATGCACTGAGGTCACTTCAGCAAATTTCTCAAACCAGCAACACTCCGGCGGATGAAATCACCCCAGATCAGGTGGCGGATTGGATTCAACAGGATGCCACGATTCAGGAACAGGTGGATGTGGATGCGAGTTTTGCTACCTTTTTTAGTAATTTGGTGGTGGCCTCTCAGAAGCCTCTGGTGCAAATTTGCCAGGAAACGGAGCAACCTCTGGCTGAGATTACGGTTGAGCAGATTATTGACTGGTTTGAACGGGAGTCGAAACGCCGTTTGCAATCGTGAACGGTTCAGACTGGATTGATGGCTGATTAAGGTTTGGGGGCGGAACTCAGAGTCTCCGGATCAGTCTGAGAGGCTAGTCAGCACCCCCGGCTGAAGCACGGGGGCTTCGTGCCCTCCCCTTCAGGTAGCTGACCAGCTTAAGCCTTAACTGGC
>SMDP01000204.1:0-1907 GCA_012911965.1 Geitlerinema sp. P-1104
GCCCTCTTTTCCGACGGCTTACAGCGTTTAGCCCTAGAAATGCCCCAAGGGACTCCCCATGAACGCTTTTTCAACCCCTTATTCCAATTTATTCAACAAGACAGCGACGAAGCCGGGGCCAACGAGCAACTTCAGGGCTTCCTGACCTCACCGCGAGTCAGCCAACGGACCGATGACGATCTAACCTTAGTATTAGCGGGGGCGATCGCCCCATCCTCCTGAGACCCCTAACCCCACAAACCTGTGCAAGTTCAACGGCAGTCTAACGGTTCCCTCCTCCGTCTGGGTGCAGCAATCGCCGGCGGTGGCGAAGGCAAAATCTACAGTGTCCACCAGCATCCCAACTGGGTCGCCAAACTCTATCATCACCCAACCCCAGAGTTGGCGCGCAAACTGGCGGTCATGGCGGCCAACCCCCCCGACGATCCCACCGCCGCTGCCGGCCATGTCTCCATTGCCTGGGTTCTCGATCCCCTCTGGCAGCGAGGGCGAATTGTCGGCTTTCTCATGCCCCGCGTCAGTGAAGGCTTCCCCCTCCACGACTTCTACACCCCCAAATCCCGGCGCGATCGCTGTCCCTTCTTCAACTACCAATACCTCTATCGCACGGCCCGCAATCTCGCTGCCGCCGTCAGCCGCATCCATTCTCGGGGTTACGTCATCGGCGATGTCAACGAATCCAATATCCTCGTCAGTCGCACCGCCCTCATTACCCTGGTTGACACCGACTCCTTCCAAGTCAGCGAGGGCAATGCCCTTTATCCCTGTCCCGTCGGCAAACCCGAGTTTACCCCCCCAGAACTCCAAGGAAAAACCCTTCGTCACGTTCGCCGCCGCCCGGAACAAGACTGTTTTGGCTTAGCCGTTCTCATCTTCCAACTGCTGATGGAAGGAACCCACCCTTTCGCCGGTGTCTATCTCGAATCCGGGGATCCACCCCCCATTGAAAAACGCATCGCCGCCGGTCATTTCGCCTATAGCAGCCGAAGCGTTCCCTATCGTCCCACCCCCATCGCCCCCCCAGCCAATCTCCTCACCCCGGAACTACAATCCCTGTTTAGCCAATGCTTTGAAGTGGGCCATCGTCAGCCCCAGCAGCGTCCCGATGCCCAAACTTGGGTTAAAGCCCTCGAACAAGCCGAAGCCCAACTGATCACCTGTTCGGCTAACCCTCAACATCGCTATGGCAGTCATTTAAGCCATTGTCCCTGGTGCGATCGCGCTCGTAAACTGGGCGGCCGCGATCCCTTTCCCCGCAGTTCCCAAGAAGTGGGCCGCTTGCAACGGGTTCAGCCTCGCAAACCCAAAGTCAAAAAACGCCCCGCCGCCTCCCCCGTTCCCCAAGCCGTCGGCTATACCATCTCCTTCGCCGCACCCAATAGCCTCGGCAAAATTCGTCCCTCCGGTGGTGGATTAACCCGACTCAAAGCGGATTTGAGTCAATATTTTTGGGAATATCGCTATGACTTTCTGGGGGGGAGTCTGGTGATTGCCCTGGCCCTGTCTGCGGGCCTCTATTTGTCTGAATCACCCACAGACAGGGCCTCCTCCCCTAATCCCTCCCCCCAAACCCTATCGAGTACAGAAACCCGCCTCGACTCCCCCGACAATGGGGCAACCACCCTGGCCCTAACCGAAGATGCCGCCCCCAGTGAGGCAGACATCGGGGACACAGACTTCAGCCTCACCCTCGGCGATCGCCGTTACGATCACCGCGATCGCGTCACCTCCATCGCCGTCAGTCCCACCGGGGACTGGTTCGCCAGTAGCAGCCAGGATGGAACCCTCAAAATTTGGTCTTTTCCTGATCGCGTCTTACTACAATCGCGCCGCCTCTCCTCCGTCTTAGGCCTCCCCCAAGACCAAGTGCAAGTCCTGGCCGTCGGGGCCAACGGCGATCGCCTCGT
>SMDP01000204.1:2078-5825 GCA_012911965.1 Geitlerinema sp. P-1104
AGAACGTCGCCGCTGGCCCGGAAACGCCCAAGCGGTTCTCGCCCTCAGCCCCGATGGTCAAACCCTGGTCACCGCCGGGGCTGGAGACATTAGCCTCTGGAATGTCGAAACGGGCCAACGTCAAGCCACCCTCCCCCAAGATCCCCCCGATAACCTAGTCGTGGCCCTAAGTCCCCAAAGTCGCCTGCTGGCTATGACCGTTCCCGCCGATAACGGTGTGATTCAGATTTGGGACACCACCACTGGGGCCTTATTACATTCGGAAACAGCGAGTCATATCAGTACCCTAGCCTTTGGCATTAATGGGAAAACCCTGATTGGTGGAGATATCTATGGCGGAATCGGTATTTGGCATCTCCATTGGTCTGAAGATCTCTCTAGGCCTGCCAAACCGGAATCTCCCGAAACCTAGCTGAATCCAACCGGACAAAAGGCTTTTTGGCTTGAGGTTCAACAGGACTATTTCGACAGAAGCCAAGTCAATGAGTTAAATTGGAGATATCTAAGTTCATCCCCCGACTTGACCTTAACGGTCTTGTGCTCGCAATGGTTCCGAGTCTTCTGTCTGATGGCTGTTCATATCCACCATCAAAACTATTAGAAATTTTTTATACCAATTCCCCCATGATGATGGGGATTGTTGAGCTGCTTCAGGAGGACGATTACGCGGATATTCGCTTCCTGAGTCATAACTCAGCCACTGCAAGTTTTTTTAATCTCCCCGGAGAATCTCTTGAAGGTAAAACACTATCTGAGCTAAGTTTAGACTCTTGTGTTATTGAAGATATTGTTGGCTATTATCAGCAATGCAAAGACAATCAAGACTGTATTTCATTTGAATATGAGCAGCGCACTGATTTTGGCTGTAAATGGCTGCTAGTCACCCTTAATTATTTATGGCTGGGAGACCAAGACAACCCTGAGTTTTCCTATCTAATTCGAGATATTACCGAGCGGAAAAAGGCAGAAATCAAGCGCCTTGAGGCTGAGCGACGTAATCGAGAATTACAACTCATTGAACCCATTTTTGAGGTGATTTTAGCGGGGTACTGGGACTGGAACCTTCAAGATAATACTGAATATCTTAGCCCCGGCTTTAAAAAAATGTTTGGCTATGAAGATGATGAACTCGAAAATCACCCAGATACTTGGCAAGACTTGATTTTACCAGAAGATTTACCTGGAACCCTAGAGGCGATACACAATCATCTCAATAGTCCAGCTACAGTTCCATTTTATCGCGAAGTTCGCTATCGTCATAAAACTGGAGCTACGGTATGGATTATTTGCTCAGGACAAGTCATTGAATGGGATGAACTGGGGAATCCCTCACGGATAATCGGCTGTCACATTGATATAACCAATCAGAAAGAAGCAGAGCTAAGCTTGCGTCAAATCAATCAAGAGTTAGAAACCTTTTTAGAGAATGCTCCAGTTTTGATTAGTCGCTTTGATATGGAAGGTCGATATTTGAGGGTTAATCCTACTTTTGCACAAGCTCTCAATCAAAAACCGTTGGAACTTCTGGGTCAATCTTTTTATGATCTATTGCCCGATTCGGTTATTCGTATCTTCAAACAACGCTTGCAGAGAGTCACAGAAACCCTAGAACCGCTACAGGTTGAAGATGAACTCTGCATAAATGGGGTGACTAAAAATTTTCAGACTATTTTATTTCCGGTTCTTGAGAATCAGGCTGTCGCGGGATTTTGGGGAATTTCAGAAGATATCACAGAGCAAAAACAAAAAGCACTGGCCTTACAAGATAGTGAGCAACGCTACCGAACGATTATTGAAACAACCCTAGAGGGGGTTTGGCTACTGAATGCTGAAGAAATAACGGAATTTGTCAATGACCGGATGGCCCAAATGCTAGGCTATACCTCATCAGAGATGATCGGGAAACCCTTAACAGCTTTTGTCGCTGGAGATAAAAAAGAAAGTATCCGTCAACAAATCCGCAACCGACGCAAAGGTACAGGGGCACAAAACATTTATCGTTTTTGTCATAAAGACAACTTTGATGTTTGGGTGATTGTCTCTACGACCCCATTACAAGATAGCCAGGGGAACTATCAGGGCTGCATTGGCCTGCTGACAGATATTACTAACATGATCCAAATTCAAGACGCTTTGAGGCTATCCAAGCTACAGTTGAGCAGCGTCCTCAATAGCTCTCTTGATGGGATTATGGCTTTCGCGTCAATTCGGGATGCTAAGGGAGAAATTGTTGATTTTGAATATCTCATTGCCAATCCAGCAAGCTGTGAGATGACCGGGAAAACTGTGGAGGAATTAGTCGGCAAACGGTTACTTGAAGTCATGCCAGGTCATCAAGAAGATGGACTATTCGACTACTATGTTCAAGTGGTTGAATCTGGAGAGCCTGGAACTCGTGAGTTTTATTATAATCACGAGGGACTTAATAGTTGGTTTGAAAACATCGCCGTGAAACTGGGGGATGGCTTTGCCGTCACCTTTCGAGATATCACTCCAATTAAAAACTATCAAGCGACCTTAGAGACAACGAACCAAGAACTCCAGAAACGACTCCAGGATTTGCGGGAGCGTCACTCGGAAATGCAAACCCTTAGCCAAATCAGCGACTTTTTACAAGCTTGTCTGACGGTGAAGGAAGCCTGTCAAGTGGTAGCCACTTTTATGACATCCTTATTTGCTGATTGTTCTGGGGGGATTTTTCAAATGAAGGATAGCAGCCATCGCTTGGAAAACCTGGCTCAATGGGGAGAGGGACTCTATTCCAAACTAGAGTTTTCCCATCAAGACTGCTGGGGACTGCGACGGGGACGACTGCATCGGATGGCTGAACATCACGGAGAGTTACGCTGTAGTCATTTAAGCTCTATTCCCGAGGGAGCCACCACGTACTGCCTGCCTATGGTCGCTCAAGGGGAAACCTTGGGGTTGTTTTATCTGATGGTTCCGCCCAACTTAGAATTGAGTAGCAGTAAACGTCAGTTAGCGCAAACTGTAGCTGAGCAGTTAGGACTGGCGATCGCCAACCTAAACCTACGCCAGACCCTACGGCAACAAAGTATCCGCGATGGTCTCACCGGACTGTATAACCGGCGTCATTTTGAAGACACCTTAGAACAGGAAATCGAACGGGCCAAGTCCAATCAGACGGCCCTGAGCCTGGTGATGCTAGATGTGGATCACTTTAAAAATTTCAACGACACCTATGGTCATGATGCAGGAGACCATGTTTTACAGTCCATTAGCCAATGTCTCAAGAAGCATCTGCGTGTCTGTGATATCGTCTGTCGCTATGGGGGTGAAGAGTTAGTCGTGATCTTACCGGGCCGCGACTTAGAAACCGCCAGGACCATTGCTGAACGATTGCGACACGAGATCGTCCAACTGAGTCTCTACTACGAGAATCAACTTCTCGGGCAGGTGAGTGCCTCATTTGGGGTAGCCAACTTCCCTGAGGATGGGGACTCTCCTTTAACCCTTTTTCAAGCGGCAGACAGGGCGTTATACCAGGCTAAGGCAAGGGGTCGGAATCAGGTTGTGCTAGCGAATCCGGGTTTCCCCCCTGAGGCGGTTAAACCTGACGTTGAGTGATGGCGATGCGACCGGAGAAGCAGATATCCACATCATCGCCTGAGTCCCGTTTCCGTCGGGAATAGTCCCCAACATAGATAAATTGGTTTCCCTCCCGCTTCAACTGAGTTGGTAGGGGTTGACGGCCCGCTGGACAAAAGACCATCTCCGGGACAGGAG
>SMDP01000204.1:6214-7627 GCA_012911965.1 Geitlerinema sp. P-1104
ACCTGATGGCCGCAACCCGACAGATGAGCGTCCGGTGCAATCCGCCAAACTGGCTCCTCGGTGACTTGGGCCACGGCTTCATGTAAGGTTCTCAGCCCCGGTGCAGCAATTCCATCATCATTGGTCAGTGCGATCGCCATTACAGTCCCCTATCTCAACAATCCCGGCAAAAAATCCCTCCTATCCTACCCCGTTCCCCCTGTCCGTGTATCCTGGATCAATTAGTTATTGTTTGGGACAGTCGAAATCTCAATGGTTACAGAACGCACCCTCCCCACGTCCAATCCTGACTCGGCCGCCATTAGCCGTGAAGATGGACTTCGAATCTATGAAGACATGGTTCTCGGGCGTTTGTTCGAGGATAAATGCGCCGAAATGTACTATCGAGGCAAGATGTTCGGCTTCGTTCACCTCTATAACGGACAAGAAGCTGTGTCCTCAGGGGTGATTCAGGCGATGAATCCCGGTGATGATTATGTGTGCAGCACCTACCGCGATCACGTTCATGCCCTCAGTGCTGGGGTCCCGGCCCGGGAAGTGATGGCGGAACTGTTCGGCAAAGCCACCGGCTGTAGTAAGGGCCGTGGTGGCTCCATGCACATGTTTTCTAAGGAGCATAAGCTACTTGGAGGCTATGCCTTCGTCGCAGAGGGGATTCCGGTGGCGATGGGTGCGGCCTTCCAGGTTCGCTATCGTAAGGAGGTCATGAACGACCCCAATGCTAATCAGGTGGTGGCCTGTTTCTTTGGCGATGGCGCTAGTAATAATGGACAGTTTTTTGAAACCCTGAATATGGCGTCCCTATGGAAGTTGCCGATTATTTTTGTGGTGGAAAATAATAAATGGGCCATCGGGATGGCTCATGAACGGGCCACCTCGCAACCGGAAATCTATAAGAAAGCCAGTGTTTTTAACATGGCGGGGGTTGAGGTTGATGGGATGGATGTGGTGGCTGTTCGCGCGGTGGCCCAGGAAGCGGTGAAACGGGCCCGGGCCGGTGAAGGACCGACCCTGATTGAGGCGCTCACCTATCGCTTCCGAGGCCATTCTCTGGCAGACCCGGATGAGTTACGCTCGAAGGAAGAGAAGGAGATCTGGTTTGCCCGTGACCCGATTAACCGCTTTGAGAACTTCTTGACCAGTAATAATTTGGCTAAGGCTGAGGAACTCAAGGAGATTCAGTCAACGATCCAAACGCGGATTGATGATGCGGTTGAATTTGCCCAATCGAGTCCTGAACCGGATCCGAGTGAACTCCGTCGCTTTATTTTTGCTGAGGACGTTTAGGGGTCTAGGGCGTTGAAGAGGCTAGAGAGAATGCTGTTGGAGAAGAGGAACCCTTCGGGGTCTGTTAATCTAACAGCATCCTGGCCCCAGTCCAGCCAACGGCGCTGAAGGTAGGGGGCGATCGCC
>SMDP01000205.1 GCA_012911965.1 Geitlerinema sp. P-1104
ACAAGGGCGCGCCCCTACGTCTTTTCTACTGCCTAGGGCGTCCACAAGGGCGCGCCCCTACGTCTTTTCTACTGCCTTCTCCCCCCTATTCCCTGTTCCCTATTCCCCCTAACCACCATGAAACATATTTTTGTTGTCGAAGACGGTCACGCTGAACAAAAAATGATGCGGGCCCTGCTCGAACAATCCGGATTCCAAGTGACCCTGGCCAGTGCTGTTGACGAAGCTTGGGAAAAACTCAAATCCGTCACACCGCCTCATTTGTTCATTTTAGATATTGTCATGCCTGGAAAAAGCGGTTTAGAATTGTGTCGAACAATCCGCGAAAACCCTGAGCTTAAAGATACTCCCGTGATATTTTGTAGTTCCAAAAGCGAGGAGTTTGATCGCTTCTGGGCCCTGCGGCAGGGGGCGCAAGCCTATTTGATTAAACCCTATGCCCCCAAAGAACTGCTCGATGCGGTGTATCAGCATATTCAGTAGCCGTTCCGTTCGACTCTCCCTAGCGTCCCTGTTCTCCTTACTTGCCGCTGCCAAATGTCCGACCGCAATGCGTCCGGGAACCGCAATCGCCCCGTTGAATCTCGCTCCGAGCATCCCCCAGCGACGGGGACTCCCCCACCGACCGAAGCGGTTGAAGGGGATCCCCTCCTGGAACAACTCCTAGAAGCTAACCGCTGTGAGCAGTCCGGGGCGCTGACAGAGGCGCGATCGCTCTATGAGGGTCTAATCCAACAAGACCCCGATGGCTTTTACGGCATTAGCGCCCGCAAAGCCCTAAACCATCTAGGTCAGAGCAACTCAGCAGCCTCTAGTGGTTCAGCGTCAACCCTAGCCTCAGGGTCGGCGCCAAGCTTATCATCTCTCCCCCAAGCCGCGAAAAACTGGTTAAGTCGCTGCTGGCAGGATCTCAGCTTTACCCACAAACTCACCATCCTCCTGGTGAGCGGTTCCGTGATTCCGGTGGCCATCACCACTCTCTTTTTAGTCGCCCGCACTCAGGAGCGAGTTCAGGAAGACTTCCTAGCTCAACTCAACTCCGATGTCGCCAGTTGGGGAGCCGACTATGTGATGTGGACCGAGGATGATAGCTTCACCGAAGCCGAAAACCTTTCCCAACTCGTGGCCGTCCGCGATATTAACCTCAGCAACCCCCAGGAAGTAGAGGCGGAACGCCGCTATCTCGATGCCCTCGCCAACGAGGCCTTGGCCGCGGGCGATCGCAACCGGGCTGATACCACCAAGAGTTTTCGCATTCTCACCGATGCCCAAGGAAACACCGTCGCCCAAGGGATTAAAATCCATACCTCCGCCCTCTACGAATCCCCCTATCCCCCAGTTCCGGAACCCGATCGCGACATTTCCGCCGCTGAATTTCAACGCATTGAGACACAACCGGGAATCGCCCTGGGAGACCTGGATATTGTGCGAGCGGCTCTTGAAGCCGGTCAGCCGCAACGGGGAATCGAAATTTTACCTTCAGGGATTATCAGCCGCTTAGGCCTCGAACCTCAAGCCAAAATTCCCCTCAGGGAGTCCCTGGCCCGCATCACCCAACCGCCCCCCTTGCCCCTCGCCCAGCGAGACTTTGCCCTCGATGACTTCCAAGCCGGATTAACCACTGTGGTAGTCTTCCCGGTGCGCCTAGAGGGGACGATCGTCGGCACCACCATCGTCGGAGTGCTTCATAACCGACATCACGCCATCCTCGATGAGTTTCAACAGCTTTTTGGGGCTGAGGCCCTGTCCGTTTATGCCAAAGATTGGCGGGTGAATACCAACATCGACGCCGGAGATGGAACCCGAGCCATTGGCACTTTGGCCCCCGCTCCGGTGGTGCGGCAGGTCTTGCAGGAGGGGCAGGATAACGTCTCCTTAGTGGAAAATATCGATGGCAAGAACTATCTAACAGTCTATCGTCCCCTCTATAACCATACCCGTCGCACCAATCCTCAGGTTTCCCCCATCGGCATGGTCTCCGTGGCCCGACCGCAAACGGAACTCGAACAACTGGTGCGCGCTCAACAACTACTGGGGTTAGCCGTTGGCGGCGGTGCCGCCTTGATTGTTAGTGGTATTGCCATTGTTATTGCCAAAGCCTTTGCCAAATCCCTGGCAGACTTGGCCGCCTTCGCCCAACGTGTGGGACGGGGTGAACGAGGGGTGCGGGTTCAAAGTACAGACCGCACTGATGAAATTGGGATTTTGTCTCAGGAACTGAACCAGATGGCCGCCAGCATTGAGGTGAATATGGCCTCAGTCGAACAACAGGAAACCCTACGCCGCCAGGAAGCCGAACAGCAACGACGGGAAAAAGAACGGCTGCAACGGGGCGTTATGAATCTGTTGCTGGAAATTGAGGGGGCGCAACGAGGGGATTTGACGGTCAATGCGGCGGTGACCGATGGGGCAGTCGGTTCCATCGCCGATGCCTTTAATACGACGATTATTCGCTTGCGGGAATTGGTGTCTCAGGTGCAAAGTATCGCCAACCAAGTTAATGACCTGGCCTCGAATAATACCCCTGTGATGCAACAGTTATCTCGGGATGCCACGGTTCAAGCTCAGGAAATTAGCCGCACCTTGGGGACTGTGGCTCAGATTGTCGAGTCAATTCGGGTGGTGGACCAGTCCGCTCAACAGGCAGCGGCGATCGCCCAACAGGGGGCGAAAACCGCTCGCGATGGGGAGGAGGTCATGGACTTGACGGTGTTGAGTATTAAAAACATTAGTGCCGCCGTGGCCGAAACTGCCAGCAAAGTCGATCGCCTCACGGACTCCTTCAAGCAAATTTTACAAATTCTGACGATTATTTCGGGAATCTCGGAACGAACCAACCTCTTGGCTTACAATGCCAGTATTGAAGCCTCTCGGGTTCCTGGGGAATATGGTCAAGGCTTCCGAGTGGTGGCTGAAGAAGTGCGTCGCCTGGCGGGACGAGCCACGGAAGCCACTCGCAGTATTGAGCAGATTGTTGAGATTATTCAGCAGGATACTGTTGAGGTGCAACAGGCCATGGAAGTGGGCAAGTCAGAGGTGGCGGAAGGGACGGAACGGGTGGCCCAAACCAAACAAACTCTCAAAGGATTGGCCGATCTCAGTCAAACTATTGACCAATATGTGCAAGCCATCTCGCAAAATACCACCACACAACGCTCCGCCTCGAAACAGGTCAATCAAATGGTGGAACAGGTCTCATCCATGACAGAAAACACCTCGGCCACGGCGCAAACGGTCACGGAGTCCCTTGAAGAATTACGCCAAGCCGCCGCCACCCTTAAAGATTCAGTGGCTCAGTTCCGACTTTAAATCTTTCACGTAACTGCTCAGCAAAATCCCTATGAATTATAGTCTTGATCCGTCAGTGTTGGCGGCGATCGCCGAGGAGGCCCGACAGTGTTTCTTAGAAGAGGATGCCCCGGTCTATTTGGAGGCGTTGCAACAGGGATTGCAACAGTTGACGGTGGGCCAGTCCCCCGACTATCAGGCCCTGATGCGAGCGGCTCACTCGGTCAAGGGTGGGGCGGGGGTGGCGCAAATGCCGGGGTTGAGTCGTTTGGCTCATCCCCTCGAAGACCTCCTCGAAGCCTGGAATGAGGGCAAAATTCAGGGGGAGCAACAGGAGACGGCTCTGCATCTGTTGCAAACGGGCCTAGAAACCCTGACGGAGTTGCTGGAGTTGGCTCAGGCTCAGGGGATGGATTTGGAACCAGACCCGGCGTTACTGACGGCCCTGGGGGAGTTTCAGGGGCAACTCCAAGATGCAGACCCGGAGGAGCATTCACCCGCCTCGGAGGGTCTCTCTCCCGGGAAGCGCCGTCTGATTCAACAGGCCCTGACGGTGGATTTAGAAACTTGTTTGCATACCCTAGAGACCCATCTTAAGCAGGAACAGCCTAACTTAGAGGAGGCGATCGCCCTATTCCTTGATGAATGTCTGTTAATTGGTGAAGCCTATGGCTTGGATTGGCTGGTGACGACGATGGATGAAGCCAGTCCCCAGTTGGATCAGGGTGGTGACGCTTCCCAGGTTCAGGACTTGGCGCAGCATCTCCTCACCGTTGTGCGATCGCAACGACAGGCCTATCTCACCCGCCTCGAACAGGGGGATATGCCGGGAAAGTCTCAAGGGGGTAGTTCCCCCAGTCCCCCAGTGACTCCGGACCCCCCGGAGACGACGGCGGCGGCCAGTTCCCCCGCGCCTCCTTCCCTGCGACAACAACAGTTACGGATTCCCCTAGAACGCATGGAGTTAATGGGAAGCTTGGTGGGGGAACTGATTGTCTCCCATGAACGCCTAACGCTACAACAACGGCAACTCAAACAGGCCAGCCAAACCCTGCGGCGTATCGTGCAGCAGGTCAAACCAGTCCGAGATGACGTGCAAACCCTGTACGATCGCCTCTCGACCCTGGATCATCCTCCCCACCCGGCAGCGGCCAGTGAGGAGACGGGGGAGTTTGATTTATTGGAATTGGACCGCTATACAGCCCTCCATAGCAGCTTACAAACCTTTGAGGAGTTAATCGCTCAGGTTCAGGAAACTCGCCTCGATATTGATATCGTCAGCCGCGAGTTGGCTCAGGATCTCGGCCAAGTTCGGCGGGATTTGGATCATCTCTATGACGAAGTCACCACCTCGCGCTTAGTTCCCTTTAAGGTCTTCGCCGAACGCTTTATTCCCCAGCTAGAACGGCTCAATCGCCGCTGTCAGAAAACCTCTCGTTTGCAGATTTCTGGGGAAAATGTCCTGGTCGATCGCATCTTGCTCGAACAGCTACAAACCCCCCTAACCCATCTGTTAAATAATGCCCTAGACCACGGGATTGAGGCTCCCGAGGAACGCCGCCTATTAGGGAAATCGGACTTAGCCCAGATTCACCTGGGGGCGCGGACTGAGGGCAGTGAGGTGGTGATTACTATTGCCGATGATGGCCGTGGTATTAACCTAGAATCGGTCTATAGCAAGGCGATCGAACGGGGGGTATTAGAGACGGGGGTCTCGATGAGTCAGCTCCCCCGAGGAACCCTGCTGAATTTGATTTTTGAGCCGAGTTTTTCCACGGCGGATGCGGTCAGTGATATTTCGGGCCGGGGGGTGGGGATGGATGTGGTGCGCACTCAGGTGCAACAGTTGCGGGGAACGGTGGAGGTGGATACGATTCCCTCGAAAGGAACGACCTTCACGGTGCGCTTACCCTTGAGTTTGAACTTACTGTCGGTGTTACTCTGTCAGATTGGCCCGCAGTTGGTGGCGATTCCCAGTGATACGGTCTTGGATCTGTTGCCCTATGATGATGCGGTGGGGTTGGGGTCTTTT
The DNA here is from genome assembly GCA_012911965.1 of Geitlerinema sp. P-1104. Lineage (GTDB taxonomy): Bacteria > Cyanobacteriota > Cyanobacteriia > Cyanobacteriales > Geitlerinemataceae > Sodalinema. Next base: position 5,321 of record SMDP01000205.1, read on the forward strand.
GTGGCCACTCCCAACTCCTTGACTCCGGGATTGCTGACCGCTAGTTCCCAGGAACGGCCCCTGGAGACGGTAGAACAATCGATGACCTGGCGCGGACAGGTGTTGTCCTTATGCTCGCTGTGGGAGCTGTTACCTTATCCCAATCCGGGAACGGTGTCTCATCGGCCGCGAGTGGTTCTGGTGCTGCGGGGTGCGACGGAACCTCTGGCGGTGGCGATTGATCGGATTGCTGATGAACGACCGTTGATTCTTAAACCCTTTGATGATACGGTGGCGATTCCTCCTTATCTGGCAGGTTGTGCCATTTTGGGTACGGGGGAGGCGGTTCCTACGATTTTGCCCAGGTTTCTCAAAGCGACCTTCGTGACTCAAAAGGCTGACTCCTCGTCTGGCTCTGGGCAACCACAAGCCGGGCGACCACAAGGGTACGCCCCTACGGGGGGCGATATCCCGACCATTTTGATTGCAGAAGACTCTACGGGGGCCCGGCGATCGCTGGAGCGCATTTTGACGTCGGCTGGCTTTGCAGTGGTTCCTTGTCGGGATGGACAGGATGCTTGGAAAAAGTTAGAGCAACGACAGGGACAGGTGGATTTACTGGTGACGGATATTGAGATGCCGATTCTCAATGGCTTTGATTTGTTGGCACGGATTCGCGCTCATGGTAGTTGGTATGGTCTTCCCACGATTGTTTTAACCTCCCGCACCGGCGATCGCCACCGCCAAAGAGCCACAAGTCTAGGGGCAAATAGTTATCTGGGTAAACCGGTTGCTCCGGCGGAACTGTTAGCAACCATTGAGCAAATTTTAATGGCCGGTCGTGCTTGAGTTGACAGGGAACAGTTCACTCCTGTTAACTAAGAATGACTCACGTTTAATGATTGAGTAATTATGGCTGAGTTAACTGTCGGGGCAACCGTGCGCTTAGTAAGTCGTCCTCCTTACCTCAAAACAGCAGATCCCATGCCAATGCTACGTCCCCCCAATCTGCTAGATATTGGGACTCAAGGCGTGGCGATAACTCGCAATCCGGGGGGAACCTGGACGGTCAAGTTTGAAGGAGGAACCTATCTTTTAGATAGCCAATATCTAGAGTTGGTTGAGTCTTGAGAGAACTGATTTAAGTCGGCATCAATCCTGCCTGCTTCAATTGTTTAATTGCCTCTCGGGCCGCTTGTTTTTCCGCCGCTCGCTTGGGTGAGCCAGTCCCGTTTCCCCAGACTTGTCCCTCAATCAATACTTGGACGACAAAGGTACGGTTATGGGGTTGTCCCTGTTCTTCTACAAGACGATAGGTTGGGGGAACGCCATGCTGTTTTTGGGCCCACTCCTGTAGGCGACTCTTGGCATCGGTGATGAGATCGTCGAGTTGTCCGCCTAAGTCTTGATCCTCTGCCATTTTGGCGATCGCCTGGCTTAATAAGGGTTCAACAAACTCCCGCACGGCCTCAATTCCAGCATCGAGGAAATAGGCGCCAATCACCGCTTCGAAAGCATCACTGAGAATGGAATCTTTCTCGTTCCCGTTCACTTGCTGTTCCCCCTGGCCCAGTTTGATTTTTTCATTAAGCTGAAGCTGTCGTGCCAGAATGGCTAAGTGAGGTTGATCAACTAATTTTGAGCGAAGCTTTGTGAGTTTAGCTTCGCTCACGTCAGGATAAGCTTGATAGAGAAATGAACCACTAATAAAGTTGAGAATAGCATCTCCTAAAAATTCTAATCGCTCATTATTTTTAATGGTTTTGGGTGATTCATTGGCATAAGATTTATGAATCAGTGCCTGGTCTAACAGGGCTTTATTTTTGAAATTTAGACCGATGACGGCTGTCATGATAGGGCAAAAAATGGTCTGAATAGGACAAGAAATGGGGAAAAGAAGGCAAAAGGCAACAGGGAATAGGCAACAGGTGGGGACTTTTCTCTTAACGGAGAGTGCCAATCAGGCAATCTTCGATTGTTCTATCAAAGAGTACTAAAGTTTAGCATCTGACTGCCCCTATCCCTGCCGGCTGGCTAGGGATCTAAGTCATGACCTAGCACTTGAAAGACTTCCTGTTCCTTAAATAACTTGAGTAAATCTGGGTTAACGTGGTATTTGTTGGCTTCGTCATCCAAAATAGCTAAGGCCTGATGAATCGATCGCTTGGTTTTATAGGGGCGATCGCCAGCGGTGAGGGCATCATAAATATCCGCAATGGTCATTATCTGAGTTTGTAGAGGAATCTC
>SMDP01000206.1 GCA_012911965.1 Geitlerinema sp. P-1104
TCGGCTCCCCATTTATGCGGCGTTGGGGGTTCCTGAAATTTGGCTGTATCGTCAGGAACGGTTAGAGATTTTGCGACAGGTGGGGGGAGGCTATGAGCCTCAAGGAAGTAGTCTTGCCTTTCCTATGGTGACTGTCGTGCAACTGAATCAGTGGTTAGCATTGCGTCAGACGGGGACAGATTTAACGGTGATTCGTGCTGTGCGACAGTTTTGCCGCGAGGTGGGGGACTAGGGAGGGGAATCGGGAGAGGGTTCCAGCCGGTTGAGAGACCGAGTTTCTGGCAGAAACCCGGTCTCTGGTATTCGGTCCCAGTCGTCAGGGTGTCTGGGAGGGGGTCGTGGCTGAGGGGCAGATAGCCGGTGTCTAATGCCATTTGTTGGAAAAAAAAGGCGCGTTGCGCCGGGGGAAAAGAGGGCAAAGAATAAAGCGCCAAGGGACTAAGGGGTTAAGGACTAAGAAGAGTCCATCGCTCGACGGGCACGCCCCGCCACCACAGGCACACACACCACCCGAAAACCCCTGAAGTCGTCGAAGTTAACGCGCGAAAAATCGTTGTAGCGAAAGGCGCAACGACAGTACCTGGGATTGAGGTCCCAAGACCCGCCGCGCAGCACTTTTTCCTTATTTTTAGAATCGTCATCAACCCAAGCACTCCCATCTTCTGGCGCACCCTCATAGTCATTGTGCCAGTCATCCTGACACCATTCCCAAACATTGCCGTGCATATCATGCAAACCAAAATTATTCGGAGGAAACTGCCCAACCTCTGTGGTTTTACCTCGGAATTGACCCTTCACACCACGGCCATAAACTTTTGTGGCATTATAGTTCGCCAATTCATCAGTTAGGGTTTCACCAAAATGAAATGGGGTTTGGGTTCCAGCTCGACAGGCATATTCCCACTCCGCTTCACTGGGGAGGCGGTAGCTGCGCGAGGTTTTAACAGAGAGTCGTTGGCAAAACTCCACCGCATCCTGCCAACTCACCTGCTCAACGGGACGGTTCTCGCCCTTAAACTTAGATGGGTCTGGCTTCAGTTCCCGTTCTACCTCTGGATAGCTTGCCACCACGCGCCATTGGGCCTGGGTGATGGGATAACGCCCCATAAAGAATGAGGGGACGGTGACGGAATGTTGGGGCTGTTCATCTTTATAGTTATCTAACTCATCCTTGGGTGACCCCATGAGGAAGGTTCCTCCAGGAATCTGAATCATGTCTAGGCCAACTTCGTCGCTGAGGGGTTCACTGAAGTAGGTGGTGCGACGTTTTTCTCGATGGATGATGATACGGCGCTTGGGAGGGCTTTTCACGGTGAGTTTATGGCAAAGCAGAAATGTAAAACGGACAGAGTAAAGAGGGAAGACGTGCCAAGGGACTCAGGGATTCAGGACTAAGAAAAGTCGATCGCCTGGGGGTCTAGTCCCGCCTCTATAGGCTCGCATACGACCCGAAAACCCGCGTTGTTGAGGAAGAAAATGCGCGAAAGGTCGACCCGAAGAGCACAACGACAGTTCCTGGGAAAGTAAGGCCAAGACCCGCCTCGCAGTACTTTCCGGTTATTCTTAGAATCATCATCAACCCAAGCACTCCCGTCCTCTGGCGCACCCTCATAGTCATTGTGCCAGTCATCCTGACACCATTCCCAAACATTGCCGTGCATATCACATAACCCCCAAGCATTGGCCGGAAAGGTTCCCACAGGTGTTATTGACTGACGATAGACTCCCTCGGGACCTTCATTGTACGTATAGTTGCCGTTATAATTGGCTAACTCCGGGGTCAATGTCTCACCGAAATAGAAAGGTGTTTGAGTTCCAGCCCGACAGGCATATTCCCACTCGGCTTCACTGGGGAGACGATAAGTCTTGCTAGTTTGTTGAGACAGTCGTTGACAAAATTCGATGGCATCGTCCCAACTAACTTGCTCAACAGGTAAATCATCTCCTTTAAAGCTTGAGGGATCAGAATTAAGATCTCGGTCCACTACTGGATAGCTGGCCACCACTCGCCATTGTGCTTGAGTTACTGGATAGCGCCCCATGAGAAATGCAGGAACGCTCACGTTATGTTGGGGTCTTTCATGATCTTCGCTTTCGGGTTCCCTTTCCGGCGCTCCCATGAAAAAGGTTCCTGGGGCCATAGATACCATCTCTAATCCAATTTTCTCGTTGAGGAGTTCAACATAGCCTGCCGCTTCACCTGGGCTATACTGAATTAGCCAGTCATCGTTGTTGTGCGTTATGGTCGCTGTCTCAAACTCGAAAACCTCCTGAATCTCGATAACGGCACTTTCATATTCCAGGGATTGCAGGGGAGGGAAGTCTGGGAGAAATTCTCCGGCCCTCTGGCGTAATTGTTGGGCAACGGTGGCATATCGCCCGCCCAAACGCTCCAAAATCGAGGCGGTGACGCTGGCAAAGGCCTGTAACCCCTGTAACTCCTCGGAATCTGCAATGTCAGGGGATAACAGAACTGCCCGAAACTCCGCTAAAGAGCTATAGCCTAGGCGTTCGGCAATATAGCGCGACACCTGGTTAATCATGCCGAGGACGTCCACCTCGGGTAAGCGCTTCAGTAGGCGATCTCGAATCCCAGGGGAAAAGTCATATTGAACCAACTCCGCATCGATTCTATGAGTCGGGTAGGATAAGGGTTGCAACAAGCCACTGAGAAAGACCTCGGCGATGGGTAGGGGGGAGATTTCCGGCAGCCTGGAAGCACGGATGAGCCGCATAATTGGCAGGGTAATCACTGGGGCGGCGGCGAGTAATGCCAGTAACTGCCGCGCTCTGGGGGAGGAGAGGAGATAAAAGTCTTGGAGTTGTTGGTCTGGAGTTGGGGGTTCTGGAGGAGGCTGTTGACGCTCAGCCTCTGAGTCGGAGTCCCTAGAGAGTTGGGAGACCTTGCCCTCCGGCTTGGGGAGGAGATAGCCGCTGCTGGCTTGTCGTCCATTCCCCGCCACTAGGCGACTCCATCGCGATAGAGCCTGACTCTCAACTGTCAGGACGGGCATGGGTAAGGTCTGTTCGCAGTCTTCGGGACTCTCTAACCCCAAGGGGACAGCCTTCAGTTGTGGGTTGGTGGCGGCGGGGAGGTCGTTACGCAAGGCCACATTGATGCCCTGTCCTAAGGCGGTGCGGTCCCACATCCATTCGGGTAGCATTTGCCAAATGGCGGTGGGCATAACTGTTGCCCAAGTCTCTAAAATCCCGGACAGCCGGCCATCCCACCAATAGCTGGCGACGCAATCGCTCAAGATGAGGATAATTCGCCGACCGTTGGCTTCGATGAGTTCCCTGGGGCGATGGGGGCGCTGTTGAGGATGCGATCGCAGTTGCAGGTGACCTGCTGCGTCGAGGTCTAGGTCAAACCGTCGTACATCCCGGAAAGCCCCGTAATGCCGTAGGGTTTGGCTAATATCGTCCACCAAGCGCCGCCAGAGATTCATTGAGGGAGTGCCGTCAACAATGAGGACAATCTCAAACCAGGGTTCTCGTTCCCCTTGCAGGATAGGAACCCAGATTTGATGTTGGGCAATGCGTTCAACGGTTGCGGTTTCATCGACTCGGGTTCCCACTCCCACCTCAATCTTCTGCAACAGTGGACGTAAGGCCCGAATCAGGGACAAGGGATTGTTTAAGAGAGGGGGATCGTTCAGCCAAATGGGTAGGGCATTTTGGGGAAGTCTGACATCACGCTGAGACGTGGCGGTGGCAACGTCTGCACTGGGGTCACGACTGGGTTCAGGCGATGGAGTGGGAGCCGGGTCAGACGATGGAGTGGGAGCCGGGTCAGGCGATGGAGTGGGAGTAGGCTCAGGCGATGGAGTGGGAGTAGGCTCAGGCGATGGAGTGGGAGTAGGCTCAGGCGATGGAGTGGGAGTAGGCTCAGACGATGGAGTGGAAGAGGGAGATTCTGACGGTTGTGGCTCCATTTGCAGGGCCAACCAGAACAAATCAGCGATTTCTCGGGCGCTGAGTTCGGCTTCCGTTGCTAAACTGGTTACGAGCCGCTGAATCTCCATTAACTTGGGTTGGTTAGACTTTTGAAGAGAAGTTTTTTGAGTTTTTCCATATCTGAATCACTCGGACTGTGTTGGCGGGCAATGAGATAGGCGGCGTTGAGGAGTTGGTCTGTAGCGCGATCGCTGCGATTGCCAGACCCTACAAAGTCTTCTATGACTTGATTTATTCGTTCTTCAGCCCTCTCCCATTGCGCCTGATCGCCTTGAGCAAAATGAGACTGCACAATGGGAAACAGAGACTCAGGGGTAGGTTTGGGCATTTCCACTCTCAGACAACGGCGATAGAAGGCTGGGGGAAAGTCCCGCTCACCGTTGCTGGTCATAATAATCAGGGGAAACTCACAACATTGGACACGACCATTGCTGATGGGGGCTTCCATGTCAAGATCGTCGGTGCGCACGGTGACGGTGGCCTCTTCATTGTCGCGATTATCGTCTTGCGTTCTACTGCCTCGGCGGCGTTTGCGTCGCACTAACTCCCGAATCTCGAATTGCCCTTCTTCAAAGAGGTTTAGTAGGTCATTGGGGAGGTTCAAGTCACTTTTATCAATTTCGTCAATCAGCAAGACTCGCGGTTTACGGGAGGGGAGGAAGGCAGTGCCAACGGGACCAAGTTGGATATAATCCCCGAGGTTTCCAGCTTCTCTGGGACTGTTGGGGTCGATTTGTTGTTGAAATTGGTCAAGTTGGGTATCTTGCAAGCGGGCGATCGCATCATATTGATAGAGGGCATCTTGCAGCTGCGATCGCGCGGTGACAGACCAGACTAATACAGGGTTTAGTTTTAGTTCATAGGCGATCGCATAAGCCAGGGAGGTTTTACCCGATCCCGGAACCCCTGTCACCATGAGGGGACGACGCAGATGCAAGGCGGCATTGACGGCATCGAGGAGGGTTGAATGACCGGTTTTATCGGGCTGAATGCGGAAACTCCGACCCCGTTGGATGGCCCGTTCATCAGCGTTGCCGATTTCATGTAATCGTTGCCAATACTGCTCATCTTCCGTTTCGTCTACCTGATCAGGAGGTAAAAACTCTCGCCAGGGGGGACGATCGGGAATTTCCCTTAAACCGGGTGGATTGTCGCCACAGTTGCCATGAAATAGTTTCCAGGTACTCATTTGGGGGTGGGGGTGATTAACTTAGGATTGCCCCTGGAGGGGCTTGTCTGGACTAGGAAGGGTGGGGAAGCGATGGGGACAGTCATAGAGGACGGTTAACTCCACGGGGGTTGCTGAATTCCCGAACCGTTGTTGTCTGATACATTCAGCCAGCCGAGCCGATTCTATCAAGTTATCGCAGCTCAGCAGAGTGTCAAATATGTCTAGGGTTGTTTGTCGGTCGGATTGAGGGAGTTGAGTCCAAAGTGCAATGGGACTAGGGGCTTTGAGGAGTTTTTTGAGTAAGTTCTGACGGGTTTCTTTATCCTCAGGTAATCCGTCAGGAAGTCGATAAATGGGGTAAGCTGCACTGAGCAATGCCTCAAGGTTCCGGCATTGACAATCAATGTCCCCCCAGTGGTTGTTCAAGCGATTATTTGTCCTTGCTATTTCGAGGCTATCCCAGCCGCTATTTAATTTAATCCTTAAACCTGGTTTTGTCATGCGATCAAGCGATCGTACCAGCCAACCTCGATGTCCCGATAACCCGGTCACATCTTCCAACTCATCGATAACCCGCCACTGGTGTATATTCATATCTAGTAACTGCCAGGGCAAGAAAATCTCTAGGGTCACTAGCTTGTCGATTTGATTATCAAATTGGTTTAATAGTTGAGACTCGGCTTCTTCAATCCATCTCCCTAAAGGTTTGGAAAGCTGTTCAGCAATAACAGCAGGGCGATCGTCTTCACTCACATAGGTTAAGTCACAGGTGAGTCCCCGTTGTCCATCATCATTACCATCAAGGGGTTGAGGGGAGTCTGAGAGACCGTGAAGCTCAGGGATAATAAAGACTTTATCTACTTTTTGCTCGATAGAAATTAATAAATAAAAATATGGTATTTGGGGAGACTCGGGAGAATTATTTTTTTCGGAAATATTATTTCTTAATGGCCCATTAAAACTATTTTTATCCTCTGCCTTAATAAAAAGGTCGGTTTCATTTGAGCAATTCAAAAAGTTTTTTGATGTTCCTAAGTTTTGTTGGGGGGATTTTGAGATTTCAATATCTTTTTTTGCCGAACTCTGTCCATTACTTTATATAGCTTCTTGCTCGTATCGATTTCAATGTCATACGACAAAATACTTGGAATCAAAGGCAACGCAAGTTTTAATTTTGCTGAGGCTCCTTTCTTGGGTGTATTCAAGATATCGCGAATCTGTTTCAAGAGTTCAACTACCTCTTCTGGTAAGGAAGGGGTGACCTCAACCTCCTTGACGGAAGCTTCAACATCTCTTAAAGAATCTTCCGCAGCTTGTTCATCATAAACAAAGATAGCGTCTTGGGTCATGAGGTCCCAATACTCTGCCTCATACTTTTGAATGCCTGGGAGTATTTCCCGCTTAATTTTCTGCTTTAAGGAGAATTTTTGGTCTGTACTGTAAGATAGGATTAAATCTTGTTCAAAATCGGCAAGTTTTTCATAAAGTAATTCTAGATTTTTAGCCAGTGGTTCCAGACGCTGCTGATTCATGATGCAATGTTAAGTCATGTAAACAGAGGGGTGACAGGGGGCGATCGCCTCTCTCCAAGAGTTGAGTCACCTCACCCACCTGACATTATACTAGCATCGGGGAGCCAATTCATCCAGATTTCAGTCCAATGAGCCAAGCAAAATCCAATGAACAATCTCCGCGAATGCTTCGCGACGGAATAATTCGGGGAATTAGCCCAAAAATTTCCATTTTTCAGCATAAACCATTGAAAACTGGGGTCTAATCTTCAATTCCCCATATTTTCACCGTCGTATCTCTACTTCCGCTTACAAGAGTCTTCCCATTTGGACTAAATGCGACAGAATAAACTGGACCTAGATGGTTGAATGTTTGTCGCACTTCTCCAGTGGCAACATCCCAAATTCTGATAGTATTGTCATCACCGCCACTCGCAAGCAGTTGACCATTTGGGCTAAAGGAAACCGAGAAAACAGATCCGGTATGTTCTGTGAAAGTCTTGACAATTTTTCCGGTCGAGATTCCCCATAAAATAATGGGTTGTTCCGCCCCACCGCTGGCAATAATTGTTCCATCTGGGTCAATAGTAACGGAATAAATTGCGCCAACCGACGAGTCAAACCAGGCAACTAGAGAACCGACGAAATCTTCAGGAGACGGTCGATTAAACGTCTTCAGCAATCGAGCGTTACGCCAATTCCAAA
>SMDP01000207.1 GCA_012911965.1 Geitlerinema sp. P-1104
GGGCCGCAGGTAGTCTATACCGCTAGCGGTGCGGGCATTACGTTGTACTTCTTGCAGGTAGTCGTCGAGTTCTTGGACTTTGAGCAAGTCGAGGACGCGCTGGGCTTCGAGGACGCGGTTTTGTTGCAGGAGGAGGTCGGCCAGGAGGCGGTAGCTGTCGGCGACGGTGTCGGTGAAGGATTGTTGCAGGTCCGTGTCGAGTCCGCGCAGGTTGCCGCGTATGGCTTCGCGGAGATCGACGCTGGCTTTGAGGAAGATGATGGCGAGTTCGGGTTGGGCTTGGTCGTTGAGGAGTCTGCCGATGTTGCTGAGGACGGTGGCTTCTTCAGCGCGGGCACCGAGTTCGTTGAGGAGGGCGACGGCTTGACCGTATTGCTCTAGGGCGCGTTGGTACTGCCCCAGGCTGTAGTAAACATTACCCAAATTGCCCAGGGCGCGGCCTTCCCCTAAGCGATCACCGATCTCACGGGCGATCGCCAGCCGTTGTTCATGGAAGTCAATGGCGCGCTCGTACTGCCCCAGGCTGTAGTAAACATTGCCCAAATTGCCCAGGGCGCGGCCTTCCCCAGCCCGATCGCCTATCTCGCGGGCGATCGCTAGGTGTTGTTCATAGAAGTCAATGGCGCGTTCGTACTGCCCCAGGCTGTAGTAAGCATTGCCCAAATTGCCCAGGGCGATGCCTTCCCCAGCGCGATCGCCTATCTCGCGGGCGATCACTAGGTGTTGTTCATAGAAGTCAATGGCGCGCTCGTACTGCCCCAGGCTGTAGTAAGCAAGGCCCAAGTTGTTCAGGGCGCGGCCTTCCCCAGCGCGATCGCCTATCTCGCGGGCGATCGCCAGGTTTTGTTCATGGAAGTCAATGGCGCGCTCGTACTGCCCCAGGCTGTAGTAAACATTGCCCAAATTGCCCAGGGCACGGCCTTCCCCAGCGCGATCGCCGATCTCACGGACGATGGCCAGGGATTGTCCATAAAAGTCAATGGCGCCCTCGTACTGACCCAGGTTGTTGTAAATAAGGCCCAAATTGTTCAGGGTACTGCCTTCCCCAATGCGATCGTCTATCTCACGGGCTATGCTGAGAGCCTGCTCATACAGATTAACCGCTTGCTCATACTGGGCTGAGACAACGTAAACATTACCAATTCCACGAACGGCATTGCCTTCTCCCCGCCGACTCTCCTGAAATAAATCAGGTTGTGCTGTTAACTCTCGGTAGAGAGCCAGTGCTTGCTGGTAGGACTGTAAAGCTGCCTGAAACTGACTTGTCTCAAATTCTTGATTGCCTTGCTCAAGTAAGCGATCCGCCTCTTGTAGACGACTATCTGCCTGAGCCAATAACTGGGGTGTTTCCGCTCGCAATGCCAATGGCTCCCCCCCCGTCCAGCCCCCGTTCTGTGGGGCGTGGGTCATCTCGAAGGGGGCGAGGGCCAGTTCCAGAGGAATTACCACCGGCTTTGCACTCAAGTCAGGTAAAAGCCCCAATTCCCACGGGGTTCCCTGATTAGGGAGAGGAATTTGCCGTCGTCCGGCGGCCATGACCCCCTCCACTGCTGCCAGCCACAGGGCCGTCGTCACCAGCATTCCCACCCACTTGCCCCTATGAACCATGATCGCCCGCCTCCCGTATCCAGTGACCTTCATTGATCCGCCCCTATCCGATGGTTCTCAGCTTCCGTCTGGGGTACCAGGGAATATTCCTAAAATTGTATACCTCTGAGCCGGGGGAGCTTATTCAGCGTTAGAAAACAACGATGGGGAGATGGGAGAGTCTAGGGTTCGATGGGTTCTCCGGCGGCTTGCCAACCGGCAAGACTGGGGGGGAAGGATTGCACGTTGTCGTAGCCGAGGAGTTGCAGGCTGGTGAGTGCCATGGCGGTTCGATAGCCACTGCTACAGTAGAGGACAACTGGGCGATTTTTGGGAATCTGATTCAGGTTTTGACTGATAGTTCGCAGGGGGATGTTGATGGCCGTGGGAATATGCCCGTCGGCGTATTCGGAGGGTTCGCGAACATCGATGACGAGGAGATTGTCCTTTGTCATGAGGCCTTTAAGGGCTTGGGTATCCCCGAGTTTGTGATAATCAGCCGGAATCGAGGTCAGAAATTCATCGATCGCCTCGAAGACTTCTACCGAGTCGGCAGTATGGCTGGCCAGGGCTGACGGTAGGGCAATTGAGAAACTACAGAAACACGCAAGAATCAGGGTCAAAAACAGTTTTTTCATGGAAGTGATAGCCAAAATAAATAGGACAAAAAATGGGAAAAAGCAGGCAATAGGCAGTAGGCAGTAGGCAGCAGGGGGGAAGAAGGCAGCCTATTGCCCAGGGCGACCACAAGGGTACGCCCCTACGTCAAGAGGGCGACCACAAGGGTACGCCCCTACCTTGTTTCTGTTCCCTCTTCCCTCGGCATATCCCGTGAGGCCACCACATCGACTCCGGTATCGAGGGCATTGCTGAGAACCACATCGCCCATGGAAATTGGGGCTTCAAGGGTTAGGTGATGGAGGGCATCACAGAGATCTCCCATTAACTCTTTGGGAATAGCATCGCGGGTTTTCACCGGTAGCCGGGCCCAGCGGCCATTCTCGACGCGCACAGTGGTGGTCACCATGCGTTTGGGGGCGACGTGTTCTTGGCGGCCATAGGCATCGCCGCGACGACAGCTATTGCCTCGAACTTCTACCACTTCCCCCTCGATATCATCCACCTCTAGGCGACAGCCCATGGGACAGCCAATACAGAGATAATGGGTGGTTTCAGGTTGTTGTGTTGCTGTGGTCATTATTTCTTCCTCCCAAGGGATGGTCTGGCGGGGTTACTGTTGGGGCGCAATGTCAACTCGTAGACTGTCCCCATGGAACTGTTGTAAAAACTTGGGCCGTACTTTGATGTTGACCATTTCGGCGGGGAGAACAAAACGGATTTTCTTCTCGTACACATCTCCAAGACGTAACAGACAATTCTCCATGGGTTGACGAACTCGCATATAAACCGTGTGGTCACGATCGCTGGAAATGGTCTGGGGAACACAGTAGGCCACATTCTCTCCGGGAATTAGCCGAATATTATCGGGGGGCGGCTGTTGGCCCCGGGCGTAGAGTCCGGCGTTGCGTCCGGCCAGTTCCGACTCCTGACTGACGAAATCCACTAAGTCGTGAATATGAACCGTATTGCCACAGGCGAACACCCCATCTTTGCTGGTTTCCATGGTACTGGCCACTAGGGGGCCGCTGGTCACGGGGTCGAAGCGTAGGTTTAACTGACGGGCTAATTCGTTGTCGGGAATCAGACCGATGGACAGCAGCAGGGTGTCACAGGGAATCCGCTGACTGCGACTCATATCGGGGGTAAAACCATCCACGGGGGCGACGGTGACGGCTTCGAGGCGATCGCCCCCATGGATATCCACCACAGTGGTGGACAAATGCAGGGGAATATCGAAGTCATGGAGACATTGAACGATATTGCGGTTCAAGCCGTTGGCGTGGGGCATAATTTCATAGACCCCCACCACTTCCACTCCTTCGAGGGTCAGTCGTCGGGCCATAATCAGGCCGATATCCCCCGATCCCAGAATCACGGCCCGGTTCCCCGGCAATAAGCCCATCATGTTGACAAAGCGTTGGGCTAAGCCGGCGGTGAGAACCCCAGAGACGCGGGTTCCTGGGGTGCGGATGGCCCCTCGGGTGCGTTCCCGGGCCCCCATGGCCAACACCACGGCTTTACTAGAGAGAACATTCACCCCAGCTTGGCCGGACATGAGTTTGACCCGGTTGTCTCGGTCTAAATCCAGAACATAGCTATCGGTGGCCAGGTCGATATCCTGGTCTAAGACCTGTTCAAGATAGCGTTGGGCATATTCGGGGCCGGTGAGTTCTTCTTTGAAATGATGTAGGCCAAAGCCGGGATGGATACATTGCAACAGAACCCCTCCCGCTTCTTTTTCGCGATCGACCACCAAAACTCGTTCGGCGCCACTTTCCTTGGCCCCGATGGCCGCCCCCATCCCGGCGGGACCGCCCCCGACGACGACCACATCATAGTCGGATTTGAGGTGTTTGGGATTGGTAATTAGCATGATTGGGAAACCTCTTCATGTCGCGGACGGGCCACCCAGGAGTCACCGCCTCGTTTGGTAATGTCCGTTAGGGGAATGCCGAGTTCTTCGCGGATTAGTTCCATGCAGCGGCCGGTACAGAAGCCCCCCTGACAGCGCCCCATTCCAGCCCGGGTGCGGAATTTGATGCCATCGAGGGTACTGGCCCCGCGACGAATGGCATCCCGGATTTCCCCTTCGCTGATGAATTCGCAACGACAGACGATGCGCCCATAACTGGGGTCTTGTTCTGCCAATTTGATTTGTTCCTCAGTTGAGAGGCTGGCGAAATGGATGGGTTTGGGGATGGTGGGGATGAAGTTGTCTTTGGGGGTTAGGGATAAGCCTTCATCTCGGAGAATGTCCACGAGGAGGGTGGCGATCGCCGGGGCCGCTGTTAGTCCGGGGGATTGAATCCCGGCGACGTTGATGAATCCGGGTTTAGCGGTGGGGCCGATGATGAAGTCTTCGCTGTCGGTGACGGCCCGCAAGCCAGCAAATTCGGCGATGCAATCTCGGGCACTAATACCGGGAACGACCTGGGTGACATGGCTAAAGACGTTTTGGCCACCGGCGGTGGTGGTGGTGAGGTCTTCTTTGCTGTCGACATACTCGGCGGTGGGTCCGACCATGAGGGTTCCGTCGTAGGTGGGAATCACCAGGATTCCTTTGGAGACGGCGGTGGGACAGGGAAAGATGACTCGTTTGACGAAGCCTTGCAGCCGTTTGTCGAGGAGGTATTCTTCCCCTTTGCGGGGACGAATGCGGAAGCTACCGACTCCGGCCATCTCGGCGATTGTGTCGGCGTAGAGTCCGGCGGCGTTGAGGATGAAGCGCCCCTGAAGGGTCTCTTGGGGGGTTTCGACAATCCAGGTCTCCCCTTCTTGGCGGATAGCGGTGACGGGGCGATCGCATTTGAGGGCGACTCCGTTTAAGACCGCGTTTTCTGCCAGACCAAAACAGGCTTCGTAGGGGTTAATCACTCCTGTGGTGGGGGCGTAGAGGGCGGCGATCGCATCCTCACTAATGTGGGGTTCTTCGGCTTGGATGCGATCGCGATCCCAGAGTTCCAAGCCGGGAACGCCTTTGCGGTTTCCGTAATCTTGGAGTTTCTCTAGGGTGGCGAGTTGGTCTTCGGCCATGGCGACGGTGAGTTCACCAATGCGCTTAAAGCCAAATCCTAGTTCGTCGCAGAGGGTGTCCCACTGTTGGTTTCCCTCCCATTCAAGTTGTCCTTTGAGTGTTTCTGGGGGACCGTGATGGCCGCCGTGAATAATGCCGCTATTGGCTTTGCTGGTTCCAAAGCCCACTTCTCCTTCTTTCTCGATGAGGGCAGTGGTAATGGCATAGCGACTCAGTTCTCGGGCAATGGTACAGCCAATCACGCCGCCGCCAATAATCAGTACATCATAAAGCATGGCGAACCTTCTAGCAGTGCATTGTCGTCCGTGGTGAATAGCGATGGGGTATTGTTGACTGACTATTCACCATCCGGTCTAAGCTGAGCGGGAGCGATGAGTTGACAGAAGCCTGTGTTTTATGGTAGAGGCGCTCTTTATAGATTGGGTTTTGGGTTCTCAAACCGCTAGACCAGGGGTCTAACAACCCGAAAACTCTTGATATCAACTCATATTTCTAGTATAGTCATCGAGTTTTTGCCCATTGCCCCGGAAACCTTAAATTGTTGTGAATCTTCGTATTGCGACGGGTAATTTAAACAGATGTTAAGGACATCGAGTCTAATGGATGTTGAGGCGTTGCCGTCGTAGAGCCAGTTCCTGGGCCAGGGCGATCGCCGCCTGGGTGCTGGTCGTGGTGGCGATGCCTTTACCAGCAATATCAAAGGCAGTCCCATGATCGGGGGAGGTGCGGATAAAGGGTAGGCCAATGGTCGTATTGACAGCTAAGTCGAAGGCCATCAGTTTCACCGGGATTAAGCCCTGGTCATGATAGAGAGCTAAATAGGCATCAGAGACCGGCACATCCGCCCGTTCAAACCAGGCCCGTCCGGGGTTCACCCAGAGGGTATCGGGGGGGGTGAGTCCCCGTAACTTGACCCCAGGACGTTTGCGTCGTTCCTCTTCTAACCAGGGTTGTAGGCGTTCGACTTCCTCCCGACCTAAATCTCCTGCTTCGCCACTGTGAGGGTTCAAACCCGCGATGGCAATATCCGGGGCCCCAATGCCAAAATCTCGTTGTAGAGACTCCACCAGTAAATCTAACTTCTGAGTTAGGAGTTCCGGGGTTAAGGCTTGGGGGACATCTTGGAGGGGAATATGGGTCGTTGCCAGTAGGGAGCGTAGAGTCCAGCCTGTATGGGGCGATCGCCCCACAAACATCATGCCAAAGCGATCGCAGTTCGCGCCCTGGGCTAAACATTCCGTCTGTCCGGGATAGAAATGACCCGCCTGATGCCAGAGGGATTTCGCAATGGGAGAGGTGACAATAGCATCAAACTCGCCCGCTTGGGTACGAGTGATGGCCTCTTGCAGATAGGCAAAACTGGCATCCCCAGTGGCCGCTGTTCCCTGTCCGGGAGTGGCGGGGTCGGTGTCAATATCAATGAGATTGAGCGCGTCTGGATCTTTAAGGGGCTGACAGCGATCGCTCCAACCGGTCATCTCACAGGTCTGTTGGAGTCGCCTATAGGTCTCTTGTAGTACCCGACGACTGCCCACCACCGTAATCTCACAACTCGGAGTCTGAGAGTCTCCCAGGGCCTTAAGGACAATTTCCGGGCCAATTCCAGCGGGATCTCCAAGGGTCAGGGCAAGACGGGGGGTTGACATAAGGGGCAAGAACAGGGAGTAGGGGGCAAGGCAGGGGCAATTGTCCCATGCGGCTTTATACTAAGGGAGAGTTAAGGCAAATGCTATCAAATTACATCAAACCTATGAGCGGAGAAATTTTTAACGCAGCGATTCTCTCGTCCACCCTCATTTTAGTGGGTCTGAGTTTAGGCTTCCTCCTCCTGAAAATCGAAGGGGGCGAAGAGGCCTAAGTCGTCTCAACCCTAGTGGGGGGGACGTGGCTCTCCCTCACGTAAAACTCCTGGGAGGGTTGGAAGCTCCGTGATTGATCGCGGAGAGGAAAACCGACTCAAGCGGCTTTAGCCGCCAGCACCCCCTTGCGGGGTGGAGGGGTATGGTTGCCCCTCCATGGAGCTATGGTTGGCTCCGACTCCCTTGCGGGGTAATGTTTGCTTCGCTAATGTTCAGAGTCGGTACTTTCCCAATCG
>SMDP01000208.1 GCA_012911965.1 Geitlerinema sp. P-1104
GGCAGAGACTTGGGTAGCTGTCATAGTGGATTACGTTAATGGTGAATCGTCTTCTCTCCAGGATAGGCGGTTTCGGCCCGTGACCCCAAGGGAGGGTTTCCCGAGACTGGGGGGTTCGGTTGTTCGGCGTTGGCGGGTTAGAGAGGCTGGGTTGGGCTGATCTCTATTTTTTTAACAACGCCTGAAATTGACTATTCTGACGAAGGCGATCGAAATCACTATCAGTTTTTGCCATCTCGCAATATTTTGAATCTAGCTCAATCGCCCGTTTTAAGTTGTGGATAGCGACATCAACATTACCTTGAACCCCATAAAGACAAGCAATATTGTAGTAAACATTGGCATTATTAGAGTCCAATTTTAAGGCTTTTTGGCAACTCGCCATTGCCTCCTCATAGCGACCTAAAACCTGAAAAGCATAACCGCGATTACTCCAAATATAAGCGTCGTCGGGTTGTAACTTTAAGGCAGTTTCATAACTAGAAAGTGCCGCTTCTGCATCCCCAGAACGCCGTTGTGACATTGCCAACCAATTCCAGTATTCGGCGTTATCCGGTTGCAGTTTTACCGCCCCTTGAAAACAACGCACCGCCCCTTCATAGTTTTCTGCTTCCCACAGCGCCTTTCCCCTGTTCACCCAAATCATCGGGGCAGCATCCGGTCGCAGTTTGACCGCCTTCTCCCAACAGGACATCGCCTCCTCCTCCCGTCCCTGCTGTACCAGAGATAACCCTTCAGACAGTAAACTCAAGGGACTTTCAGAAGGCAAGGTTAAGGGGGCATCCATCTCCAACCGCAGAAAATGCACCACCCCTGACCTATCCCCCGCCACCACCGTCACCCCATCAGCAGCCACCGCACAGGAACGCATCCCAGCCTCCCCGGTAAAGGTGGCTAATTCTTTCCCCGTAGCCAAATCCCACAGTTTCAGGGTGTTATCCCAGGATGCGGAAACCGCTTGAAGGCCGTCCGGGGTGATGGCGACTGCATTTACCCAGCTACTATGCCCCCTGAAGGTGGCCAGTTCTGACCCCGTAGCCAAATCCCACAGTTTCAGGGTTCTCCCGGATACGGAAACCGCTTGCTTGCCGTCCGGGGCGATGGCTACTGCTTTCACCGAGCCACTATGCCCCGTGAAGGTGGCCAGTTCCGACCCCGTAGCCAAATCCCACAGTTTCAGGGTTTTATCCTCGGATGCGGAAACCGCTTGAAGGCCGTCCGGGGCGATCTCTACTGCTCTTACCGAGTCACTATGCCCCGTGAAGGTGGCCAGTTCCGACCCCGTAGCCAAATCCCACAGTTTCAGGGTTTTATCATCGGATGCGGAAACCGCTTGTTTCCCGTCCGGGGTGATGGCTACTGCTGTCACCTTGTCACTATGCCCCCTGAAAGTGGCCAGTTTCTTCCCCGTAGCCAAATCCCACAGTTCCAGGGTGTTATCCAATAAACTAAAGAGCGACCCGGATGCGGAAACCGCTTGAAGGCCGTCCGGGGTGATGGCCACTGCATTTACCCAGAAACTATTGAAGGTGGCCAGTTCCGACCCCGTGGCCAAATCCCACAGTTTCAGGGTGTGATCAGAGGATGCAGAAACCGCTTGTTTCCCGTCTGGGGTGACGGCTACTGCTTCTACCACGCGACTATGCCCCGTGAAGGTGGCCAGTTCCGACCCCGTAGCCAAATTCCACAGTTTCAGGGTGTTATCCCCCGATGCGGAAACCGCCTGTTTCCCGTCCGGGGTAATGGCTACTGCTGTTACCGAGTTACTATGCCCCGTGATGGTGGCCAGTTCCGACCCCGTAGCCAAATCCCACAGTTTCAGGGTGTGATCCTCGGATGCGGAAACCGCTTGAAGGCCGTCCGGGGTAATGGCTACTGCATTTACCCAAAGACTATGCCCCGTGAAGGTGGTCAGTTCCGACCCCGTAGCCAAATCCCACAGTTTCAGGGTGCTATCCTCGGATGCGGAAACCGCTTGAAGACCGTCCGGGGTAATGGCTACTGCATTTACATCGCGACTATGCCCCGTGAAGGTGGCCAGTTGCGACCCCGTGGCTAAATCCCACAGTTTCAGGGTTTTATCAGAGGATGCGGAAACCGCTTGAAGGCCGTCCGGGGTGATGGCCACTGCATTTACCTCGCTACTATGCCCTGTGAGGGTGGCCAGTTGCGACCCCGTAGCCAAATCCCACAGTTTCAGGGTTTTATCAGAGGATGCGGAAACTGCTTGTTGACCGTCCGGGGTGATGGCTACTGCATTTACCCAGCCACGATGCCCCCTGAAGGTGGCCAGTTCCGACCCCGTAGCCAAATCCCACAGTTTCAGGGTGTTATTAGAGGATGCAGAAACCGCTCGAAGACCGTCCGGGGTGATGGCTACTGCTTCTACCGGCCAACTATGCCCCGTGAAGGTGGTCAGTTCCGACCCCGTAGCCAAATCCCACAGTTTCAGGGTTCTATCCCAGGATGCGGAAACCGCTTTTTTGCCGTCCGGGGTGATGGCTACTGCTCTTACCTCGCCACTATGCCCAGCAAAGGTGCGAATCAGTGGCCCGCCGGGAGGGGTGAGGTTGGCAGTAAGGGGACGAAACCAAGTGTTTCCGCGCCATTGTTTAGCCTGTTCCAGTAAAGCCACAATCTCTGGATTCTCAAAGGACAACAACCGCCCCAGAAGTTGCCCCGCCATTTGGGTCTTATCCGATTCTAAAATATGAGCCGACAGGCGCAACGCCCCAGCGATTAATTGCAGGGTTTCCGTCTGTTCTGGGTTCAGCAAGACATCCGAACTCATTGCCAAATCGTAATCTTCAATTAAGGCTTGCACCCCAAACTCCGCCAGTTTTGCTTGGATAAAGTCAAAATCGGTGAGCAACTGCTGTAGCCGTCCGGTTTGGGCAGTGTCCACGAGATGACCGGGCAGGGTATCCAGGGCATAGCGCCGCTTTTCTGGGGAGAGTTTGTTGAGTCGATCGCTGAAGTCGGTCATAAGTCATGGCTAGGGGTTGAAGTAGGATAGGGCATCTGGTCTTAGTCCCTACTATAATGAATTTAATCGCAATATTGAGGAGGAAATTCTATGACAGCAAAAGGGCTAGAAATCGAGGGGACTTGGGAAGAAATTGTCAGCCATTCCGATGCCTTAGCGGGATGCCAAGTGCGAGTGACTGTTCTTTCTGACCCACCCCAGTCCCCCTCTCCAGACAACCCTCCCCGCTTTCGTCCCGCTTCCGGTCGCTTTTTACTCCGACACGCCGGAACTTGTTCCGGTGATGACCTGGAGGATTGTCTACAAATGGTTTATGAGACTCGTGGCCCTGTGTTATTCAGCTAATTCTCCTCCTCATCTTCTCCATACAAGTCCTCCCACAAATTATCAACGATCGCCTGTTCAATATCCCGCAACGATATCCCCGCTTTTTGGACAGTTTTCAAGTTAAACAAAAAGTCCTGAAAACTTTTGTGATAAATACTATAAACATCCTCTCCGTTGACAAAGCGGTGTCGTAAGAACTGCTCCCAGTCATCCAACAACTCCTGCACCGTCAAGGGGTCTTCCTCGGCAAAATCTGCCAACAAATCGCAGGACACAGGCTTCCGGGTTTTGGACAATAAATAGATGATTTTTAACTTCGTCCGGGGTAAGGGTTTAGTCACCATCCCCATGCGATACCAATGCTGCTCATAATACTGCTCCAAACCCTTGGGCAAATTCTCCAAATTCAAATCCGCATATTTCCCCTGCTCAATATCATCCAGAACATACTTTAAATACATAAAATTAGTTTCGCTATTCTCTGCCAGCACTTGGGTAAATTTGGCCTCGGTCACCCCTTGGGCAGTTAGCCAGCGTTGGATAGGTTCCCGTTGGCTGCGATAGCGAATAAACCCTCGGATATCTTCTAAATTGGCGGGATAATACTCATCGGACATCATATCAAACTCCTGCTGGGGAGCGGAGACCACAAAGGGCAAAGACTCCGGGCGTTTGGTCAGGATAAAATAGACGCCATTGGGTAAGGTTGCGGGGAGATAGAGGACATTTGAACCCGGATTTTGGCTGGTTAAGTTCACCTCATCTAAGGCATCCACCGCAATCACTAAACGGTCAGTTTTTGCGGCGGCTTCCGTTAATAATTTGCTCAAAAAGTTGCCATTGCGGGTATTATCCGGATGCAGGGGTAAGTCGTAGGCTAACCCATAGCGTTCAATCAGTTGAGCGCAGATACTTTTGAGAAAATCATCGGTGCTGGTGCGGTTTTCGGACAGGATATTAAAATAAGCCAAACATCCCGTTTGCTGCACATATCGCGCTAATAAAGCACTTTTACCCACTCCTGGATCAGCTTCTATAATAAAGTAACCTTTGGCTTGCGTCTGGACAAATGTATCAATATCTTTAAAGACAAATTCTCTGCCCCAAAATTCTTGAGTCTTGTCCTCAATAAAAGCAGCAAAATCCGCTGGAATTGGAGGCGTGCTTTTCAACGTATCCAGCAATTGATCAAAGCGCCGATCAAGCCCTTGACAAGACTCGATAAAAGTATCGACCCCCTCATCAATTCTCACTCGAATTTGCTGGAGTTCCTCGTCAATGTTGACAACGCGCCCTCCAATTCGACTCAGCAAGTCATGGGTTAAGGTATTAAAGACAACGGAATTATACTTAATTTCTAGGCGAAAATAATGCACCAATCCCGGTAAATATAAGTTGCGAAACGTGTTGATTAAAACGGGAGGCGCTTCTCGTAGCCAGTGGTGTTCCTGTTCTAGGCGCTGCATTAACTGAGATGCGATCGCCCTCTGTTGATGTGGTTGCAAACTCCCCTCAATTCCCGGTGACTGTCCCCCTTCCACCAGTATTAATATTTGTTGACCATCGTCTTTGATTTGCCCAATTCGTGCCAAAATGATGTGCTGATTTGAGTTCCAGCCTGGTGCATCCTGACAATAGCTACAAATATCCTTGAGGATGCGCTGATGAGCTTTGAGCAGTGCCGTTTCAATATCATGATTTCCTTCACCCGCCTTCTTCTGCGCCCATTGGCGGACTTCACCGGTAATTTCCCCCAACCCCGCACCAGCAACTAGCATTAGAACATCAGCAAGCATCACTCAATCCCTCACTTCACAAAACCAATCTGACTTAAACTGTATTTTACTACAGTCAGCGGTCTTTTACCTTGTCAGATGGACTCTCCCACGCCAATTATCATCAATTTCATACCTAGGGGGATTTCCCTATCCCGAATAGAGTTGATGCTGTGGATCTAACCAAACAATATAAAAGACATCATCAATAAAAAAACATGAACTCGACCATGTTCATTGGATGAGAGGGAAAACTGGTAAGGGGTATCCACTAACTGGTCTTCATTGGGCAAACCAAATCCATCTTCGCTTGTGTCTTCCCATTTGATCGGATGACATCTGAGGCTACTACTTCGATTTCTTAAGACTTCTTGCACCGACAAGCCAGATAAAGCTTTCAAACGATTCAGGAGAGTTAACCAATAGGTAGCTGGGTTATCCTGGACTCGGAACTTTGGGCGATTCTCCTGATAGTAGCGAAACGAAAAACAAATCAGACTAGGATGAGTTGGAGTAGGTCGAATCCGGGAAGAGGTCTGAGGAACCTTAGTTTTCTTGATTTTCTTGGACACGTCTTCCGTAATACTCCTGCATCCATTGTTTCTGAATTACCGCATCAGAAGCAGTATCTGGCTCTAAATTCACTCGCGCTTTTTGCCAGGGATCTTCCAGATGAGTCATGCGTTCGAGTTCATATCCATCACAGGCAAAATACTCATCAGCAACCTCATCTAAAAATAATACCACTTCCTGGGGAAGCTTAGGATCAGCCTCTTTGACAATGGGTTGCCAGCCAAAAGGTTTATATTCTTCATAGAGTCTAGGAATCACTGGCCCATGAATCCAAGCCTGAAAATCATCCTCAAACAGAGGTTTGCCATACAGCGCCAAATGCCACGCTTGAGCATAATAAACCAATTTTTGTAGTTTTAAGTTGCTTAAGAACGAGCCTTTCTCATTAGCTAAAGCAATAAAGTACTCGGCGATATCAAAACAAGAGAGTTGAGTGAGAGTCGTAGTCATGACTAGATTTGGTTTAACGTTATTATCTTAACGGTTAATTGAGTAAAGCCAGATGATACCCAAGCCAACTTGGATATTTTACAGGCCGCAACTCGATTTTAAACCATGAATCATCGGCCAACCCTCTACACCATTGCCTTAACCGATATCCCTCTAACCGCTTCGACTCAACCGTTTATGATGATCAGCATTGACCTAACCTATCGCTTCCATTATCATGCTTCATTGAGATTGGCATCCCGTCGCCGAAGCCATCGAACCCGGCACAGTCCGTTCCGTTAAACTCCTCGAACGGGACTTCGTGATCTGGCGTTGCGGCGATCGCATCCTGGCCTGGGACGATCGCTGTCCCCATCGTGGCGCTCGTCTCTCCGGAGAAACCATCGAAGACGGAGGACTGCGCTGTCCCTATCATGGACTCGTCTTCAATAGCCAAGGAACCTGTGTTGAGGTTCCCGCTGTACCGGGTTGGACCCCCTCCCCCCAACTCTCTCTTGGCGCCTATCCCGCCGAACTTCGCTATGGCTTAGTCTGGCTATCCCTCAATCCTGAAGCCGATCCGAGACATATTCCCGTTTTCCCCCAATGGAGTGACCTCAACTATCGTAAATTCCTCTGTGGCGCCTATCGCGTTCGCTCAAGTCCCCTGCGGGTGATGGAAAACTTCCTCGATGTCTCCCACTTCCCCTTTGTTCATAATGGCTTACTCGGCGATCGCAGCCACACGGACGTTCCCGAATATCAAGTTCACTGGGATGACCAGGGATTATCTATTAAAGATGTGCAAATTTGGCAACCCAACCCCGACGGAACCGCCGAGGGGGCCATGGTGACCTATAACTATCACGCTCCCACTCCCCTCAGCGCCTGGTTCGAGAAACTCTCGGGCGATCGCCGCCTCACCATCTTCTTCGCTATCTGTCCCCTAGAACCTGAACTCGCCATGGGTTGGATGTGGATCACCATGAACTACGGTTCAGAAATTCCCCAAGCTGAACTGCATGGCTTCCAAGATCGCGTCGTTCGCCAAGATATTCCTATAGTCGAGTCCCATCTTGGCAGAGACCTTTCCCGATGATGTTGCAACTTGGTTATTAGGGCGTTCTGTTCAACCACACCACAGTTAATCACTGAGCAAAATCTCTCCCAATGGCGGCGGTTCGGGAGGTAGGGCGGCACTGAAGCTGAGGTCCTCTTCTGGGGGCAGTTCCCAGGT
>SMDP01000209.1 GCA_012911965.1 Geitlerinema sp. P-1104
ATTTTTGCGATCGCAGTTTGATTCAAACCTTTATCGCTACAACGGCGGTGGCGGGGTTGGAGGATGGCTGTTATTATTACGCTCCTCAAGCCCAGGAATTGCGGCAAATTCGCTTTAAAAACTTCCGCCGTGAATTGCATTTTCTCTGTTTGGGGCAAAATTTAGGTCGCGATGCGGCGATGGTGTTGTTCCATACGGCGGATTTGCAGGGGGCTATTGCTCGCTGGGGCGATCGCGCCTATCGTTATTTACATTTAGACGCGGGCCATCTCGGGCAACGTCTCAATTTGGCGGCAACTCATCTACGCCTCGGTGTGAGTGGGATTGCTGGCTTTTTTGATGACCACGTCAATGATGTGTTGGGGATTCCCCCCGATGAAGCGGTGTTGTACATCACGACCATCGGACAACCGCGAACCTCCCGATGACCTTAAGTCCTGTTTTCGTTTTCCTGAAGCGACGGTATGCCAATTCACTACCCCACTCATCCCCCGATTCCTCCCCATACCTGGCAACGTCCTCTGGGACAGGGATGGGAGAATCCCTATCGAGTTCGTTATGCCAGTAATCTCGATGATGGCCCGGATCATGGAATGCCTCTGGGAGGGTTTGGGGCGGGTTCGATTGGGCGATCGCCCCAAGGGACGTTTAATCTTTGGCATCTCGACGGGGGGGAACATATCTTCAAACCCCTCCCGGGTTGTCAGTTTTCGGTGTATGAGGAAACTGAGGACGGCCAACGTCAGGCCTATGCCCTCTCGACGGTTGCGCCCCAGGATGGAACCTTAGACAGTTGGGATTGGTATCCGGCTGAAACGGGACAGGGAGAGTCTACGGGAACCTATCACGCTCTCTATCCCCGCAGTTGGTCGGTGTATGAGCGGGTGTTTAACTGTTATTTGACCTGTGAGCAGTTTTCGCCGATTATTCCCGATAATTACCAGGAAACCAGTTACCCCCTGGCGATTTTTGAATGGACGGCTCATAATCCCACCGATGAACCGATTACGTTGAGCATTTTATTCACCTGGGAAAATATCGCCGGTTGGTTTACGAATACCCTTAAATCTCCTGAGGTGCGGGTGCGGGATGATGGCAGTCCGGTGTACGATTATCAGTCTCGTTGGGGGGAGTCGCAGGGGAATGTGAACCGTTGGTTGGAGGATTTTTCTCGTTTGGGCTGTTTGCTCAATTCTGGGGCGATGGGCCAGGAGGCGATCGCGGAGGGAGAGGGGCAAATTGCCCTGGCGACGGTGACGAATCCGGCGGTGAAGGTGTTTTATCATTCTCGCTGGAATCCGGCGGGAGATGGCTCGGAAATTTGGCGCTCCTTTGCTGAGGATGGCAGTCTGGAGAACTGGGAGGATGAAACTCCGGCAGCCGCTGGGGAACGAATTGGGGCGGCGATCGCGGTGCGTTTTACGGTGCGTCCGGGCAAAACTCGCAAGATTCCTTTTATTTTGGCTTGGGATTTCCCGATTACGGAGTTTGCGGCCGGGATTACGGCCTATCGCCGCTATACGGACTTTTTTGGTCGCAATGGTCAAAATAGTTGGTCGATGATTCGCACGGCCCTGAAGCATTCGGATATGTGGAAGGAGGCGATTACAGATTGGCAAACGCCGATTTTAGAGGATGAGTCTCTGCCGGGTTGGTTCAAAATGGCGTTGTTTAATGAGCTGTATGACCTCAGTAGTGGGGGCAGTTTATGGACGGCGGCGAATCAGGAGGAACCGAAGGGACATTTTGGGGTTTTAGAGAGTTTTGATTATCGCTGGTATGAAAGTTTGGATGTGCGTTTGTATGGGTCTTTTGCGCTGTTAAAACTTTGGCCGCTTTTGGAAAAATCGGTGATTCGCTCGTTTGCGAGGGCAATTCCCACGGGTGATCAAACGCCCCGGGTGATTGGCTATAACGGGGCGGCGGCGATTCGTAAAGCGGTCGGGGCAACGCCTCATGATTTGGGGGCGGCGAATGAACATCCTTGGCTGCAAACGAATTACACCAGTTACCAAGATTGCAATCTTTGGAAGGATTTACCTTGTGATTTTGTTTTGCAAGTCTATCGGGATTTCCTGTTTACGGGAAGCGAGGATATTGAGTTTTTACAAGATTGTTGGCAGGGGGTGGTTCAGGCGATCGCCTATCTGAAAACCTTTGATAAGGATGGGGATCAAATCCCCGAAAATGGTGGCGCACCGGATCAGACGTTTGATGATTGGCGTTTGCAGGGAATTAGTGCTTATTGTGGGGGGTTGTGGCTGGCGGCGTTGGAGGCGGCGATCGCGATCGGGGAACAGCTCGAAACGGCTGTAAAACCCTGGAATACAAGCAATTCTCACCAGAATATCCCGGAACCGGCGCAGGTGTTACGGTTGTATCGTATCTGGCTTGAGGAGGCGAAACCCCGCTATCACAATACTCTCTGGAATGGCCGCTATTATCGCCTCGATAGTGAGAGTGGTTCGGAGGTGGTGATGGCGGATCAGCTTTGTGGCCAGTTTTATGCGCAACTGTTGGGGTTAGAGGATATTGTGCCGCGCAATTGTGCGGACTTGGCTCTGAAAACGGTCTATGAGAGTTGTTTTGTCCAGTTTAATCAAGGCTTAGAGACGCCGATTGGGGCCGCCAATGGGGTGATGTTAGATGGTTCCCCCGAAGATCCCCAGGCGACGCATCCGTTGGAGGTTTGGACTGGGATTAACTTCGGAATTGGGGCCTTTTTAATCCTCATGGGATTGAAGACGGAGGCGCTGATGATGACGGAGGCGGTGGTGCGACAAATTTATGAGGGGGGACTTCAGTTCCGCACTCCTGAGGCGATTACGGCGGCCCGAACCTTCCGCGCGGGACATTATCTCCGGCCGATGGCGATTTGGGCGATGTATGAGGTTTGGTGTGGAGATGATTCGTTGAGGGGACGATAGGGGCTATGGTGGCTGTACAAACTCATCCGCTAGAATTTGAGGCGTTTCTGGCCCAGTATCCTGATGATGGCCGGCGCTATGAACTGATTGAAGGGGAAGTGATTGCAGTGTTACCGACGGGGCCTCATGAGGAGATTGCGGGGTTTTTAGTGGCGGAGTTTAATCTGGCGATTCGTCGGGGGGGACTTGCGTATACGATTCCCCGGGCCTGTTTGTTGAAACCGCAAGCGCCGCGATCGGGATATCAGCCGGATGTGGCGGTGTGCGATCGCCGTCAACTGCGCCAGGAACCCCTCTGGAATACGGCTTCTGTGATTGAGTCGGGGGCGACGGTTCCGTTGGTGGTTGAGGTTGTCAGCACCAATTGGCGGGATGATTACGGCCATAAACTGATTGAGTATGAGGCGATGGGGATTCAGGAGTATTGGCTCGTCGATTATCGGGCGTTGGGTGGGGTGCGCTATATCGGAACGCCAAAGCAACCGACGATTACGATTGCGGGTTTGGTTGAGGGGGAGTATCAGTTACAGCAATTTAGACGGGGGGATACGTTGGTTTCAAGGGTTTTTCCGGAGTTACGGTTAACGGTGGCTGAGGTATTGGGAGTGATCGAAGATTCTTAAAATCTTACTGATGGGGCGATCGCAAGAGATGGATCGCCCAAATGAAGTTACTCGTCGCCAGTGAGTTGTTCTTTGAGGCGGGCGATCGCCGCTGCATCGAGTTTGATTTTGACTTCGAGTAATTGGGATTTGTCCCGGAAGACGAGTAAGCCTTTCTCGTTCTTCACGACACATTGAACCTCGGGCTGAGTCAGTTCGACGGTCTCAAACTTGACTTGGGGTAAACTGATACGAATGGCAACGTTGGGGCGAGATTTGGGATAAACAAACAGTTGCTGCTGCCGAGTTTCGAGTTCCAGGGTTCCGGCGGTAATGTTGCGGGGGGCCTCTTCGTCGGGTTTGCGCCAGTATACCGTGATGCCTTTGAGTTCCGGCTCGGCGATGGCAAATCGTTCGTCAAATCGCTGAGGTTCCCAGTCGAGTTGGTTCACCTCCTCACCGTCGGGAACCATGCGTTGTTGCCAGAGAATGCTTTTACCACTGAGTTTTGACCACCATTGACGAATGGCATCGAGATTGGCGCTATTCTCAGGATGTTCGCTGCCGTATTGCCAGGTCAGTTTGGAGTCCATAGGGATATCTCGCTTGTGAAAACTTGGGATAATTATCTATCTGTATCTTACAAATTTTTCCCGGAATACCCGTTAAGGCTCGTTTATGGCGTTACCGATTGTGCATCATCGTGATTATGTGGCCCCTCTGCCGCCGGGCCATCGTTTCCCGATGCAGAAGTTCTCGCAACTCTACAGCTATCTGTTACATCAGGGAATCGCGACGCCGGATCAGATTCATGTTCCCCGTTTACCGCCTCGGGAGGTGTTGGAATGGCTGCATGAGGGGGAGTATGTGGAAGGCTATTTGACGGGAACGCTCCCGGAGACGGCGCAACGGCGGATTGGCCTTCCCTGGAGTGCGGAGTTGGCCCGACGCACCTGTTTGGCGGTGGGGGGAACGCTGTTGACGGCTCAGTTGGCGTTGGAGCAGGGGTTGGCCTGTAATACGGTGGGGGGAACTCATCATGCGTTTCCGGGGTTTGGTTCGGGATTTTGTATTTTTAATGATTTGGCGATCGCGGCCCGGTTTGTGCAGAAGCGGGGATTGGCGCGGCGGGTGTTGATTGTGGATTTGGATGTGCATCAGGGGGATGGAACGGCGGTGATGTTTCAGGGGGATGAGACGGTGTTTACGTTCTCGATGCACTGTGGGGTGAATTTCCCGAGTCGCAAGCAAGTTAGTGATTTGGATGTGTCGCTTCGGGAGGGGATGGAGGATGATGAGTATTTACAAACTTTGGCTCGGTATTTGCCGGATTTGTTGTCTCAGGTGAAGCCGGATTTGGTGCTGTATGATGCTGGGGTAGACCCGCATTTGGGCGATCGCCTGGGGAAGTTGGCGTTAACGGATACGGGGATTTTTCGCCGGGAGATGCAGGTGTTGAGTACCTGTTTGGGGGCGGGGTATCCGGTGGCTTGTGTGATTGGTGGGGGCTATAGTACGGATTTTGCGGCGCTCACCTATCGTCATAGTTTGTTGCATCGGGTGGCGAGTGATCTGTTCCGTCAGTATCGTTTGGGCTGAGGG
This sequence comes from Geitlerinema sp. P-1104, assembly GCA_012911965.1. Taxonomy (GTDB): domain Bacteria; phylum Cyanobacteriota; class Cyanobacteriia; order Cyanobacteriales; family Geitlerinemataceae; genus Sodalinema. Next base: position 5,132 of record SMDP01000209.1, read on the forward strand.
GGCGATCGCCTCAATCTAGGCTCGGCCAGTATACTGAAGAGATAATGATACCAAGGACTGCTCTATGCAATGGATGACTAGACAAGGACTTATCGGGGCGATCGCCGTCTGCTGGGGATTGCTGATGCTCCTGGTTCCGGGATTGGCCTGGGCCGATGACGCACCGACTGCGACAACGATGAACGATCTGGGGATCTCGGAGATTACCGACTCGGGGGCAATTTCTTCGCAAAAGGTGAGTCAGTTCGCCAACGCCTATATGGGGATTGTGGATTTAATTAGTGGCCGCAGTGAGGAACTCCAACAAGCGGAAACAGCTCAAGAGTACAACCAGTTGGAACAGGAATTGGAAGCGGCGGCGATCGAGATTATCCAACAGGAAGGACTCACACCGCCGGAATACCTGCAATTGTTAACGCTGGCTGACAACGATGCGGAGTTTAGTGAACGAGTCGCTACGCAAATTCAAGATTTTGAGGAATAAGGCGAGTTAAGGCTGGGGGGGAATATCCCCCCAAGTCAACGGTTTTAACGGGCTGAGGAGGATTGGGCTAAATCATCAATGAGCCGTTGTAGGTCATTGGCATCAGCATTATAGACCTCTTTACAAAACTCACAGGTGGCTTCGGCGCCACCATCTTTGTCGATCATATCTTCTAACTCACTGACCCCCAGGAGTTTGAGAGCGCCCAACATTCGAGCCCAGGAACAGCCACAGTGGAAGCGCAACATCTGCACTCCGGGGAGAATTTTCAGGTCTAAATCCCCTAAGAGGGTCTCGAAAATGGCGTTGAGGGTCTTTTTCTGTTTTAGGAGGGGGGTAAAGCCGGAGAGTCCCGCTAATCTCGACTCTAGGGTGGCGATGAGGGCATCGTCGCGGGCGGCTTTGGGTAGCACTTGCAGGAGTAATCCCCCGGACGCGGTGACCCCTTCTGACCCCACGAAGACTCCGAGAACTAGGGCAGATGGGGTTTGTTCGGAGGTTCCTAGATAGTGGGTCACGTCATCGCCGATTTCTCCAGATACCAGTTCGACGGTACTGGAGTAGGGATAGCCGTAGCCGATATCCCGGATGACGTAGAGAAAGCCATTGGACCCGACGGCTTGGCCCACGTCAAGTTTGCCTAGGCTGTTGGGGGGAAGTTCGACGTCGGGGTTGTTCACGTAGCCGCGTACGGTTCCATCCATCCCCGCATCCACGAGAATCCCCCCGAGAGGACCGTCTCCTTTGACTCGCAGGTTGACCCGGGAGTCGGGGTTTTTCATGTTGGAGGCGAGCAGTAGGCCGGCACTCATGGTTCGACCGAGTGCAGCGGTGGCGACGTAGGAGAGTTGATGGCGTTGTCGGGCTTCTTCTGTGAGTCGGGTGGTGATGACCCCGACGCAGCGAATGCCACCATTGGCTGCGGTTGCGCGAATAAGCTGGTCTGCCATGAAAGTCTGGATTGATGAATTCTTTACTTATTCTAATGATTCCTGGCACCCGGACGGGGGCGATCGCGTCTTGGGGTAGGATTCCCCTGCCAGAGCGGTCTGGATAAGAGATAATGGAGGGGATATGGTTTGATGCCGCTCGCAAGACATAGGGTTAGTATGTTTGGAAGCTTCCAACAGAGTCAGTTACGAATTGAGGTCGATGCGTCAGCAGAGGCGATCGGCCAAAGTTTATTGGAACCGGATCAGATTCAGAAGTGGCTGGCCCCGCAGCAACTCTCCTCTGGCCTCCCGCCGAAACTCCATCAGGATTTGAAATTTACCAGTTCTCTCGGCCCAATTACGATTCAGCATCAGGTTGAGGTGGCCAATGACCATTGCTTACGGATGATTCTTAGTGAGGGAATTGATGGCTTCCATGAGTGGTACTGGGGCGATGGTTGGGTTCAGTCTCGGTTAGAGGGGGTTTCGGTGCTGCCGCTCAATCTGGGTCAAACTCTAAGTTTGTGGCGTTTGCGTGCTTTTTTGACGGCGGCGAAGGCGAGTTAGGGGTCGATTGTTGATGACGATTCTTATCAAAGTATGATGGTTGAATGGCTACACGAGGGGGAAGGTTAACTCGTGGTTAATGTTAATTTAACGTGAGTTTTACCCCCTTAAAGATTTGGCGATCG
>SMDP01000021.1 GCA_012911965.1 Geitlerinema sp. P-1104
CCCGGCTTCATCGAGGCGTTGTACGACGTTTTTACGGGCCACGAAGCGGTCTTGTCCCTGAAACTCCCCAGCATTCTCATTCAGTGACCCATCTTTGTTCATGATGTTGATTTGGGGCAGGTTGTGGCGTTGCCCCATAGCGAAATCATTGGGGTCATGGGCCGGGGTCACTTTCACGCAGCCGGTCCCAAACTCTCGGTCTACGAGGTCATCGGCAATGATGGGGATGTCCCGGTTCATCAGGGGTAGAGTCAGGGTTTTGCCGATGAGGGCTTCATAGCGAGGGTCTTTGGGGTTCACGGCCACGGCGGTATCCCCCAACATGGTTTCGGGGCGAGTGGTGGCCACTTCCACGAAGCCAGACCCATCAGTGAGGGGATAGCGGAAATGCCAGAGATGACCGTTGACCTCTTTTTGGTCGACTTCCAGGTCGGAGACGGCAGATTGACTTTCGGGACACCAGTTAACCAGGTAGTTGCCCCGGTAAATCAAGCCGTCGTTGTAGAGGCGGATAAAGGCTTCGAGGACGGCTTCGGAGAGGCCCTCATCGAGGGTGAAGCGTTCGCGAGTCCAGTCGACGGAGACTCCTAAGCGTCGCAGTTGGTTGGTGATTTTGCCGCCGGATTCAGCTTTCCAAGTCCAGGCCCGTTCCAGGAATTTTTCTCGGCCGAGGTCGTCACGATGTTGGCCGTCGGCTTTGAGTTGGCGGTCGAGAATACTCTGAACGGCGATGCTGGCGTGGTCGGTTCCCGGTAGCCAGAGGGTGTTGCGACCTTGCATCCGCTGATAGCGAACGAGGGTATCGATGAGGGCACTTTCAAAGGCATGGCCCATGTGGAGGCTGCCGGTGACGTTGGGGGGTGGGATGACGACGCAATAGGGGTCACCGGGGGCGTTGGGGTCGGCTTTGAATACCTGATGGTCTTCCCAGTACTGTTGCCATTTGGCTTCGGTCTGTTGGGGGTCGTATTGGGCGGGAAGATTAACGGTCATTGTGGCCTGCTTGGATGAGTAACGGCGATCGCTGATTTTATCAATTTACCAATTATAGGGGCAGGGGTGGGGCCTCTTAGCGAGGAAAGATGGCTGAAGTGGTTCGCGATCGCACCCCATTTGGTGTAAGATAGGTGACGGCATCTCTTGGAGAGGTGGCAGAGTGGTCGATTGCGTCCGACTTGAAATCGGATGAAGTGAAAGCTTCCGGGAGTTCGAATCTCCCCCTCTCCGTTCCCAAACTCAATCATAGATAGCTACTGCTGTCCCAGTTTTTGCCGGATGAGGTCGGCAATTTCCATGTTGCCTTGCAATATGGGGGGCAGCCGTTTCGGGTTGGCTTGAGTTTGCTGCTTTCGAGGACGACGGCCGAGGAGGAAATAGGTCGTCATGTACCCTTTCCCTTTGACCTCCATGCTGCCGCGTTGGGTTAGGATAAAGCGGCGTTTGACGAGTTCATAGGTTTGTTGGGAGACTTGGATTTTCCCCGGTAGACTGTAGGATTCCATGCGACTGGCGGTGTTGACGGTATCTCCCCAAAGGTCATAGACAAATTTTTTCAAGCCAATCACCCCCGCCACCACGGGGCCGCTGTGAATGCCAATGCGGATATCGAGGGAACTCCCGGCTTGGCGGTTTAACTCGGTAATGACTTGCTGCATATCCAGGGCCATTTCGGCGATCGCCTCGGCATGGTCTAATCGAGTAATAGGTAATCCGCCGGCCACCATATAGGCATCGCCAATGGTCTTGATTTTTTCGAGTTCGTAGCGTTCGGTGAGTTGGTCAAATGCCGAGAAAATATAGTTCAAGAGTTTAACCAATTCAGTCGCTGAAATCTGAGTCGAGAGTTTCGTGAAACCAACAATATCGGCAAAGAGGATTGTCACGGTTTCGTAATGCTCAGCAATCGTGGTTGGGGTATCCTTAAGCTGGTTGGCAATGCTAGCCGGGAGGATATTCAACAACAGTCGTTCTGTCTTTCGTTGTTCCAGTTTTAAGGCTTCTTCTGCTAACTTACGTTGGAAAAACTGCCCAATTTGATTGCTGGCTGTGTTCATCATTTGCAGAAGTTCTTTATCTTCCGCTAGAGACTGTTTTGAGAATAAACTAATAATTCCCAACCCTTCTTCTCCAAAAGTTAACGGGCAAAACACCCCTGTTTTAATGCCTAGCTCGGCTGCATTAGCTCCTCGTCCACTGGGAATCTCCTCTAAATCAGATAGCCAAATTGATGTTTGCTTCACCCAACTTTCTCGAATCCAGTTACAGGAATATCTGAAGCTGATATTGATCCAGTCCTCGTTAGCCAAAGCTGGATTTATCCAAATATCGACACAGCGTAATTCATTAGATACGTTCGGCTGAACTGAAGAAGCATTCGATAGGGGCTGCCAAAATTCACAAATATCCCAATCTAATCCTTCCCCTAACCCTTGTAAAAGCTTCGGTAGGGCATCCACAAAGCCCTGAGCTTGGGATAAAACCTGAGTGACCGTGTTATGAGCCATCAAGCGCCGTTGAGCGAGATAGCTTTTTGTGATATCTCGACCAATATAAATCAGCTTTGGCTGGACTTCTTCAGCAAAAGAACTGCTATCCTCTCCTTGATCTTCATTGCCAGAAAAAACCGAGCAAGTAAAGGAAACGATGGAAAGTTTCTCATGTTTCCCCTCTAACGTCAACTCAAATTGTCGAATGATTTCCCCCGCTTCCTCAAATAAAAATCTCTGATTATCCACCAGTTCAGAGTTTTTGTCAGTCATGAGTTCCGAGAAGGATAAACCAATCATTTCTGACTCTTCATAATCGAGCAAGTCTAGGGAAACTTGATTGACCCTGAGAATCTCGCCCGACAAATTGGTCACAAATAACGAATCAGGCATCGAGCGTAGAATTTGCTCAATTTGGGCTTCAGAGGCTGAGAGTTTCGCAACGTTTAATGCGAGTTCGTTAGAAGCTTGAACGAGGGTTTGTTCTAAACTCATGCGATCAGTCACATTCTCCAAGAGAAGCACCAACCCTTGAGGATTGTGAGGATAATTATCCTGGATAATATATAAATCCCAATAATCCAGACTGGAATTAGCCTCAATCAGACGGGTAATCGCCTTTAACTCAAAATAGGATTCACCCCCATCTCGAATCTGATCCATGAGGACTTCGAGGCCGAACAGTTCCGGCAAAAGCTCAAAAATATCTTGGTCAATTGCCGATTCAGCAGCCATCCCGACAATCGTTTGCACATTCGAGGACGTTTCCACCACCCGCGATCGCGCATCAATGGCAATATATTCTAAATGAGGGAGAAGGGATAACTGGAGAAGGGGGCGACTCATGGCGACCTAATAATAATTCAAGAGTGGCGTGGGACTCAACAGTCCTGAACCTAGACTAACTCCCCAAATCAGACTTAAGATAGTTTGCCACAAATGGACCGTAGCGTTCCCGTACAGCCTTGGGCAAACTCACAAAGCCATTGCGCCTCTCTTGGCCAGATCTCGGTGGGCAACAGGCGCGAAACGCCTCCGTTAGCTCACTTTCCGTAGTTTCATAATCAAAGGTAATCTCCTCCCCAGCAGCAATATCGCGCAGGGCCACAAAATTAAACGCCCCCCAGGCGTTATCCTGAACTCCAGTGGTGGGCGTATCAGAGTGGTTAATACGAATCGCGGGTTCGTCCATTTCAACATGGACATCCCAATCCACTTGAATCGAGTAAATCGTTCGCTGTGGATAGACACCAACGCGACGTCCAACCACCACGGTTTCCCCCTTTTGAAAAGGACGCAGGGCAAACACTCCCCGTCCTTTCTCGCCGGCGGCCCGGATTTCTACGTTAGTCTGGGTTTCTACACTCATACTGATCATAACTTCGTGAGGGTTAAGCGACAGCCAACTGGATCTGTTCCGACTCTCTTCAGCCACTAGGGTGACATTGAACTGTTCTCATTGTCCACTCTGTTTAAGATTCTCATTCTTATTGCCACGTGACCCCTGTCCTTCACTCCTTGGGAACCCTGAAAAAAAGACTCTGGACTCAAGGTCCAGAACGTTTTTGGGCAACCCTAACCCGTCTGAGTCCCGGTGACTCCTCAAGCCGGTTACTGCATATTCTGGCCCTGGCGGCGATCGTGATGGCCCTGAATGTCATGAGTTACACCCTAGCCAGTTCCCTCTTTGTCAGTAATGTGGGAGCGGCGGGGTTACCGCTCTCCTATATCTTAGTGGGCTTAGCCTCAAGTCCCATCTACGGCTGGTTTTCGCAAATTGTCGATCGCATCCCCCATCGGTCTCTCTTTCGTTACTGGGCCTTGCTGAGCGGCAGTGTAGTCCTAGGATTACGGGCCCTAGTCTTCTGGGACATCCCCCCCATCTATTATGCCCTCTATGTGGGGGTCTATTTCCTCTGGACCTTACAACTCGACATTCTACTACCGACCCTAATTTCCGACTATTTCACCTCCCGAGAGTATAAACGCATCGCCTCCTATATTACGGTCTGCCAAGCCATTGGCGGCTTCATGGGGGGCATGATCGTGGGTGTTCTAGCGAATCTCCTGTCCACAGCCGACATTCTGCTATTCGTCCCAACCCTTTACCTCGTCGTCTTCGCCCTAGTGTGGAACCTACAACGACGAGAACAACCCGTTCCCCCCGAAGAGAGCGATCGCCATGCCGATGCCCCCCCCAGTAACCTGCGGGAACTGCTCCGTCAATATCCCATTTTCAAATGGTTAGCGGGGTCAACCTTCCTCTGGATTGTCCTCTATGGCCTGGCTGAATATCTCTATTTCGATGCCTACGCCCAACATTTCGCAGACCATCCTCAACGCCTAACCGCCTTTCTCGGCGGTTTTAGTGCCATCAACAGCATCTTACAAGTCTTGGTGTTACTACTCATTACCCGGCGACTTCTCATCGGGCGAGTGGGAGTCGATGGAACCAATCCCATTTATCCCATCACCACCGCCCTCTCATTTCTAGGACTTAGTTTAGGCTTTGGCCTCGGTTGGGCCTTCCCGGTGGCCCTATTTGCCCATTTCAACTCCTCGACGATTGATACAGCCGTCAATCAACCGGTGTACACCCTCATGTATAACCCGATCGCCAACCGGGATATGGCCAAAGTCCGGGCCCTAACCGATGGCCTCTGTTATGCCCTGGGCCTAGCCACAACTGGCGGCTTTCTCTGGATCGCCCAATCCTATCTCGACCCCATGGCCATTGCCTTATTTGGAACCGGGTTAAGCCTGCTATTTGTCTGGATTCGTCGCCAACTCAGCCGGGATTACTTTCAGTCCATGGTGACGCGGTTATTCTCCAACACCGGCGAGATGGATTTGGAGATGTTGGAAGAACTGTTTTCCCAGGTTCCCGACAGCCAAATTCCCCGTCTAAAAACCCTCTTGCGAGAGGGACAACCCCAGGAACAGGAGAAAGCCTTACGCCTCGCCGTGGGATTACGGGTTCCCAGTCAAGTGTTGGAGGAGATTAAACCCCTAGTGTTCCAGAGAGAACTACCCCAGCGACGGGCCTTATTTCGCTTTTTCGCCAAAACCCCTGAGGATAAACACCTGTCGCGGTTTCTTGGGCAGCTACTCGAATCTCCTGAGGTGGGGGTGAAGTTATTGGCCTTTGAGTCTTTGGTGGCTCGGGGTGAGTCCTTTTCCGAGAGTCAGTTAATCAGCCTCTTAGAGAGTTCAGCAGCCACGATTCAAGGCTTGGCCTGTATCTTGGCTCAGCAATCTGGTAGTTTACCCCCTCAAGTGCGAGAACGCTGTCGCCAATTTTGGGACTCTCCCTTAGATGATGAAACAAAAACCGTGGTGATTCGGGGTATCCGTAATCTGGGGGATGTGACGATGATTCCTCAGTTACGGAGTTTGTTGGAAGGGGCGTCGGTGGATGTGCAAATTGAGGGATTGAAGGGATTGGCTCAATTGCAGCCGGAACGAGATTTGGCCTTGGCGGAGTTAGCCACCGGGTTTTTAGACCATCCTAACCCAGTGGTGCGGGGGGCGGCAGTGGATTTACTGGGGGCGGTTCAGTTGCAGGAGTTTTGGCCTGATATTGCCCGAGGCTTGGAAGATCGTGATATTACAGTACGCGGCCAGGCGATTAAGGCGTTGGCCCGTTATGAGGACTATAATCTCGATCGCCTCGCCGAGATGTATTTAAGTCACCCCCGCATTGAGGTGGCAGAAGCGGCGGTGGCGGTGTTGGCGACAGTGAAGACGAATCGTGCCTTTCAGTTTTTGGAGGCCTATCTCCAGGCGGATTATCGGCGAGCGGCCTTGATTCGGGATTGGTGGCAACGAATGCCCCAAGAGTCTCCCCAATGGCAACCGTTGATTGGGGTATTTCGCGATCGCACTCAACGGGTGGTGAATCAGGTATTTCATGTGCTGTCTTGTCTGGGCAATCGTCGCACCTTAGCGGAAGTGCGGCAGTTGTTGCAACGGGGCGAGAAGCGCGATCGCGACAATGCCCTAGAAACCCTAGAAACCTTACCCCATCGCCGCTATGTGTTTCCCATTGTGCCGTTGATTGAACATCCCGATGGCCCCGTTGCCTCCTCCAAGTTACCGGCGGCGGAGGACTCACTGGGGCTATTACGGGAGATGTTTGATACCGAAGATCATTGGATTCGGGCTGGGGCCTTGCGAGTTTGGCTGAGTTACCAGCAAGAGTTGCCTTCCGGGGTATTGCGCGATCACCATCGGGTGGTGAAGGCGTTAGTCACGGAAATCAACAAAACTCAAGGAGTTTATCAGTTATCCTTTGATCGCATTTTGTTCCTGAAAACCTTAGTCTTATTTCAGGAGTTATCCCTCGATGACCTTTGGTCATTAGATCGAGGGTTTCAGAAACGTACTTATGCCGCCGGTGAGACGATTTGTGAGGAAGGGGAGTTAGGCAAACAACTCTCGATTATCTATCAAGGGAGATTACAGGCCAGTTCCAGTTTTTCCGATGAGCCGGTTATCTTAACGCCAGGAACCTATTTTGGGGATTTTGGTTTATTTGGAGAAACCCCCTATTCTGCCACCATTACCGCTGAGACGGATGCCCTGTTGCTGTGTTTAAGTAAGGATAGTTTTGATGTCTTAGTGGATGTGATTCCTAAGTTGAACACCTGTCTGGCGATCGCGGCTCGTTATAGTAGTCTTTAGGGAATGGTATCAATCGATAAGTAGGGGAACCCACCCCTGCCCCTCCCAGGAGGGAATTTTTCGCCCCTACAATCTCATCAGCATCTACATTGCTGCCTCATAAATCGCCCGATTCCTCGCCAACGACTTGCCTAAATCCACCACCGGCTGAGGATAACTCACCCCCGGATTCACCCCATACTGTCGCAACTCCCCCCCCTTCAAACGATAAATATCATGGATACGATGGGGAGGAACCCCCGCCAACTCCGGCAACCAATGTTTCACATACTCCCCCAGAGGATCATAATCCTTCGACTGTTTGGGGATATTAAAATAGCGGAAGCCTCGGGCATCATTCCCCACACCCGCCGTATAATTCCAATTCCCCCAATTACTACAAACATCATAATCAATTAACAACGACTCAAACCATTCCGCCCCCATCCGCCAATCAATCCCTAAATTCTTCGTCAAGAAACTCGCCACATTTTGCCGGCCACGATTTGACATAAACCCCGTCGCCGCCAATTCTCGCATATTGGCATCTACTAATGGATACCCCGTTCGCCCTTCACACCAACAATTAAATCGGGGCCAATCCTGTTTCCAAGCAATAGTGAAGCCCTGCAAACCAGAGGGATAAAACAGGCGATCGCCCACCTTCGCCGCCACAAAGCGAAAATAATCCCGCCACAGCAACTCAAACACCAACCAATACGTCGAATCATTGGCCACCCGTTCCGCCTCATAACGCCGTACCTCCGCCACAATCCAACGGGGTGACAGACATCCCAACGCCAACCAGGGCGAAAACTTCGAGGAATAATCCACCCCTAACATCCCATTCCGAGTCAACTTATAGTGTTGCAAACAATCCCGCTTCCAGACATAGTCTTGCAACCGTTGCAACCCCGCCGACTCACCCCCCCGAAACCTCAAAACTCCCCGTTCATCCAGCAGCGGCGATTCAACCCCCAACTCATCCAACGTCGGAAGTTCCCCCACCGCCACATCCGGAAGGGGTGATATCTCCCTCAGAGGAGGAAGTGGCGGCGTCACCTCAGCGGATTTCTCAACCGCCTTGCGGAAACGAGTAAACACATCTGGAAGTTCAGCAATGGAAAACGGTAGCTGACTGGGGTGATACAGCGTCATCCCCCATTCTTTCTCCAGGGGAACTCCCCCGAGTTGCATCTCTACCGCCTCTTCCACCCGCCGTTCCTCCGTCGTCACCTCCTCCTCACAGATCACCCGATGAATCGTCAACTCCCGAACCAACTTCGGAATCACCTCCTCCGGTTTTCCCTGACGAATCACTAAATCACTGCCTAGCTGACGCAAATTTTGCCGCAAATCCGCCACTGCTTCCCGCAAAAACTGACTCCGATAGGCCCCCGTCTTGGCAAACCCAAACGCCGTTTTAGCAAACTCACGAGAATCAAAACAGTAGAAGGGAATCACCTCTCCCCCCGCTGCCAGAACCCGCCGAAGATCCGGGCGATCGTGTAACCGCAGATTATGACGATGCCAAACTAAAACCCGTTCCATTCCCTAAATCCTAACTCCAAACCCGCATCCATTTTCTCACACTAACCTCCCCTCATCCTCCCTCTTCCTCCCTGTCCTCGGGCAACCACAAGGGATTTCGGGCAACCACAAGGGATTTCGGGCAACCACAAGGGATTTCGGGCAACCACAAGGGATTGCCCCTACGTGGTTCTTCCCTAAAAATACAAAAACAGATTCAACCCCGGAATCGTCCGGGACAACGTCCAAAACAACAAACTAATATAGAGAATCCCTAAACTCCACTGATACCACGCCAACGCCGCAATCAACCCCGGCATTTGCCGATCGCGCAAGCGAATATCATTAAAGCCAAACTTCAGTAAATTATTGAGACTAAAATCATAATAATTCAACCAGCCCCAACGGCGATCGCATAAAATCGGTTCAAAGCGATCGCGGAAAAAGGGAAAGCGAGGCATAATCGGCAACCGACTAATCATCAACCGCAACTCCCGAAAGGCCCCATCCTCAACAAAATAAGAGACATCCATCAAATCATGATAACGTCCTTGCTGATATATCCGCAGCGTCAACAGTCCCGGAATCGGAAGCATCACTACCCCCAAACAGGCTAACGTTAACCCCGGCTGGGGGGAACTCTGGACAATATCAATCACCCCAATACTCACAAAAACTCCCGTTGTCACCAGCATACATAAACTCTCATAAACCGTTGGGAGAATCCGTTGAGGGCGCAGACGACGATAGCGATCAATAAACCAAAAGAGGCTTGCAAAATAGGCAATGGCGATCGCTCCAATGCCAAACACCAAAGCAAAACTGGTTCCATAGCGACTCAGCGCCAATAATAGGGTAATAAATACTAATTTTAATCCCAAATAAAGCCGCGATTTCCAGGTTATGGGTGGGACGGCAATGAGGCGATCACGCACCTGGGTATAGGTATTCAAGGACACCGTCTCCAAACTTAGCATTTCACTTAAACTCGAAAATAACTGTTCTTGACGATGCTGCAATACTTCCTGAATCTGAGCCTGAGAAAAGCCAATTTGTCGCAACGTCTCTCGGGATGCGGTATTTAAGTTGCTGGCAAATACTCGTTTGAACAAGTCCCGCTGCACTAAAATAATACGCTTATAATTAACCTGATTGGCATCTTCAATCTGCTCTAACTCACGGAAATTACGCACCAGATTGATTAACAAATTTTCATTTCCTTGCAAGGTGGGAATTGACAACACCTGTCCAATTTTTCCGGGGTTGCCAATTAGTTGAGATTCATTAGCGTCAAAGGTTAAGTTAGAGATATTTAAATATGCCTCCGAGGTGAACTGAGCATCACTGAAGTCTAACAATTTCTGAAAACTTCCTTCCCGAAAATTAACGGATTTAAGAAACTGTGCCTCCCGAAAACTAAGGCTATCTAAAATCATCGCATTTGTGAAATAGAGAACTTGCACAAATTTGGCTTTAGAAAAATCACCGCGATCGCGCCAAGTCGTCTCAGAAAAATCAGCAGTTTCCATAAATTTACTGCCTGCAAAATTAGAAAAAGTTTTAAGTTGACTACTTCTAAAATTTGCACCCCCCTCAAATATGGCTCCTGTAAAATCAATATCTCCTTGGAATTGAACTCGATTCAAAACAACCGTTGTAAAAAAGATGCTGTTATGAAAGCGGGCTGGCTGTAAGAATTGGGCTTGAGTTAAATTAAAAACTTGGCTAAATCGAGACTCCGCTGCCTGCACTTCACCCCGAAAGACTGCTCCTCGTCCCTCAATTCCCCCAAGAAAAAAGGTATTACTCCAATCCACATTGTCCAAAAAATGAGTTTCTTGTAATAAGAGCTTACCCCGGAATAAACGGACTTGAAAATTCGAGCGAGAGCTATCCCGAGAGGTCGAAATCAGGTTACTCGACAACTGCTGTAACTGAGAACGACGACGGCGATCGCGCTCTAGTTGTTTGCGTTCATTATTCGACAACAACAACGATAACTGTTGTCCATACAAAGGCACATTCAAACTCAGAGGTTGAATCCTAAATGTCCCACGAATCTCTGACCCTCTTAAATCGAGTCGCGGTTGTAACGAGGGACGATTGAGATAGGGGCGTAACTGCCTATAAAAGTAATCTGCAAAGGGTTCTCCCGTCTCTGCCAACGAACTCCCACGTAAATCAATCGTGACATCGCTTAAATCAATCAGCGGCTGGCCCTGATCCAGTTTCACCTTCTCTAGTCGTTGCTGTAACATCGCCTGGGTCAACAATGGGGGGTCTATCCCCTCAGCCAGTGCGGTGGGCGAGACTAACATTAACATTAGGCCCATGACAAACCCACCCAGAACCGCCGCGATGTTCGCCAGCGATCGCCCCAAAAGGAGCCTCAAAATAGGACGAGAGAAAACAGACCGGTAAGATGGCCCTAGCAGATCGTACAAAAAACTCATGCAAGTACAAACCCCAGATTGGGTTAAGCACGCCGTATTCTATCAAATCTTTCCCGATCGCTTCGCCAAAGCCGATCCACCCAGCAGCAGCTACAACCCAAACGTCACGAAGTTTGAACCCTGGACTTCCCCCCCCACGCCCCAAGGCTATAAAGGCGGTAACCTCTGGGGTGTCATTGAAAAACTAGACTATCTCCAAGACTTAGGAATCACGGCAATTTACCTAACCCCCATCTTCCAATCCGCCTGTAACCACCGTTACCACACCCACGACTACTATCAAATCGACCCCATCCTGGGGGGAAACGAAGCCTTCGAGGCCCTACTCGATCGCGCTCACGCCCGAGACATCAAAGTCGTCATCGATGGCGTCTTTAACCACGCCAGTCGGGGCTTCTACTTTTTCAACGATATCCTAGAAAACGGGCCCTACTCCCCCTGGCTCGACTGGTTCCGCATCGAAAAATGGCCCCTGAGCGCCTATGACGGCGATCAGCCCGCCAATTACGTCAGTTGGGTAGGCAATCGCGCCTTACCCCAATTCAACCACGATAACCCCGAAGTCCGGGAATATATCATGCAAGTGGGTGAACATTGGATTCGCCAAGGGATCGACGGCTGGCGCTTAGACGTTCCCTTTGAAGTCAAAACCCCCGGCTTCTGGGTAGAATTTCGCGATCGCATCAAAGCCCTCAACCCCGACGCCTATATCGTCGGAGAAGTCTGGAAAGATGCCGCCCAATGGCTCGACGGACGTCAATTTGACGCCGTCATGAACTACGAATTTACCGGCCCCACCATCGCCTACGTTGCCGGCGATCGCGTCGTCCGAGAACTGGTAGAGTTTCATGATTATGACCCCTACCCCGCCCTCAGCGCCGAAGACTACGGGCAAAAAATGCAAGATCTCCTCAAACTCTACCCCTGGGAGATTCAACTCGTGCAACTGAACCTACTCGACAGTCACGATACCCCGCGCATGGTCACCCTCGCCAGCGAAGATATCCCCAGCTTCAAACTAGCCGCCCTACTCAAAATGACCTTCCCCGGCGCTCCCTGCATCTACTACGGCGACGAAGTCGGCCTCAATGGCGGTCACGATCCCGAATGTCGCAAAACCTTCCCCGAGTCCTCCGAGTGGAACCCGGAGATCTATCACATGTATCAACAGCTCATCGCCCTGCGCCATCAATATCCAGCCCTAAGAACCGGCAACTACGAGATTTTACTCGCCCAGGATAGCCTCTACGCCTTTGTACGGACCCTCGCCGACGCCGAAGATGTCATCATCGCCATCAACGCCGGAGAACAGCCCGAACAACTCACCCTAGAACCCCTATCCCCCAATCCCAAATCCCTAGAATTAAAATATGGCGATCGCTCCACCGCCCAAAGTCTAACCAGCCAAGGAACCACCATCTCCTTTGAACTCCCCCCCCGTTCCGGCTGCATCCTAGCCAACCCCTAACACCAGCAAAACCCGAGAATAGGCCAACACCACCTATCCTCGGGTTCCCCTCTCTCCTCCCGTCCTCCGTGTCCTCGGGCGACCACAAGGGTTCGCCCCTACCTGGTTCCCCTACTGCCTAGGGCGACCACAAGGGTTCGCCCCTACGTCTTTTCTCTATTGCCTGTTCCCTGTTCCCTGTTCCCTCCCCCCTACTGCCTTCCCCTCCTACTTCTCCCGAATCTCCCCATCCTCCAAATAGGTCACCGAATCCGCCACATCCAGAATTCGGGGATCATGAGTCACCATTAACACCGTCACATCATCATCAATCGCCAAGCGACGCAACAACTCCATCACCGCATGACCGCTCTTAGAATCCAACGCCGCCGTCGGTTCATCCGCCATGACAATCTCCGGTTGCGTCACCAACGCCCGGGCGATCGCCACCCGTTGTTTTTGCCCCCCAGACAAGTCCCGGGGGCGATTTTGACCCTTATCCCCCAAACCCACCCGTTCCAGCATCTCCTGAGCCGACTGACGGGCCTGGCGTCCACGAATCCCCTTGAGATTGAGAGCCACCTCCACATTTTCCGCCGCCGTCAGAGCCGGGAAGAGATTAAAGCCTTGAAAGATAAAGCCCAAGCGATTTAAGCGAAACTGAGACAATTGTTGCCGGGACATTTGCGTAATCTCCTCTCCCAGCAGACATACCGAACCCGCCGTCGGGGCTAACAGTCCCGCTAGAATCGATAACAGGGTCGTTTTCCCTGAGCCAGACGGTCCCATGAGCAATTGCACCTGACCCCGCTCAATGGTGAGATCCACCTGTTTGAGAATCTGAATCCGCTTATGACCCGCAAGGTACGACATTTCGACGCCCGTCGCGGCGATCGCCATCCGGCCTTCGGGAAGTGAGTTGACCAAAGGCGATCTGGGACAGGGATCCTGAGTCGAACGCTGAGTAGACACCGGGAGTTTAAAAGGGGAGACAATCATAAATACAAACTTCTAGGCGAAATACAAGTTGCGGTGTGAGCTATCCCCGAGTTGATTGAGGGATATCAAAAAGCGGAACCCAGAAAAGTAGCTTCATCATTAAACGATTTTCTAGATATTTCAAGCGATCCCGCCAAAATTGTGTCTAAGCTTTAAAAACAATGGCTGGATCCACCCGCGTGACCTTCTGAATCGCAAAAAAGCCCGAGCCAACACACATCACTGTCGTCAACAGGAAAATCCCTGCTGCCGAGGCGGGCGTAATCAAGATGATGATGCCCATACTTGAACTCACCCATTGGGACAACCCCAGACACAGAGCCATGCCCGGCAGATAGCCCAACACCGCCATCCAGAGTGCTTGTTCGATAATGACTCGATAAAGCACCCAGTCCGAGGCTCCCATAGCCTTTAACGTGCCAAACTCCTTCAGGCGATCAGAGACCGAGGAATAGAGAATTTGCCCCACAATGGCAATTCCCACCACAACCCCCAATCCAGCCCCAAAGCCTAACACAAAGCCGATCCCCGTGCGATTTTGCCAGTAATCGCGGGTGCGTTGGGCCAATTCCTGACTGGTGAAGGCTTGAGTTCCCGGGAGAGACTCATTCAGCCGTTGTTTTAACACCTGCAAATCTTCACCCGCCTCAGCCCGAATGAGAATATGGGTTAAGGCATCCGAACGCCTTAGGGGGGAAGGTGCCGGAGGTGCATCGCTCGGTTCAGGGGACGTTCTAGGCTCCCGCTGATAGGTGTTCGTACAGGCCATGTTGCCATCTCCATCAACCTGACAATTCACCGACGTGCCGATTCCCGTAGTAGCATAGGTGTTAGCGGTTTCGAGGGATGTAAAAACAAATACGCTAGAGGCGATCGATTGGGTTCCTTCGGTAATACCCACCACCTCAGCGGGTAAGGAATTGATGGTTCCGCGACCGCCAAGTCCCGGCAAGTTCAATGCGTCAAGCTGGGAGTCGTCAACAATAATCGTGTAGGGAGTTTGCAGTTGTGCGAGACTCCCCTCGGTGAGGTTCCAAGGGGTAAAGAGTTCTCCGCCGGGATCGAAGCCAATTAAACGCAGGGGGGCGATGGTTCCGCCCGGCCCGTTCCATTGTCCTGGGGGTAAGAGTAGGGGTTCAGCTAAGGCAACTCCCTCCACCTCCCGAGCTTGAAAGAGCAGTTCCACGGGAAGCGATGGCGTTAACTCGAAATAGACCATCTCCTCAGAGGAGATCCAAATATCCGCCTGAGACTCTTCGGGAATTAAGGCCGTTGATTTGAGAAATCCGCGAAAAATCCCCATCTGCACAGTCACAAGGGTGACCGCAAAGACGATGCCCGCTTGAGCAATCAGGAAGCGAGGGATATCCTCAAGGAGATTTTTACGCGCAAGGGAAGCCATGAGCGATAAGGGCGGTAGAAGAACGGTGATGACAGGTACATCGGGGCCAGGAGTGAGGTCATAGGATAGACCGCTGATCTCACCTCCTCTTCTAGCCTAATGGAAGATTCAAAAGTCGCACAGTGGGGGGTTGACAGATGTCCAAATGTCAGATCAACTCGCTGCCTTAGGTTGACTCTCGGCTCAGGGGCTGACTCAGTTGCGTCGTTATGGTGATGGGATGGGGAGGCTCAAGTGGTCGGCCGGATATCAAATTGGACTAAATCCTGGGTGGCTTCCCGGAAGGTCTCGACATGAGTTACCTCTGCCGTCGGTGGTCCGTGATGACACCAGGCGACGGCAGTTTGAACGGAAGTTGGCGTCCCTTGAAACACGGCTTCAACCGCACCATTGCGGCGGTTGCGAACCCATCCGAAAATCCCTAGTTCTTGGGCTTTCTGTTGTGTCGAGTACCGGAAGCCAACCCCTTGAACTCGCCCAGAAATCAAAACTCGGATGGCGGTAGCGGGCAGATCGTTAAGGGTCTCCTGGCTGGTCATTCGCTGAAAATTTCTGGCTTCGACTTTCAATTATAGGGCTGAGCGGTCTGCAGCAGCTCTATCGTTGGTCTTATTGACAGTTTGTCCAGTTCGGGGGATCCCCTTGAAGCAGATTTAACTCAATCCAAGAGCCATCGCCGTGGGGTAATAGGGAAATCAGAGGGTCAGTTTGTCCCGTGCGTAATCCCTCTAGATGTCCAGTCTCGGTTTTCCAAAGTTTTAAGGTTCGTTCCAGGCTACTGCTGGCTAGGGATGTGCCATCGTCACTGATAGCTAGCGATCGCACGGGCCCGGAATGGGCGTTGAGATGATAGCAACGCTCACCACTGGCCACATCCCAAACCTCCACCTGTCCATTTTGCAAGCCACAGCCGACTTGAGAGCCGTCAGGGGATAGGGTGATGCTGGAGATACCCTCTCGAACCTTGGAGAAGACTAGGCTGGCTTGATGGTCTTGCCATCGCCAAACGCGAAGGCGGCGATCGGTGCTGGTACTCGCAAAGGCGTTGCCGGCGGCGGAAATGGCTAAAAAACGCACAGCACCATCATGGCCGCGAAGGGACTGCTGTTTCTGCCCCGTCTCAACCTGCCAAATGGCAATGGTCCCTTCTTGTCCTCCACAAATCAGCCAAGTCCCGCAGGCATCTAGCAAAATGGTCGTGATCCCACTGGGCAATCCCGGTAAGGATCGCAGCAGTTGCCCATTGGCGGCGTCACAGGTGCGATAAATGCTGTCGGCATCTCGCGTTGATAGGGTTTGCCCCTCTGAGTCTAAGTTGGAAGGGGTGCTGGACCAACTACGACCCCCTAGAACTGTTTGCAGTTGACTCTCCTCGAATCCCCAAAGTTGCAGGCGGCCGTCATAACTGGTGGTGGCGAGAGTTTTACCGTTGGCGGCGATCGCGATGGGATAGGTATAGTTGGAACTGCCCATCAGCGAACGGAGCCAGGTATTGAGGGAACGGGGTGGCTGGGGTCGGGCCAGCAGCTGCATATAGCCCTCTAATCCTCCCCCATACCAGAGGTGTTCTACGTTGAGTGGACGCTCATGGGGCAGGCGATTGCTGGGCAAAAAGCCCAAAATAATCGGGTTATAGTCCTGATAGGCATCGTCGAGAGACTCTTCAACCGCCACCCAAATCAGGATATCGCTGGTTTGAGCCTCCTCGGGACAGATTAAGTCAGAGGTCCCTGGCCCCGACACCGCCAGCACCTGAACTCGTGGCACTGAGACGACAGAGTCTGAACCTTCCTCGCGCCAGTAAAAATGATTGGGGGTCTCCTCAACGGGATTGAGTTGCTGCGACCACATCAGGGTGACGGCTGTGTTAGCTAATCCTTCGAGTAGATATTGCTGCCACAACTGACTAACGGATATCGCCGGATCTGATTTGAGGATGCGGTGACGACATTGAAGGCGAATCTGACTGAGGCGATCGCCAGAAACCGTCACCTGTTCTGACCAAACCCCTGGATGGCCATGATTCAACAGTAAGGAAGAACTTGGACTCTGACGTTGTTCTTGCAAGCGTCTTATAAAGTCTAATTGTTGCCTATGCAGGAGAATCGTCCAGTCCATGAGGGTCATCCATCAAAATGGTCGGGGATACTTTGCTATCTTGGCATGGATTATGGCCCCCATTAGAGCCTATCCTTAGGGCGATCGCCCCAAATACCCATTCCCTGTTAGCGGTTGCCTGAGATACAATCAACCGGGAGTCTCTCTCAGTGATACGGTCACCGGGTCTCCATCGCTGACCCAGAGATACCCCTAAAGGCTCCCAGACTGTTAACTTTCCGGTCAGTGTGGGACGATACTGTTAATAAACCTTAATCTTAAAACGTCTATGGATGTTGCCAACCTTGCCTCTCAGCTCAATGCTGAGACGATTTTGCCAGAGGGCATCGTTCTGACAACCCTCCTGCTCGTCCTCATTTTTGATCTCATCAGCGGCCGCAAGTCCGCTAAATGGACGCCTTATGTGGCGATTGTCGGACTGTTAGCGGCGGTGGCTGCTCTGACCCTGCAATGGGATAACCCCATGCCCCTTGGGTTTTTAGGGGGCTTCAACAGTGACCCCTTGAGTTTGATCTTTCGGGGCATTATTGCCCTGTCTACGGCTGTCACGCTGTTGATGTCCGTCCGCTATGTCGAGCAAAGTGGAACCTCCCTAGCGGAGTTTATCGCCATTTTGATGACCGCGACCCTCGGAGGGATGTTTCTGGCCGGGGCCAACGAACTGGTCACGGTGTTTGTGGCCCTCGAAACCCTCAGTATCTCCTCCTACCTACTGACCGGGTATATGAAACGGGATACTCGCTCCAATGAGGCGGCCTTAAAATACTTGTTGATTGGTGCGTCGAGTTCGGCAGTCTTCCTCTATGGGATCTCCCTCCTCTACGGACTCTCGGGTGGACAAACTCAACTAGATGAAATTGCCGTCAGCATCGCCAATAGCCCAGATTCTCAGGCCATTGGCTTGGCGATCGCCCTCGTCTTCACCATTACGGGGATCGCCTTCAAAATTTCGGCAGTTCCCTTCCACCAATGGACCCCTGATGTTTATGAAGGCTCTCCCACCCCTGTCGTGGCCTTCCTATCGGTTGGCTCCAAAGCCGCTGGATTTGCGATCGCCATTCGCCTACTGGTGACCGCCTTTGGCTCCATGACCGATCAGTGGCATTTTGTCTTTACCGCCCTGGCCATCCTCAGTATGGTTCTGGGAAATGTCGTGGCCTTGGCCCAAACCAGCATGAAACGGATGTTGGCCTACTCCTCCATCGCCCAAGCTGGATTCGTCACCATTGGCCTGCTGGCGGGAACGGATGCTGGCTATGCCAGTATGATGTTCTATCTCATGGTTTACCTGTTTATGAACCTGGGAGCCTTCACCTGTGTCATTCTCTTCTCCTTACGGACGGGAACCGATCGCATTAGTGAATATGCTGGACTCTACCAGAAAGATCCCCTACTCACCCTCGGCTTAAGTATCTGTCTGTTATCCCTCGGTGGGATTCCCCCCTTAGCCGGTTTCTTTGGCAAAATCTATCTCTTCTGGGCCGGTTGGCAAGCCGGACTCTATGGCCTGGTGCTTCTAGGATTAGTCACCAGTGTGGTCTCGATTTACTACTACATTCGCGTCGTCAAGATGATGGTGGTCAAAGAACCCCAGGAAATGTCCGATGTCGTTCGCGATTATCCTGAGATTCGCTGGAATTTGCGAGGAATGCGGCCGCTACAGGTGGGATTGGTCGTGGCCTTAATCTTTACCTCGGTCGCTGGAATTCTCTCGAATCCTCTGTTTACCTTGGCCAATGATGCCGTCACCAAGTCCCCGGTTTTACAATCGGCAACCACAGAGGTTCCCACGGTAGCTACCGTCATCTCAGCCCCAGAACTCTAACCCCTTAACACTTCGGCCTCCCCCGATTCTGCTCGTCAGTCGGGGGATTTTTGACCGTCAATTGCACCGGGATGTGCGATAAAATACAAGACTACGCCTACCACAAAAACGCTGCCCGTAATGAGTAAGGGAACACTATTCGATAAAGTCTGGCAAACCCACCGTGTCGGGACGTTGCCGTCAGGACAAACACAACTATTTATCGGGCTACATCTGATTCACGAAGTCACCAGCCCGCAAGCGTTCGCGATGTTGCGGGAACGGGACTTAACGGTTCCGTTTCCTGAACGAACTCTAGCGACGGTGGATCACATCGTCCCCACCGAAAACCAGGCCCGTCCCTTTAGCGATGTCCTGGCTGAAGAGATGATTCAAGCCCTTGAGGACAACTGTAAGCAATATGGGATTCGCTTCAATAATGTTGGGTCCGGTCGTCAGGGAATTGTCCATGTCATCGCTCCCGAACAAGGACTAACTCAGCCGGGAATGACCATCGCTTGCGGGGATAGTCACACCTCCACTCACGGCGCGTTTGGGGCGATCGCCTTCGGGATTGGCACCAGCCAAGTTCGCGATGTACTGGCTTCCCAAACCTTGGCCATGAACAAACTTAAGGTGCGTCGCATTGAAGTCAATGGTCAACTGCGTCCTGGGGTCTACGCTAAAGATGTGATTCTCCACATTATCCGCAAACTCGGGGTGAAAGGGGGAGTCGGTTATGCCTATGAATATGCCGGGACGACCTTTGAGCAGATGACGATGGAAGAACGGATGACCGTTTGCAATATGTCCATCGAAGGAGGCGCTCGCTGTGGTTATGTCAACCCCGACCAAACCACCTATGACTATATCCAAGGCCGGGAGTTTGCCCCCAAGGGAGAACAGTGGGAGCAAGCAGTAACCTGGTGGAACACTATCCGCAGTGACGCGGATGCTGAGTATGATGATGTGGTCGTCTTCCAAGCCGAGGATATTCCCCCCACCATTACTTGGGGCATTACCCCAGGTCAAGGAATTGGCGTGGATGAGGCGATTCCCACTCCTGAGAGTCTACCTCAGGGCGATCGCGCGATCGCCCAAGAAGCCTATCAATACATGCAGCTGTCCCCCGGACAACCCATCCAGGGAACCAAAGTAGATGTTTGCTTCATCGGCAGTTGTACCAATGGCCGCCTCAGTGACCTACGGGAAGCGGCTAAGTTTGCCCAAGGTCGTAAAGTCGCCAATGGCATTAAAGCCTTCGTGGTGCCGGGTTCGGAAGAAGTCAAACGCCAAGCCGAAGCCGAAGGCCTTGATAAAGTCTTCACAGAGGCAGGGTTTGAATGGCGCAATGCCGGCTGTTCGATGTGTTTAGCCATGAACCCCGACAAGTTACAGGGAGATCAGATCAGCGCCTCCTCCTCCAACCGCAACTTCAAAGGTCGTCAAGGCTCCTCATCCGGTCGCACCCTCCTAATGAGTCCGGCCATGGTCGTCGCCGCTGCCATCCACGGCACCGTAGCTGATGTCCGCAACTGGATTGACTAAGGCAATCCCCTAATTTCTTCCCTCCACGATGGGGGTAAGGTGTGGATTCTCCCCTCCCCCCCCTACAGCAAAGCTGCCTACTGCCTGTTTCCTAAACCATGACTCAAGTTAAACAAATTTCTGGACGCGGGATTCCCCTAACCGGTGACGACATCGACACTGATCGCATTATTCCCGCTCGTTTCCTCCGCTGCGTCACCTTCGACGGATTGGGTGACCATGCCTTTGAAGATGATCGCCGTCAAATGAACGGAGAACATTCCTTTGACCAAGAGGTCTATCAGGGCGCGAGTCTTCTCGTGGTGAATGCCAACTTTGGCTGTGGTTCGAGTCGTGAACACGCCCCCCAAGCTATTAATCGCTGGGGGATTCAGGCCCTAGTGGGGGAAAGTTTCGCGGAAATCTTCTTCGGCAACTGTGTTGCCATGGGGGTTCCCTGTGTGACCGCCCAGAGCGAGGATGTTAAATCTCTGCAAACGGCGATCGCGAACACCCCCCAATTGACCCTAACCTTGGATTTAGGGACGATGCAAATCCAGGGCAGTGATGAATTAACAATCAACGTCTCCATGCCCGAAGGGGCCCGTCAAAGTTTCATGGACGGACTCTGGGATAGTTGTGGTCAGTTGGTTACGCAAATCGATGCGGTTCGTGACCGAGCCAGTCAGCTTCCCTATCTCTCCTGGGCCTGACCTTAAAGGGCAGGGGCATATCCCTTGCCCTTTGAGAGTAAGACCCTGTACGTTGACCCTTAAGATGGGCGAGTACTCCGGCTCGAACGCCGAGTTTTTGATGACCCCGAACTGCCCCGGTTAGGCCGAGTAGTCGTGGGGCGAGTGGTCGTGGGACGGGTACTAGGACGGGATGTTTTGGGACGAGTGGTGGTGGGACGAGTCCGTGCTTGTCCTGCGGCCGGTGTCCCGGTACGGGGTGCGGAACTCGTCGGCGCACCCCCGGCTGCATTACTGCGAGTGGTGCGGAAGGTGACGTTAACACCCTCGTTACTCTGTTCGAGAACCAACAGGGGGGTGGGTTTAGCGGTCTGATCCCAGTGGATATAAGCCACACGACCCTGTAACGCGGGTTGCCAGGTGTCGTTGTCTCCGGCGGGGCTTAGATAGGTCTCAATACAGTCAATAATTTGGCTGATAGTGGCACTGGTTGGCTGGGTTGGCAGTTTGGTGAGTTTAATCTGAATCCGGAACAAGACCCGTTTTTTGATGTTGGCACCGCTGCCGGTTTCGTATTCCACATCAAAGGTCTCGTTCACCTGTCGCCCTGTGCCTCGGTTTTCAGCACTCGGGCGCAGGGCTACGGAAATTTTACTCTTAACCTTGACCTTAATTTGGTTGACAATGCCGAAGTGGAAGGTTTCTTCTTCCATCCGCATCCGCAGATAGTCAAGGTTGAACTCTCGGGAGTGGATTAAGTCGGGGTTACGTTCCATCTTGCTGATGGTGTCGATGGCCCGCTTATATTTTTTATGAAGCTCTCGGTTCTTAAATTCTTCGGTGCGCAGTTTTTTACCTAGTTTGTCCTTGGTGCTTTTGTAGGCAAACCCGGCGGCGATCGTACTCACCAACAGCAACCCCGAAACCCCCATCCAAAGAATGGGAGGAGAGGAACCGTCAGCCGCTCCCGGTTCAGGGGGAGCCTGAGCTAAGGTCGGTTGGACTAGGATAATGGGAGTTGACATGGCGGATAACTCCATGGGTGTTATGCAGGTGAGTGGTTCAGAATTGCCCCCTAGAATGCCATAGTCGGTGACCAAGGTGGATGGACTAGGTGGTCTTTTGGGTAAGCCGGATACTGGCCCCCCTAACACTCGGGAGTCGAAATGAAGACCCTTACCCTACATTGTATTCTATGTCCCCAATGCCCCAAACCCAATCGGCAGAATCCACTGGCAGGGAGAGCCGCCAGATTGTAAAATTATGTAAAGTCTAGGTCAGCCTCAATGGATACCGTTTCCTTAAACTCGATCGCCGTTCCCACTCTCTTGATGGCCGTTGGGCTATTTTTCTTCATTCGTGCTTCGGTGAAAGACCGCACGGAAGTCCTCTCCTTGGCCAGCGATCGCCCCCCAGAGTCCCTCTCACGTCAGTTAAAAGACTATTTATGTGAGCGCAGCTATCGAGTTGCAGGATTTGACCCTGAACAGAACTGCGTCACCTTTGAAGGGAAAGTCCGCGCCAGTTGGTTTCTGGCGATTTTCCTCAGTTTTTTGGCGGCCATTGGTTTTCTCTGCGTCGCCTTAGTGCTGGCCACGCTCATTCCCCGTCTATCACAGGGAATTATCGCGCTCGTGTTCCTCTCCCCCTTAGCAGGAGTCTTCTATTGGCAACGGGCCAACCGCCGAGAACAGGTGTTGGTGACGGTGAAAGACGAGGAAAAAACTTCCCCCATGCGGAATGCCGAGGGAAGTCTTGCTACAATCGTTGGACATCGGGACGAGCTGGCGGCCCTACAACGAGCTATGCCAGACTTGCAGCCGACGTCAATGGCCGAGTAATCTCCAGAGAGCGAGTTACGCCAGCGAATCGTCAGGGGGACGTTGCTACAGTCTCCCCTAGACTAGCTTAGGAACTCGCTGTTGCAGCCTGGATTTTCTCCTGCTGTTCAATCACTAACCGCAAACTCGGAAACAGAAAATGGTTCTCTTCGACGTATTGCGCGCCAAACAGACCTTTCTCTGCCCAGAAGTAGCGATCGGTCGTATGCTCGTTGCGCTTGACTAAAAGTAGTGCCGGGGGCGCAATTTGCTCAGATTTGATATACTTACGTGCAGCCGTGACGGGTTTATCTTGACCGCTCTCAATACTATACTGAGGCACGTGTTCTAAGATTCTTCGTCCTTCTTGACGGCGACGGCTCTTTCTCTTGCGTCTTCTTGCCAAGGTGTATTACCTCCTCTGTTTGCCGACGGGTTGTAGTGATAGCTACCAAAACCGAGCAAAATATATCAGATTTTGACAAGATTTTCAACTCCTTTGCCCAAGTTCTATAAGTTATTTTTAAGCGCCTATTCACCGTACAGAAATACCTTCAGGCATTCTTACCCCGATCTAGTCCGTAACAAAAGTTAACAAATGTCTCAGGAAAGTGCTGTTTTGGGGGAAGAGAGTCAGGGTTGAGGCTGATGTCTTGGGGGACTCAGCGGCTGTCTCAACCTTGGGATAACGGTCGAAATGCGATACCAAGGAAAACCCATGAGTTCCGAATTGATGTTGTTGTGCCAGGAACAGGTGGCACTATTGGAGAATACCTTGGGAGCATCCCCGGTGGTGGTCTATCTCGCCGAGACCTTCCTCGGGGGAAATGACCATAAACTGGTTCCCGCCATTGCTAAGCCCGATCGTCGTGTGGCTTGGGATGAAGTCTCGGTGCGCAGCGATCGCCACTCTCGCGCCCCCCAGATTCAATTACGGTCTGCCGAACCCAACAGACCCGATACCGTCATTCTCTCCTCCGTTGGGCATCTACTGCCCCAGCAGGAGGAAGACCCCAGCCCAGATGAAGAACTGCCCATCGAGGACGAGGAAGACCCGCAAAGCTACCAACTGGTGATGCCCATCATGCACGACAACATCGCCGTGGGTCTGTTGGTGACGGCGCGGGCGGACAAACCCTGGAGCGAGGGCGATCGCAGCTTAGTCGAACAGATTGCCCATACCATGGCGATCGCCTGCATCATGGAACAGCGACAGCAATGGACCGAACGCAGTTACCGTCAGCAAAAACAACTGCAAATCCAACAACATGACCTGTTACATGATTGGTTGCATCAGTTTCGCAATCCCCTAACCGCCTTGCAAATTTTCGGCAAGCTACTGGTGAAACAACTCCCCAGTGATGACCCCCGCCGTTCCTACGCCGATAGCATTCTCCGAGAGAGTCACCGACTTCAGGATCTCTTCCAAGACTTCCGAGGGGCGATCGATGCCGATCCCTTTTTGCTCCCTCAAGCTTCCGATGGGGACCCGCCGAACCCAGACTCCCCGGCTAGTGCCGAGGCTCCCTCAGCCTTGCCCCTACTGCCAGGTTCCCCAGAAGACAACCGTTCCCTCAATCTGGGAGAAATTCTAGATCCCCTCCTCAGTTCCGCCAGCACTCTCGCCCAAGAGCGTCATGTGAACCTAGAGGTTCAATGCTGTGACACCCTACCCCCCATTCAGGGAAACCGCCGCTCCCTCGTGGAAGCAGCGGGTAACTTAATTGATAATGCCCTTAAATACACCCCAGCCGGGGGAGAAATTGCGGTGGATGTTCGTCCCTCATCTCAGCCTGAATTGGGGGATGGGGTTGCCGTCACCATTAGCGATAGTGGCGTAGGGATTCCCCCAGAAGACCAAACCAAGCTATTTCAGCGACGTTTCCGGGGAGTACAAGCCGAGGGTGAGATTCCCGGAACCGGATTGGGACTGGCGATCGCCCGCGATTTAGTGCGTCAGATGGGGGGAGACATCTGGGTTACCAGTCCTCCCCAACATCCCAATCCTAGTTTCGAGAGCGATCGCGGTAGTAGCTTCGTCCTCTGGCTCCCTCAAGCCGAAGCCCCCCCCGACTCCTAAGCGTTGGCTTCCCGAATCCGGGAACTCACAAAGCGGTTCATCCAATCTTCCAAATAGGCCCGATTCTCCGTTTGCTGCTGGGGATCTGTCGTGGCCAAGGGATGGGGGGCCAAGCCTTGAATCGCCGCCGTCGTCACGCAGAACATCGATTTCTGGAAGGTGGCGCAAATTTGCACCCGAACATCATCCTCTTGACGGGTTCCACGCTGATAGACCTCATGGAGATAGTCGGGCAAGAAATGGCGCATATCCTGCATCAACTGAGTCGGAGGAATCCCCGCGCCGCCAATGGGTAAGGGGTCGGCATAGAGTGCGCCATAGGTAAAATCACCCTGTTCGTCGGGAATTTGGAAGGCTTGGGCGTTATAGGAGACCGTTCCGGGGAAGGGAGCGCCCCGGAAAAAAATCGCTTCTACATAAGGAACCGCCGTATCCATGAGAAAGGTTAGGCCCAGAGACTTGGGCATGAGGTCATAGGATTGCCCCTTAATATCCACCGAGTAGGTAATCGGTCGACCGGCATCTGCCACCAAGCCGTCCAAAATATGTTTAACTACATCGGGAATCGAGCGAATCTCCTGGGCATCATAGCGATCGCTCAACTCCAGAAAGATATCACTCATCACCCGCCAGAACTGTCCCAGGGCGCTGTAGTAGCAAGACATCCGCACCTGTTCCGGCAAGAAATCCGGGAAGAGACGGTGCAAAAGCGATAGGAGAGGGTTATGACGCACCTTGGCCTGAATGGCCGCCTCGGCCGCCTGAGTAAACTCATCGCTGTCGAGATAGGTATCAACCCCATTGCCCCCATGCCAGAGCATTGATCGCATACAGTATTCGGCATACTCGTAGTTGATGCGATCGTGCCACCAAAAGCGCAGTAGCTTCGAGAGGCTCACCTCGCCATTGAAATACTTAAAGAAGGGAAACAGCACCAAAAACTGCTCTTGGGCAATATAAATCAGATTATTCGAGTAGGCATCGAGGACGACACCATAACTTTTGAGAATCCCCACGACTTCCAGAACATTCTCCGGGGTGTCTTTGAGTAATGCCTGTCCCTGTTCTAGACGATGGATATAGTCAGCCAGGGGATGGTTCGAGGGGGCCAGAGGAGTACTAACCATGAAATCAGCAGTTAACAGTTGACAGTTGAGAGACGGCCGCGATGCTGGATCAACTAGGGATTAGCTGAGGGAAACGAGGCGGCATCGGCCGCTGAGGAGAGTTGTACCATCGCCACCGGGGGAACCAGTCGCGCCGCATCCGCATCACTCCAACGGACGAGCCAGTTCGGTTGCAGGCCAAACACCACCAACAAGACTGTGAGGATCAAAGCGGGGACGCGATCGCCCCATTGCACGGGGGGTAAGTTGGTGACCACATCCGAGAGACGACCAAAGAAGACCCGGTTCACCATCAGCAAGAAATAGACCGCCGTTAGCCCCGTTCCCACCAAACAGAGAAGAGTCGCCACAGGGAAGACCGGGAAACTACCCCGGAAGACCAGAAATTCCGAGACAAATCCCACCATTCCAGGGATACCGGCACTGGCCATCACGCCGACAATCATCAAACTGCCGATAATGGGTAAGCCTCGTTCTGGGTTGAGTAAGCCACAGAGTTGATCGATATCCCGAGTTCCCGTTTTCTTGCCCACAACCCCAACCAAGAGAAATAACATGGCAGAGATCAGGCCATGGCTGACCGATTGGGCGATCGCCGCCAACAGACTTAGGTGGGTTCCGGCCGCAGCCGCCAGGAGAATATAGCCCATATGAGCGATGGAGGAATAGGCCACCATCTTCTTCATATCCTGCTGAGAAATTGCCGTCAGGGCCCCATAGAGGACGCTAATCACGGCAAAAATGACCAACACCGGAGCGGCGACCGACCAGGCTTCTGGTAACATCCCCACGCAGAAACGCAGTAAGCCATAGGTTCCCAATTTCAATAAGACACCGGCTAAGAGAACCGAGACGGAGGTTGAGGCCTCGACGTGGGCATCAGGGAGCCAGGTATGGAAGGGAAAAATAGGAATTTTGATGGCAAAGCCGATGAATAACCCCGTCAGTAAAATCAATTGACTGCCGATCGGTAAGGCGCCGGGGGCTAAGACGGTGTAGTCAAAGTTGGATGCACCGGTGAGCCACACTAAGCCTAAGAAGGCGGCCAGAATAAAGATGCCTGAGGTGGCGGTGTAGAGGAGAAATTTCGTAGCCGCGTAGTTGCGCCGGGCCCCTCCCCAAATGGCAATGAGGAGGTAGAGAGGGATGAGTTCGAGTTCATAGAAAATGAAGAACAGGAGCAAATCCAGAGACAGGAACGCGCCGGTGACACTGAGGTTAAGGACTAACATCAGGGTGTAGTAGAGCCTTGGGCGTTCGAGCTTATCGGGGCTACTGAGGATGGCGATCGCCGTCAGGAATTGGTTGAGAATAATCAGGGGCAGGGAGATGCCATCGACCCCCAGATGGTAGCTCAGACCGAGCCACTCGACCCAAGCGATTTGCTCGGTAAACTGCATTCCTCCCACCTGGGGGTCAAAGTTGATCACTAGGCTCAGGCTCAATCCCAGGACAATCGTCAACACCACTAGGCTGATGCTACGAAAGCGGGACGAGGGAAGCGATTGGGGTAGCAGCCAAATGACAATGGCGGCGATTAAGGGAATCAGGAGTAATGCACTCAACATTCGTCGTTTTTAAAGTTGGGGGTTCAACGCACAGTTTTTATAGGGGAATCAAGGGGGATTTGGGACTTACCAGGGTCCCCACAGGGCCAGGAACACGAGTATTCCCGTGGCGGACAGAATGGTCAAAACATAAGATTGGGATTGACCGGAAATACTATATTTGAGGGCTTGACCGCTGAAGATGGCCACCCAACCGACGAGGTTGACCGCACCATCGACAATATAGCGATCGAAGCTAGAGGCTAAGCGAGAAAAACCTGAGACAAAGGCAACTACGGTGACTCGGTAGACCCGGTCAATGTAGAAGTCATAGGCCAGGAGATCTTGCCAGAAGCGCACCGATAGCTTCCCAGAACGAGCATTGGTACGTTCTAGGGAGATCATGCTGCCAATCATGACCCCGAGGACCCCACTCACGATGAGTAAGGGGTTGCCAAATTGAATTAAGGGGTTGTTGGAGAAGGCCCAGGGGCCGTCCCAGGTTAGGAGTAACTGCCAATGTTGCAGCATTAAGGGAACCAGTAGGGTGACCACAATTAGGGACACCATCGGCACAGCCATGCTCCAGGGGGCCTCGGGGGTTCGGCGAGTTTTGGCTTGATGCTCTCCCAAAAAGACGGAGCGGAAGACTCGAGTTAGACTCACGGCGGTTAAAAAGTTAACCAGTAACAGGAGCAAGACTAATCCGGGAGGCACTTCTTGAAAGCCATTCACCCAACGGCGGAAGGTCCAGAAGGTACCCAGAGGCAGGATGGACACCAGCCCGGCGGCTCCGACGACAAACGAGGTGGTGGTGGCGGGCATTCGCGACCAGAGACCCCCCATCTCCGTGATGTTTTGACTGTTGGTGGCGAGGATAATGGAGCCGACGCTGGAAAAGATTAGGGCTTTGGCGATCGCATGAGTCAGCAGCAGCAGTAAGGCGATATCGACTTGTCCCAACCCCACGGCGATAAAGACTAGCCCCATATAGGCGCTGGTGGAATGGGATAGGGCCCGCTTTAGGTCAATTTGAGCCAGGCACATGAGGGAGCCACCAATGGCGGTAATGGTGCCGATGATGATTAGGGCATCGGAGACCACTGGGGAGAGGGTGAAGACCGGTTGCAGACGAATTAAGACATAGGCCCCAGCGGAAACCACGACGGAGTTCCGCATGATGGAGGCGGGGCTAGGCCCTTCCATGGCTTCATCTAGCCACAGGTTTAGGGGAAATTGGGCACATTTGCCGATGGGACCGGCAATGAGTCCTAAGCCAAGCCAGGTGGCGGTCCAGAAGGGTAACGGATTGGTTTCAGCCCAGGCTTCGAGTTCGCTGAAGGTGAGGCCGGTTCCATAGCTTGATAGGGCCACTAACCCCATCAGGAGTAGAATGTCACCGACCCGTTTGGTGAGGAAGGCATCCCGGGCAGCGGTGACCACCAGAGGCTGTGCATACCAAAAGCCCACCAGGAGATAGGTGGACAGGGTGAGCATTTCCAGGAGACCGTAACTCAGCAGCAGGGAGTCGCTGAGGGCGATGCCGCTTAGGGCGGCTTCAAAGAAGCCCATCAGCCCGAAGAAACGGGCCAGGGACCAGTCTTTTTCCATGTAGCCCAGGGCATAAAGTTGAGAAATAATGCTGATACCGGTGACCAGCTCCATGGCCCCAAGACTGAGGGGGGAGATTTCGATGGCAAGAGATAAATCTAAATTGGCTGCATTGAGCCAGGAAAATACCAGTTGCTGGGGAGGCTGGCCCCAGCTTTGGAAGTACGCTGCGGAGCCGTGAAGGAAGGCAACCGAGGTCATTAGGAGATTGAGGTACGCTGCCGGACGGGGTCCGGTGCGTCGAACCATGCCTACGGACCAAGGGAGGGTGAGGACGGCACCTATAAGTCCGTATAACGGTACGAACCAACAGGTCTGTAGGAGAAAACCACTCATTTTATCGGGAGTTCTAGTACGTCTGACAACATCTTCAGAGTTGGGCTGAGTGCCGAAGGGAATCCCTCAGCGGAGGGTGGGGCGAAGGCGCGAGCTGTGGGCCGTCGTCCTTGGCATTCGCACAATAGAGAATTTTAAGCAACACAGCAATTATAGGGCAGTGAGTCCGCGATCCCTCCATTGAATCTCGTGACTGAGGGCCCCTTGCCGGGGGGGACGGCTTCAGTTAACTTTTATTAAACTATCCGATTTGCAAATATCATCTTGCTTTATATTGTCAAAGGAGCCAAAGTTTCCTACTCTTTGTATTGGGATTGAATAATTTAGCCTTCCCCGTCAAAATTTTGCTGGACTGAAATTTCTGGCAAGCCCAGGGGTCAACCCCGTAGGCAGAGAAGCCAACAGTCATGTCGGAAGACATGGGCCTACGCGGTTTGGTCTGGAACTATCCTGGCAGCCAGAGAGTTTGTCGAGCCAAGTTTTGGCACGTTCACTGGGGGTCGCTGCGTGCGATCGCCCCATCTAGTTGCAGTTCAAGCGCGTCAAGCGTATTTTTTCAAGGAGCGATACTCGTCATGTCAATTGCGGTAGGAATGGTTGAAACCCTAGGGTTCCCGGCGGTGGTGGAAGCCGCTGACTCGATGGTAAAAGCCGCTCGGGTTACCCTGGTCGGTTACGAAAAAATTGGGTCAGGTCGGGTGACGGTGATTGTCCGGGGTGATGTTTCGGAAGTGCAAGCGTCAGTCTCCGCTGGAATTGATGCTGCTAACCGAGTTAATGGTGGACAGGTGCTGTCAACCCACATCATTGCTCGTCCTCATGAGAACTTGGAGTATGTTCTACCGATTCGCTACACCGAGGAAGTCGATCAGTTCCGAACTTACTAATCGAACGCCTAATCAGGACGTTGGCGGGCGATCGCTGACGATCGCCTAGAGGGGCAACCCGTTAGTCCAGGGTCTGAGTCGGGATGATGATTTATTTCAGGAGTTAAAAAACAATGTCAATTGCCGTAGGAATGATTGAAACCCTCGGGTTTCCGGCAGTGGTGGAAGCCGCTGATGCCATGGTTAAGGCCGCTCGAGTGACCTTGGTCGGTTACGAAAAAATTGGTTCGGGTCGCGTTACTGTGATTGTCCGGGGCGATGTCTCGGAAGTGCAAGCGTCCATTGCCGCTGGCACCGATAATGTGAAACGAGTCAATGGGGGTGAAGTGCTCTCAACGCATATCATTGCTCGTCCCCATGAAAACTTGGAGTATGTTCTGCCGATTCGGTACACCGAAGCTGTGGAGCAGTTCCGTGAGAGCATTGGTTCACCTCGCTCGATTAGCCGCTAAGCCTGAGAGATCATGCAAATTGCCAGAGTCTGCGGAACCGTCGTCAGTACCCAAAAGTTAGACAAGATGAGGGGGTTGAAACTCCTGGTTTTGCAACTGGTGGATGCTGAGGGAGAGCTGCTCCCTGATTACGAGGTGGCGGCCGATCTCGTGGGTGCTGGCGTTGGGGAGTGGGTTCTGTTCAGTCGTGGCAGTGCGGCTCGGGTTGAACCCGGTCGTGAGGGTTGTCCGATTGATGCACTAACCGTTGGCATTATCGATACGGTGAGTTTAGAAAACCGACAGGTTTATAACAAAAAAGATCGTTACTAATCGTGAACGGGTCGCTGCCTAGGAACTAGAGTTTTTAGCCATTCTTACCCAAGATCTGTTTAGGCTACGCCCAAACAGGTTTGGGTCCATTGAGTTGATTGAGGATCGAAATTCGTTATGGTTGTCCGCAAGCGCGCGGCTCCATCCCCCCAGCGGGAGCTTGCCGAACCCAAGATACATCGCACCGCCTATGTGCATTCGTTTGCTAATGTCATCGGCGACGTCACCGTCGGCGAACAGGCGACGATCGCACCAGGAACCTCGGTTCGTGCTGACGCGGAGTCGCCGTTTTACATCGGCGATCACGCGAACATTCAAAATGGAGTCATTATTCAAGGGCTTAACGGTGCCACCGTTGTGGGCGATCGCCAGCGTGAATACGCGGTGTGGATCGGTCGCAACAGTTGTATTGCCCATTTAGCCTTGGTCCATGGTCCGGCCTACATTGGCGACGATTGTTTCATCGGCTTTCGTTCGACGGTGTTTAATGCGCGGGTGGGTCAGGGTTCGGTGGTGATGATGCACACCCTGATCCAGGATGTTGAGATTCCTCCTGGAAAGTATGTGCCATCCGGATCGGTCATTACCACCCAAGCCGAGGCGGATCGGCTGCCCGATGTACGACCAGTAGATCGGGACTTCGCACAGTACTTGCTTGAGGCGAATGTCGCATTGCAGCGAGGGGTCTCCTCATCCTCAAACCTAGAGGGTGAGTCTTCTGCGCGACAGCAAACTGCTCAGGCAAATCGTAACGGTGACGGCAAGGACATCGCTGTATCTGAGGATACGTCAGTAGGGAGTATGAGTTTAAATAATGAAGTGAATGGGCAAGTCAAACGCTTGCTCCAACAGG
Source organism: Geitlerinema sp. P-1104 (assembly GCA_012911965.1). GTDB lineage: Bacteria > Cyanobacteriota > Cyanobacteriia > Cyanobacteriales > Geitlerinemataceae > Sodalinema. Next base: position 32,146 of record SMDP01000021.1, read on the forward strand.
GCTACAAAATCGGCATTGAACACGCTAACGCCCGCCGATTTAAAACCAAGTCTTGGCTAACGGCCGGGACCTTATCTAGCACTCGCGCCGATACTGCTCTCAGGGAACTCCAAACGGTCTTGAGAGAGTATCCAGGGGAATATGTGCGCCTCATCGCCATTGACCCGGATGCGAAACGGCGTGTCACAGAAATGATTGTTCAGCGTCCCGGAGAAACCCCAAACCTTGGTGGGGGCAGCTCCTCCGGGACGTCATCGTATCGGGCTAGTCGCGGTAATGGCGCTCGCCCGGCAGCTTCGGGAGCGGGGGCCAGCTTGGATGCCAGTGCGGCGGATCAGGTGCGATCGCTCCTACAATCGGGCTATCAGATTGGCGTGGAACAGGCCTCGGCTCGCCGCTTCAAAACCCAATCCTGGTTGACGGTGGGAACCTTGTCGAGTTCTCCTCAAGCGGCTATCTCGGAACTCAACCAGATTCTGGCTGAGTCCGCTGGGGATTATGTTCAACTGATTGGCATTGACCCCGCCGCCAAACGCCGGGTAGTTGAAGCGATTGTGCAACGTCCTGATGGGGTAACCCCCCCCAGTAAAGGGGCCGTTGAGAAAGTTGCCGCCGTCACCAGTCAGGGGCCGGCAGCTCGCTCGGTCTCCGGTCAGGGGTCTCTCGATGGCGACACGGTGGAATTGGTGCGATCGCTACTATCTCAGGGTTATCGCATTGGCACAGAACACGCTACCTCACGCCGCTTCAAAACCCAATCCTGGAAAACCTGCGCCCCCATTGAGTCGAAACAGTTGAATCAGGTTCTCAATCAACTTGAAGCCTGTGTCGCTGATCATGCGGGTGAGTATGTCCAGCTCATTGGTATTGACCCCGAGGCCAAACGTCGGGTGAGTGAGACCATCATTCAACGTCCGGGATCTCAAAATAATGGTCAGGCAGCGCCGACGACCAATGGCCGTAAAGGCTTTGGGGCCAGCGCCAATCAGTATCAGGCTCAGAAAAATGGCAACGGTCGCGCTGTCACCAGCAGCCAACTGGAGCGGGATACGCTCGATCAAGTGCGATCGCTCTTGGCCCAGGGGTATCGCATTGGCACGGAACACGCGACAGCGCGCCGCTTCAAAACCCAATCCTGGAAAAGCTGTTCCCCCATTGAAAGTTCTCAAATGACGGACGTGGTTCCGGCTCTTGAGGCTTGTATGAAGGAACATAGCGGTGAATATGTGCGTTTGATTGGCATCGACCCCAACGCCAAACGCCGTGTTCTGGAAACTGTGATTCAACGCCCGTAAGGGATAGGGCAGATCACATGAGGAGCAAAATGGCAGGATAACTACCGATTGCCATGGGGCAAACTCGTTAACACTGCCATTTCTTCTCCTTCCGTGAACTGATTAGGGACACTGGTTCACATTCGATGGACTGGTTCCCTACGTTTGATAACCCGTCAGCACCCCCGGCTGAAGCACGGGGGCTTCGTGCCCCCCGCAACAGAATAGCTGACCAGCTTAAGCCTTAACTGGCTACGTTTCCTTCGGAACGCTGCGCGAACAGAGCAAGAGTTAAAGTTCCTACCTGGGAATGCGTGCTAGTTCCCGGC
>SMDP01000210.1 GCA_012911965.1 Geitlerinema sp. P-1104
ATTGACGAACAACTGAACCGCCTGCGCCCCTATGCCAGTTTACTCAATGCCTGGATTGAGTCCAACTATCAAGATGAATCGCGGCTGTTGCGAGGAAAAGCGCTACAAGAAGCCTTAAACTGGACGCAAGAAAAAGGACTCGGGGATTTAGATTATCGCTATCTCACCGCCAGCCAAGACCTGGAACAACGGGAGATTCAGCAAAAACTGGAGCGAGCGCGGTTAGAAGAAGCCGAAGCGCGGCTGGAGGTTGAACGGCAAAGTGTGCGTCGTCAACGTCGCCTCCTGGCGGGGTTAACGGTGGCCCTCGTGGGGGCGATCGCCCTAGGAATTGGGACGTTCCGCGCCTATCAACAGGCGGCGGTGAGTGAAATTCAGGCCATGATGGCCGCCTCCAAGGGAAGTTTTGCCTCGAATCAACAACTCGATGCCCTCATTCAAGCCTTACAAGCGCGACAGAACTTCGGAAAGTTATGGTTGCTAGGATCTCAGATTAAGCAACAACTCGCTCAAGACACCCAGCAAACCTTACAACGAGCCTTGTATGGCAATCATCAGTTTCACCGCATCCAAGCTCATAGCGAGTTAGCCTTGGGGTTAAATTTCAGCCCCGACGGTCAATTCTTCGCCACCTCCGCCATTGACCAAACCGCTAAAATTTGGCGGCGAGATGGAATGCTTCTGCATACTCTCCCCCATACCTCAATCGTACAAAGCGTGAAATTTAGCCCCGACAGTCAATCCTTAGCGGTGGCGACCTTTGAGGGGACGATTTACATTTGGTCAGTGGACGGAACCCTGAAGACCACGTTGAAGGGTCATCCGGCTGAAGTGGGGGAAGTGGCCTGGAGTCCTGATGGTCGTCAACTGGTCTCCGTAGGCCGAGACCCAATGGTGAGATTATGGTCTGTCGAAGACCGGGAGCTATTACAGGTACTTGAGAGTGATGCACCCTTCTCGCGAACCGTCGATTTTCATCCTCAGGGCCATCAGTTCGCCTCCCTGGGGGTGAACGGAACCTTAATCATCTGGGGAACTGATGGTAGCGTCTTACAACGCTTTGAGGAGGTGGATGCACCGGGGTTGGCGATCGCCTACAGTCCCGATGGCGAGCTATTGGTGGCCGGATATGGGGATCATCGAGTCCGCCTCTGGCATCCTGAGCGGGGGTTACTCAAAACCCTCAGTCATCATGAAGCGGAAGTGACCACAGTAGACTTTAGTCCCGATGGCCAGCGGTTTGCCTCGGCTGGGGTTGATCGAGAACTGCTCATTTGGTCTCGTCAGGGAACCCTTGTCAATCGCTTAAAGGGTCATGATAGCCATTTGCGACGTGTGGCCTTTAGTCCTGAAGGAACGGAAGTGGGGAGTTTAGGGGAAGATGGAGTTTTGAACCGCTGGCGGGTGGATAATCCCTTTCGCCAGGTGTTACGGGGCCATGCGGATGTGGTCTGGGGAGCGGACTATATTCCTCAAGCCTCGCCTCTGACTCCACAATTGGCGACGGTTTCGGGGTTAGATGTTCAGCGTTGGGACTCCCAGGGAGAACGACTCAAACAGTGGCAACAGTTAAGTTCCCGGCGTTTCTATAGTATGGCGGTCCATCCTCAAGAACCAATCTTGGTCGCCGGAACCTCGGGGGGAGAGATTGTTCAGGTCAATTTGGCGGCGGGGTCCACTCGCTCTTGGCAAGCCGATGGGGTGGGCATTATGGCGTTAGCCTATAGTCCTGATGGACGTTGGCTCGTCTCCGGTGGCGTGTCCTTTCCCCTACAAATTTGGACTCGCAATGAATTGGGGGATTATCATCTCTACCATGAACTCGACGGCCATCAGGCCCAAGTCTGGGAGTTGGCCTTTAGTCCCGATGGGTCCTATTTTGTCTCAGGGAGTCTCGATGGTGTCATCAAACTCTGGGAATTGAGATTCGATCAAAATCAGAGTTTTTCTGGGTTTGAGGCAACGCCACGGCTGAGTCTTGAGACTCAGCAGGGAGCCATTTGGGGGCTGGCGGTGAGTCCTGATAGTCAACGAATTGCTAGTACCAGTCGTGATGGCTGGTTGACCATCCAGAATCGCCAAGGGGAGGCACTTCAACAGGTTCAGGTGGCTCAAGATCAGGGTCTAACGCGAGTCGATTGGAGTCCTGACGGTCGTTGGCTGGCGGTTGGCCGTGTGGATGGCCGCATTGATCTCTATACTCCTGAGGCCGAGTTTGTGATTAGCTTGGTGGGTCATGAGTCGGAGGTGCTGACTCTGGCCTTTAGTCCCGATAGTCAGGGGTTGATTTCTGGGGGACAGGACAGTGTGGCGATTCACTGGGATTTAGAGCAGATTCTGGAGGCTGATTTGATGCAGGTTGGCCGCGATCGCGTTCGGGATTATCTGGGTTATGGGGAATAGGGAACAGGGAACAGGGAACAGGGAACAGGGAACGGGGAACGGGGAACGGGGAACGGGGAACAGGGAACAGGGAACGGGGAACGGGGAACAGATTGTAGGGGCGAAAAATTTTTCGCCCCTACAGGCCTGAACCCAGGACTGGGACGGCGTTGATGAGGATGGCAACGATCGCCAACAGCCACACTAGCCAATCTCCCCAACGGACATAGAGAGTTTGCCCTTGACGGCGATAAATTGTCTCCTGGTGGGTGGCGTACTGGTTCAGTTCAGAAATCCAAAGGGTCTCGCCATGGGGATTCACAAAGGCGGAATAGCCGGTATTGGTGGCCCGGACGGCCCAGCGATCGAGTTCAATGGCCCGCATTACGTCCTGGGCGTGATGTTGGGGAGGCATGGAAGGGGCATAATGGGCGTTGTTGGCAGCACTGAGGAAAAATTCACCCCCTCGCTGGGCCTGGGCCTGAAGATATTGCGGGAAGGCGGATTCGTAGCAAATGCTGACAATGGCCGGGCCGAAGGGGGTTTCTAGGAGTTGGTCCCTCGAACCCGCTATCATCTGGGCTTGTAGGGGAGACAGACGGCTAATAAATCTGCCTAAGACCGATTCAAAGGGGATATATTCCCCGAGGGGGACGAGAATCGCTTTGTCGTAATAACTCAGGGTCTCTCCGTTGCCGCTGATGCTGAGAAGACTGTTGGTGTATTGGCTTGGGGTTCCTCGTGAGGTTCCCACCCAGACGGGAACGCCGCGATCGCGAATGGCTTGATAGAAATGCCCGGCAGGACTATTACTATATTGGAGGCGATCGCCCTGCCACAAAACGGGTAACGCGGTCTCGGGAGTCATCACCCCATCCACCCCGGCCTCGCTCAATTCCTCATAGCCTCGGGTATAGCCTTCTAAGGCTTGCCGCAATCCTTCGGGATAGAGTTTAATCTCGTTGGGGATATTGCCCTGAATCAGTCCGACGTTCAGACTCTGTTCGGGGCGATCGTTGAGGGGACGGCTGTAGAGATAGCCCCCCAGTCCCTGGGCCAGTCCCAGCACCAGCAGCCCAGCCAAAATCGCCGAGACACGGACTCTTTTACGAGATAGGTCAAATGAGTCAAACGCTGCCGCCCAACAGCCGTTAACCGCCACCAGAACGGCGGTAATGGTGGTGGTTCCTGAGAGTTGCCCCAGATGTAAGATGGGCAAATTATGGGGACTTTGGGTGTAGGCGAGGGAGGACCACCAGAGGGGGAGCGATCGCCACAGCACTTCCAAGAGACACCAACTGGCGACCCCGATGAGAATCCTCGCCCCCCAACCGAAAAATTTTTCGCCCCTACTCCATTGTTGGAGATAAGCCTGAAGGTAGGCCCAAAGTCCCACTAAAACCGCTCCCCAGAGGGCAATGAGGAGCCAACAGGCGATCGCAATGGCCAAACTCGCCAACCAAGGAACCCCCATCCAGGTCATGGGATGAACCCCGGTAATCCAAAAAATGGCGGTTCCATGAAATCCCGCCCCCCAAGCCGCTCCCAAGGACCAAGCGGGGCGGGTTTGTCGCCCCAGCAGCCACCAGAGGGGGGCCAGGGCGAACCAGGCCAAGCCCCACCATTCCCAGGGGGCGACGGTACAACCCATGAGGATACCGCTAAGAAGACTCAAAAACAGGAGTTTCACAACATAATTGCCTCACGACGATGAGTTCAACAGGCTTTATCGAGGTCGTGTCATCTCCACAGCAGCCGCTAGGATATCATCTTCAGTTTCGAGACTTTCTAGAAAATCTGGATCGATTTGCTCCTGGATTTTTTGGGAGGCAATTTCATAGTTGCGCGATAATACTACCTTTAGCAACACATCCATGAGTTCCTCCTGATTTGAGGAATTTGATAATGCCTGAATAAGCTCTTGTTTGTCAGACTCTGATATGGCTTTATCTTGACAAATACTGGTCACAATTTGTTGGTAGTTTTCGCAAAAAAACAAAATTCGTTTAATCAATTCAGAAGACGATGAATTATTGAGTTGAGACAGCTCTTCTACTCGTTTGGAGAGTTTAGGATCGAGAGGAGTCTCTGATGTGTTTCTACTCATTTTCAATAAAACTTGACTCACTACAGTATAAGCCAGTCTCAAACGGATTGCCCAGTCCGGCACGAGAACCGGCAAAATCCATCCCATCATCGCAACAAGACCTGTAGAGACCTAATTGTGGCGGGAGTGGGACTCCCCTCAGGGTCATCGTCCTCATCGTCAGCAACGTCAATCGAAACAATCACCGAATCCGCCGTAATCTGGGCGCTGAAATGGTCTTGAATCCCTTGAACCAAAAAGTTTATGGCCTCAACTGTTAGTCCCGTTTCCTCCGCCATTCTCTGGTCGAGATCTGTGTCTTGGAGGAAGTCTTGTAGCCGCTTTTGATTGAAAATCCGTAATTGGGTATTGACCATTTGGTTTAACAGGGGACTGAGGTCATTACTGTTAATAAAGGGAACATTGACTCGCACTCGGGTTTCTCCAGCTTCTACATTGAGAGACCCTTGGTTAAGGTTCACAAAGACCGTTTGCGAGAGTTCAAAGTCCACCAGTCCAATCACCGGGTACTCGATCGCCAAATTGCCCAAAATGCGAAAGCCGTCATCGACGAGTTGGTAGCGCATTCGACGAATGTTGAAGGGAAAAAATTCGTCGTTGTTGATGTCGGTGCGCGCTTGATCGAGAAAGCGATCGAGGTGCAGTTTTTGGTCGAGACAGGGCCGGGGAAATTCAATGGCTAGGTGTGTCTCGTCTTCGATTTGCGATCGCAGTTCACAGGCAATCAACGCCTCCCCCGGTTGATTCATCCAGGGGACCAGAATCAGGGAGAGGGAGAAGACAACGACTAAAAGCCAACGCCAAGGACTGTTCACGGGTTTACGTCAAGAGAGGTTGCCTAATCGGTTAAGGTTAAGGCAAGTTGATAGAGGTCACGACGGGAAAGGGGGGTCGATTGTGCCAGGAGACGGCTGGCCTGCGATCGCGAGTGACCTTGGGCCATCAGGGCCTGTAACTCTGATTTTAAGGCGGCTTCCGAGAGTTGACGACTGGGGGAGGAACAGCCACCGATGACTAGGGTATATTCTCCCTTGGGATTATGGTCTTGATAATAGGCGATCGCCTCGGCCAAGGTTCCCCGCCAAATCTCCTCAAAGCGTTTGGTTAACTCCCGGCCCAGAGTAACAGGGCGATCGCCTCCCAGGACGGTTTGTAAGTCCCCGAGGGTCTGTCGCAGCCGATGGGGGGCTTCATAGAACACCAGCAAGCGGGGTTCCGTTTGCAACTGTTCCAGGCGTTCCTGACGCTCTTTCCCTTTCAGGGGGAGGAAGCCTTCAAAACAGAAGCGATCGCCCTCAATCCCCGCCACACTCACCGCCGTCACACAAGCACTCACCCCAGGAATAGGAATCACCGGGATTCCCGCCTCAGCACAAGCCTGGACGAGTTCATACCCCGGATCAGAAATCCCCGGCATTCCCGCATCGGTGACAAGGGCGATCGCGGTTCCCTCCTTCAGGCGAGACAGCAGTTCCTCTAACCGTTCATGGCGGTTATGGTGGTGGTAGCTAATTAGGGGGGTTTCAATCTGGAAATGTTGCAACAGTTTCCCCGTATGACGAGTATCCTCCGCTGCAATCAGATCTACGTCCTTGAGGGTTTGAATGGCCCGCAAGGTCATGTCCTGCAAATTACCAATTGGCGTTCCCACCAGATATAAAGCCGCCATTGTCATAAGCCGATTATCTTCCTGTGGGGGCGACCACAAGGGTACGCCCCTACTGATTCGTCTCCGGGGACTCCTCTTGCGTCTGATGATGACTAAACCGTTCCTCGGCGTTATCCATCACCTCTTGGAACTTCTCCAACACCTCACCGGGATAACTTTCTAATTCCTTCATCGACAGAGAGATGCGGTTTTTCCACTCATCAATCTCCGTGACAATCACCTTCAGCGGTTGTCCTTCCTCAAACAAGGTTTCCACATCAGGAATCCGGGCCTTACTAATCTGTTTAATATGCAGCAGTCCCGTCACACCGCCCAATTCTACAAACACCCCATAGGGTTTAATGTTGGCGACGGTTCCCTCGACTAACTCCCCAGCGACGAGATACCGCATCCGACTGGCTTTCGCCGCCTGACGGTGGGAACAGACCAACTTATCCTCATCGGCGTTGACTTCCAGCAGCGTGACCGTGAGATGTTGTCCCACTAGGGCATCTAGGTTATGGCGGTCCACCAGGTGCGATCGCGGAATAAAGCCTCGCAAGCCGCGAATATCCACCACCACACCACCTCGGTTGGTTCCCGTGACCTCAACCTCAACCGTCTCCCCAGTTTCCTGGAATTCCGCCAATTTGTCCCAAGTCTCCTTAATCTCAATCTGGCGAATCGAGAGGGTCACCTGTCCATCAGCATTGGCCCCACGAATCACGAGAAACTCCCGTTCCTCATTCAGGGGGAGGGCTTCTTCGAGATTGGTCACCAACTCCGCCGAAACTTCCTTAAGGGGCAAAAAGCCATGAGACTTACCACCAATATCCACATAAACCCCATTGGCATCATGTTCAAAGACCTTTCCGGTCACCAATTGTCCCTTTTCCGGAATCGCATCGTGGCCATCGAGGGCTTTCGCGAAGTCCTCCATAGAAAAGGGCATGTCCCGATTGGAGCGAGATTGAGCAGTCATAGGAACGAAATAAAATAGAACACGTAGGGGCGAACCCTTGTGGTCGCCCAGAGGTATCAAAACCCCAACCGACGATCCCGTAGGGGCGAACCCTTGTGG
>SMDP01000211.1 GCA_012911965.1 Geitlerinema sp. P-1104
CTGGCAATCCGATCGCTTTGTCAAACCAACCGTCAGTTAAGCCGCTTAGTCTGTTTGATTAGCCGGAGAATCCCCATTTCTTTAGAGTGGGGAGTATGTCAAAACCGTTTCGAGTTTGTTAGCCTAAGGGCCAAGAGGGCAAAACCTTGCCTGGGCTTATCAGCCATCCTTCCGGCAAAGCTCGAATGTCCCGGAGGAAGAAGATAGCAGCCATACCAACCAAGCCTAGGAGAGCAAGTAGTATCCACAAGTTGCTTGTGTTGATCATTGCCCGTTGCATTCTCAAGGCGTAACTATGATTACATTGAACCATGTCTCCAATCACGTATTGGACCGTGTCACCTGGCTTCAGGAGCATACCCCTCTTGCTGCCATAGATTCCGAGGTGCTCACCGCCCTAGCGGCCAGTCTCGCAGAACGCCACATCGAAGCGAATCGCCCCCTGTTGCAGGCAGGGGAAGTGCCGGAGGGACTCTATATCCTACGCCAGGGGCAACTGGAGCACCAAAGCTATTTCGAGGGGGCTAGGAGTTTTCTGCCCGGTTCAGTGCTGGGACTCGAGACCCTATCGTCAGGCCAACCGGTGGAGCAGACGGCAGTGACCCTTACTCCCTGTCACCTATGGTTTGTGCCGATCTCCCAAATTCGACTTCTATTGGATCAGTACCCTGATATGGTTCTAGACGTTACCTGCAAGCTGGCAAGAGATGTTTGGCGGCTTTCGTCCCAGGTCAGTTTTGAGCAGGAACGCCAGGCTATTTTGCGACCCCATCTGGTCACGAAGGCTCGGCGGGGTGTGATCGGTCACAGTCGCTATGCAGTCCGTTTACGCAATCAGATTTCCAAGGCGTCGAAAACCCGTACATCGTTGTTGATCTTTGGCGAACCGGGACTGGAGAAGGATAACTTAGCCGCTTTGGTCCATTACGGCTCCGAGTACCGTCGTGAACCGATGGTACAGTTAGATTGCTCCAAGATGCAGTTGAGTGGGGCGGATTTATTCGGCCGGGTTGGAGGTAAGCCGGGAATCCTGGCTTTTTTGGGCCAGGGAACTCTGGTACTAAACAATGTTCAGGAGTTGCCGGAACCCTTGGTTCCCCAGGTGTCCCGTTTAGCCCGGGAAGGGATCTATCAACCGGTAAGTCACGACACCGAAGAGGAGGGGCCAGAACGCTACTCCCAGGCCCGGCTAATCCTGCTGTCAGAACGGACTCCGCCGGACTTAGACGGAGCAGTGCAGGAGCGATTAAAGGTTCCGCCACTGCGGGTGCGACGGGCCGATCTGAGTAATTTGGTGGACTATTACATCAAGTCGACTTGCCAACAGCGAGGAATCGAGCGCATCCAGGTAGATCCAGAGGCAATTCGACAGCTACAGGCCTATGACTTTCCCAATAATCTACAGGAGTTACAAAATTTAGTCGAGCGGGCTATTGCTGAGATGACACCTGGGGGATTGCTGACGGAGGAGGCGTTGTGGCCATCCCAGGGCGAACACAAGCGGTTTCGGAAAAATCTACTGAAGGTTTTTCCCCGGTTGGCGCAGTTCCTGCGCAGTCCCTGGTGGCCCACTCGAATTAACTATGGTTTTACCCTGCCCTTTTTTGCCCTACTGCTGGGGGTGTTATTTCTGGGGCCCCAGAGTCGCGATCACAATGTTGGCTTGAACCTGTTTTGGGCGTGGTGGTGGCCCCTAGTCCTACTTAGCTTCCCCATTGTAGGCCGCCTTTGGTGTTCGGTGTGTCCTTTCATGATCTATGGGGAGGTCAGCCAAAAACTCTCCCAGTGGTTATTTCCACGACAATTACAGCGATGGCCCCGGCAGCAGGCCGAGCGGTGGGGTGGCTGGTTTTTAATGGCCTTCTTTGCCCTGATTTTGGTCTGGGAGGAGGTCTGGGATCTCAACGATACAGCCTACCTATCCGCCTGCTTGCTGCTGCTGATTACGGCGGGGGCCATGATTTTTTCAGTCCTGTTCGAGCGACGGTTTTGGTGTCGCTACCTCTGCCCCATCGGCGGTATGAATGGTATGTTCGCCAAACTCTCGATGACGGAGTTACGGGCCGAACGGGGAGTGTGTTCGGCGGAGTGTAACACCGGCAAGTGTTACAAGGGCAGTCTCCCGACGGGGGAGGGTCAAAATCTCCAGGGTTGTCCCCTCGCTTGCCACCCGGCTCAACATGAGGATAACCGCGACTGTAGCTTCTGTATGACCTGTCTGAAGAGTTGTCCCAACTACTCCGTTGAATTTAATCTCCGGCCCCCCGCCATCGAACTGTGGACTACCCATAAACCCCGGGCTTACGAGGTGGCCTTGTTATTTTTGCTGTTGGGGTCTGTCTACCTGCGGCGGCTACCAGAACTCCAGAGCCAGTTGGGATTATCCTGGTCTGGGGAAACCCAACTCGTTCGCAGCGCCGTTGCCCTGGGGATTTTAGCCTTGCCAGCGATCGCGCCCCTGCTTGCCCACAGCGTGCAACACCTCTTGCATTATCTGCGCTGGACTCTCAAGCCAAAACCCCTGGTTCAGCTGGCTTATGGTTATCTACCCCTGGTTTGGGCGGCTAACCTGGCTCATTTCCTCCGCTTAGGATTGACGGAGGCAGGACAGATTTTGCCCGTGACCTTTGCCACGATGGGCTTGTCTGGAGAAGGGCTACCGATCGCGATGGTTCATCCAGCCGTACTGGCCTTTCTGCAAGGATTTACCCTACTGTTTGGCAGTATTGCCTCTTTCTGGGTACTCCGGCGCATTTCCCGTCAGCCCCTGGGGGAGTTATGGCCCCATTGCTTCGCACTAATCCTCCTCTGTGGTAGCCTCTGGCCGTTGATTGTGGGCTAGTTTTTCTTTCCGTATCTAGTTGGGGAGTGGTAGGTGGCAATGGCGAAAGCTTACGGGAGGCGATCGCCCAATTTCCTGCCACTTCCTGAGGATGGAGATCGATGAGATCTATCGAACATCCAGGCAAGTGGGACAATGAAGCTAGATTGTCTTGCAACCACCAATCCCTATGTCCTCATCTCAAGCCACCCATCGTAACCCGTCTCAGGATGGCGATCGCCTGACGGTAACTCATCTAAGTCAAACAAACCCCAACCCATCCCCAACTGGGGCTGATGTCCGTGAGGGGTTGCAACAGATCCCTAAAACCCTGCCCGCTCAATACTTTTACGACGATCGCGGCTCCCAACTGTTTGAGCAAATCTGCGATCTCCCCGAATACTACCCCACCCGCACCGAAGCCAGTATCCTACAAACCGCCGCCCCGGAAATCGCAACCCTCACCGGGAACAGCGAACTGGTGGAACTCGGGAGTGGAAGTTCGAGTAAAACTCGCCTACTCCTCGATGCCTATTCTCAATCCCTCAAGGATAAGACATCCTCCCTCATCTATCGTGCCATTGATGTCAGTGGCGGCATTTTGCAACAGAGTGCCCAACGGTTACTCCAAGACTACCCTCAGCTAAGGGTTCAAGGTCTTGTGGGAACCTACGAAGAGGCTCTTGATCACCTCCCCCCCACAGAAGCCGATAGCCGTCTGTTGCTGTTTCTCGGCAGTACCCTCGGGAACCTCAAACCCCAAGCCTGTCAGCAATTTCTGCAACGTGTCAGCCAGGCCCTCCATCCCGGAGAGTATTTTCTCTTGGGAGTTGACCTCGTGAAACCCAAACCCATTCTGGAAGCCGCCTATAACGACGCGCAAGGGGTCACCGCTGAGTTTAATCTCAATATGCTGGCTCATCTCAACCGACGCTTTGAGGGCAATTTTAATCTGAAACAGTTTGAGCATTGGGCCTTTTTTAATGAAAAAGAGTCCCAAATCGAAATGCACCTGCGCAGTACAGTCCCACAATTGGCTACCCTACGCCAGTTGGATCTGACCCTAGAATTAGCCGCCGGGGAAACAATTCAAACGGAGATTTCCCGTAAATTTAAGCATTCAGAAATTGTTGAAACCCTAAACGGGGTTAAGCTTGAGACATTGCAAACTTGGCATGATCCTCAAAACTGGTTTGCGGTTTTGTTAACCCGCCGTTGTTCCTAAAGCGTCTTGACGATCGCCTAAGTGACTCCCCTAGACTCCACCGTCCTAGAATCCTGGCTACAACGGAACTAATAAGCTGTTCTAACTCCTCGATGATGAATTATCACAACACTGTAGCTCTGGGCGTCTTGACTATCGCCTTCTCTCTAGGGGCCTGTAACACGGTTCCGGAAGACTCAATGACAACGAATGGTCGTAATCCGGAATCCGAACCGGAGGAGGTCGTTGAGACCCCGGACACGTTACCAGCTCCTTCGCCGACGCCGACGGAATCTCCTCCCCCCACCTCAAATGAGGGAGATGATCCAGTGGCGGTTTCTCCTCCTCAGGAGACTCCATCTGCTAACGAGTCAGCCCAGGCTCCTTCCCTACCACCCCCCTGGGAACAAAACTTACCGGAGGTGGCGACGATTGAAGAGACCCAAGTTGGCGATTTGATGTGCTATGTCACGGTTACTGATTTACAGGGAAATACCTCTATTCTTGGTGCGGACTATCAGATCTGCGATAACGAAGACCAATTTTTGCGACGAACTCTAGGATTAGGCTATACGGAAAGACCCGTCGCTGATTGTGAAAGTAGTGAACCCTGTGGACGCACTCGCCAAGAAATGCTTCTGTCGGATGTGATTAACATCGGCAAAGACTGGTATGTCCTCAGTGATGGAACCTGGCGGGTGATGGTTGGACAAATGGAAACTTGGGATGGGGTCAATAATACGGGTAATCTAACCTATTATGGCTGTGATGCTGAGAATAACTGTCTCGCCCTAGAGGGAGGAGTCGTGAGTTGTCGCCGAGGTGTTTGTGGCTATGGTTGGGAACAGGGTGATTATCTGTATTCCATCGCTACTCCCATCGTTGAAGATGGCGGCGCACCGGCCACCTTGCGGGTGTTTCATCAGGGAGAGGAAATTCTTAATGTCCCGAATATGGAGGTTATTAACTCGAAAATAGACCCCTCTTAAGGGTGCGGTTTTCGAGGCTGGGATGGCTTTAAACGGCTTCGCAATAGCGTAAAAAGCCATCGGGATATAGGGTTGACTCCCCTGAACGGAATTTCTCCATCTCTACCCAACGGGCGATCTTTTTCCGTTTCCCTTCTAAAAAGGGGACGGTTTCTCGCTCGTAAAAGGTTTTATCAACGAAGTCACAGCGATACAGTTGGATAACTTCGTGACCTTTCTTGCCTTTATACTCGAAAATATTTTCGATACAATCGAGATATTTGATATTAGTTAAGTCTGCTTGTACTTCTTCTTGAAACTCTCGTTTCAAGGCATCTATGCTAGTTTCTAGAAACTCAACACCGCCCCCTAAGGAACGATAGAACTCTTTTTTCTTTTTGGGGTCATAGCCTTCGGAGAGGAAGAGACGATCGCCATCGCGAATGAGTCCCAAGGCGATGACGCGAATGGAATTATACTTACCCATATTCGAGGATTCAGCTCAGTTGTAGTCGGCAAATTGGGCGGTGTGAGATCCCGGAATCGGCCAGTCTTCATTTTCCCCACCGATAATCAGACGGGGAATGTTGACAAAATCCAGGCTGAGTTGGTAGAGGGCATTGATCAGCACATCCAGGGCGATCGCATCACTGGTTCCTAAATCAAACCAACACCGTCCCCAGTTTCCCTGATACTCAAACTCACCCATGTTGTGCATTAGGGCCAGGATAGCGCCGCTGTTGTGACGAGCGTTGTAGTCCATATAACTGATATCCAACCCCTCTTCCTGCACTTGCAGATTTTCCGCGTTGAAGCCGCCCAGTTTTCCGAGGTAAAACCAGGATTCAAACACTTGTTCTACATATTGCTGTTCCGACGGGGAGGGGTTGTTGTCAAACTCCAACCAAAACCAAACATCAAACGGGTTATATTCGCGAAACTGAACGTCCATAGGGCGATCGCACTCGGGGGGAACTTTAGGTCAACTACCTAGCTTACCGGTTTGAGGCTTGTTCTGCATCCACCCGTCGCTGGGCCTGATCCCGTTCCCGTTGAATTTGGCGGACTAATTCAGCCGGGAGTTGCTCCTGCATGGCCAGGGCGCGATCGAACCAGGGTAGACTGGAGGCGCGATCGCCACTATCGACATAAATCTGAGCTTTCAGATACATGATTTCAGGATTCTCGGGGGTGAGTTCCAAACTGCGATCGACGGCCTGCATCGCTTCCTCAAAGCGGTTGAGATCTCGCAAGCCGACAGCCAAGCCTCGTTTCGCCAGATATTCCGGGGCCGCATAGTCTCGCAGGCGTTCAATGGGCCGTTCCGGATTAGAAAAGGGTAAGTTGGTGGCCAACATCAGATCCATGTAGCCTTTAATGATATTCAGTTCGGGATCTTCTGGATCAACCGCTGTGGCGCGATCGAGATGGCGGAAGACTTGTTGTAACTTGGATAAGGCCGTGGGAACTCCTCGCACAATCCCATCAGTTTTGAGGGCGTAGGCCCCTTCTAGGAAATGACCCACGGCGATATAGATATTACCCCGCAAGGGATCTTCATCCACCAAGGCCTCGGCCCGTTCCAGGGTGAGGGTGGCGTAGTCTTTGAACTCGCTGGGAAGATTGTCGGGGTCTTCGAGATAGACTAATGAGGCCCGCATGGCGTAGAGAATAGGGTCTACATTCGCCTCAGATAAGGCTAAATCCACCTGCTGAGCCGCCAGGGGATAGTCCCCAACCCGGAAAAAGGCTTCAAAAGCCTGTTCTGTGGTGTCGCTGATATTACGGGGGTTTTCCTGGCGGAAGGGGTCACCAGCCCAGGCGGGGGTGAGCCAAGTTCCCAGGGCGATCGCCACCACAGTGACGCTTCCCCCTAATCGCGATCGCCAGCCAAATTGTTTACTCATGCTCATCGGGGCGTTTTGCCAAACCTTGTCCATCACTCTAACCTCCCAGTATAGTTCAGGGGATTGACTGCCGGCCCAGCTTGGGTTCCCCAATGATTCCGGCTCAGGCCCCCCCACTCAAGAGAAAAACATCAGATAGGCGATCGCCCATCTGATGAATCAAGCCTTCACGTAAACCTCTTGCTCGCGTGGAAGCCCCGTGTCTTTAGACCGGGGAGGAAACGGGACAGGGGGACTTGAGTCCCCGTCAATGTTTCAAGCATAGGCGTAACCATCCTTTCTGTGAATGGGTTTGCAGTATT
>SMDP01000212.1:0-1877 GCA_012911965.1 Geitlerinema sp. P-1104
TTTGGCGGCGAGGACTTGCAAATTTTTGACGGTGCAGCCCCCCAGGGTCATCGCGGCAGTTATTTTTACGACGACGAAGCCACCCCTGCTACTACCACCCAACTGATTGAAAATGGGGTATTAGTGGGGCGACTCCATTCTCGGGAAACCGCAGGACGCTTGGGAGAAGCCGCCACCGGAAATGCCCGCTGTTTGGACTATCAGCATTCCCCGATTGTCCGCATGACCAACACTTGGATTGGTCGCGGAACCACCCCCGTTGACCAACTCTGTGCTGGCATTAAGGAAGGGGTCTATGCTCGCAATTGGCTGGGGGGAATGACCAATGGGGAGATGTTTACCTTTAGTGCTGGAGAAGCCTGGATGATTCGCAATGGGGAGTTAGCGGAGAAGGTGCGAGATGTCACCTTATCGGGCAATGTGTTTCAAACTTTGGCCGATATTGAAGCCATTGGCGATGACTTCTACTGGGATGAGTCTGGCGGCTGTGGGAAGGGAGGCCAGAATGGCCTACCCGTTGGCTGTGGGGGTCCAAGTTTGCGGATTAATAATGTGGTGGTTGGAGGGGAAGCTTAAGTGGAGGACTAGCCCACCACTTGAGAATTTCGGTTAAACTAAGGCTAATCGTTACTGAGAGAACTCTCATGAACACTGTCCCTCTCAATCAGTTTCGCGACAATCTCCCCGACTATCTCGCTCGTACCCAGTCTAGACAAACCCCGCTGAAGGTTGTGGGCGATAACGGCTCAGATTTTGTCGTGATGGCAGCGAAAGACTGGGAACAACTTCAAGAAACTCTTAATGTGCTGCAAAATAGTCACTTGATGCAACAGATTGCTCGTTCTTTGGCAACCCATCATCAAGGACAAGGCTATCACCCTTCGAACGAGGAAATGAATGAGATCCTTGGTTTTTGAAGGCGATACTTGGCTGATCTATGAAGAACTAAGACAAAATGATGCTAAACAGCATCGAGTTCTTTGTCGGCTTCTCAAGGAACTGTTGCGAGGTGAGCCAACTCAGGGGACAGGTAAACCTGAACGGCTTAAACATCAACTGTCTGGATTGTGGTCACGCCGAATTTCTAAGAAAGATCGCTTGATTTATAGCTTTGATGACAAATATATCTATATTTTTGCGATTGGTGGACATTATGAACGTTAACGGTTAATGAGAGCATTCAAAAATTATTCAAAGGGGAAACTGATAATATATCGTGCCGTTATCGCTGACTTCGAACGTGGCTTCAAATTGTTCAGCTTGCTGGTCTAAGTAGGTTTTCGCCGCTTCTCCTGACAGGCCCGAGGCGATCGCGAACTGCATCACCGTCACAGAACCCCGGTTCCTCTGAACCACCTCATAAAAGACGTTTTGTAACCGTTCCGCTTCCGTCGAAGCCTCGGCTTCGGCTTTAATGGATTTTTGACGTTTAGCACCCAAGAGGGGAGGATGTTGCATCAGCCACTGTCCCAACTTCGCAAAGCCAGCAGTGAACCCTAAGCAAAAGAGAAATACGAAAAATCTCACGAGGAAGGTTTCTTCGGCATCAAACAGCCCAAAAATCGCAGTCAGAAGAAATAATGCCGCACCACCGTAAGCAAAAATTCCCAAAATAGATCGAATCAGTCTCATCATGCCTCGCCTCCGCTCCGATTATCTAGTTCTATCTTAAACAGAAATGTGGGGGTTAGCGATGGGTGTCCTTGAGCCGGATGACACCATCGCCAACGGCTTAACAGACTTAACCCACGGTGACAGGGTTCTGTTGCGATCGCAACCTCTCGACAATCTCCTCTAAACCATCGTGATTGAGGCGATAACTCAGGGGATGGGCCACCAAGCGGGCCGTACTCTCAAACAGCACCTCAATCTCAATC
>SMDP01000212.1:2089-7183 GCA_012911965.1 Geitlerinema sp. P-1104
CGCCTTCACCGCCACCGAGAGACGACAACCGCCAAAGCCTAAATCGGCGACCTGGGCCACATTGGGGTGTTTTTCCCGCAAAACATCATAGCCAACGATTCCCAGTTGCGCCTGGCCATATTCCACATAAACCGGGACATCCAAGGCCCGCACCAGTAACCCTCGGGCCGTTCCACTCTCATCCAACATCTGAAGTTGGCGATTGGAGGAGTCCAGGAAACCACTAAAATCGAGGCCAACAGCCTTCAGGGAACGAATACTGTCTTTTAAAAGTGCGCCTTTCGGCAGTGCGATCGTCAACATAAGGGAGACTATAGGTCTAATAATGGACAGTTGATACTGAACGATTTATGTTTCTTAACTCTTGGATAGGAGTTGCTTTCTGAATGTGTCAGTGTCTTATGTTTTATGGCGATTCTTCTAGGAATAACGCCCTGAAGACCCAGGCTCACTCGATCAGGGATTTATGAACCAGAATCGCTAGAGTCTGACAAGGATTCCGCCACCGACTTGATCGGCACTTCAGGGGGGTCAGCCGTTGGAGGATCTTTGGCTTTACTATTGGCTTTGACACGGGTGATCGGTTCGAGAAGTTTCGGGTCAAGCTCCTGATTAGAGAATAGAGGTAGAATCTCCGTAATGAAGGCTTCGGCTGCTTTGGAGCGATAACGATTAGGATTATAGATGACATTGAGAGTGCGTTTGACCACAACCTCCTCAATGGTGGCGCGATGTAAGACTCCCATCTCTAACTCCTTCTCGATCGCCGAGACTGAGACAAACGCCGCTCCTAACCCAGACTGCACCGCATTTTTAATCGCCTCAATGGAATTGAGTTCCATCTCTAGGGTTAAGCGGCGCGTATCAATATCACAGCGAGCCAGGACGCGATCGATCACCTTGCGAATCGTCGATTGAGAGTCCAGAGCAATGAACTGTAGATTATACAACTCCTCCTTATGAACCGAAGGTAATTTTGAGAGGGGGTGGGAGACTGGCAGAATCAGAGCCAGTTCATCCTCGGCATAGGGGATAATTTCCAGAGAATCCTGTAAATCCGTCGGAACCTCGCCACCCACGATCGCCAAATCCACCTGGCCATTGGCCACACTCCAAGAGGTGCGGCGGGTGGAATGGACATGGAGTTGCACTGCCACATCCGGGTAGCGTTGCCGGAACGCGCCAATGGTGCGGGGGAGGAGATAGGTTCCCGTCGTTTGGGAGGCCCCAACAATCAGAGTTCCTCCCTGTAAATTTTGCAGATCTTCAATAGCGCGACAGGTTTCTTGGCACAGAGTTAGAACTTTCTCCCCATAACTGAGGAGTAAATACCCGGCCTCCGTCAGTTGGGCCCGTCGTCCGCCGCGATCAAACAGAGGCACATCCAACTGGCGTTCTAGGTTTTGAACCTGAAGGCTCACCGCTGGCTGGGAAACATACAGACTATCAGCGGCCCGCTTGAAGCTACCCTCAGAGGCGATCGCCTTGAGGATGCGTAGCTGATCCAGAGTAAAAGGAAGGTCAGACATAGATGAAAAGTCGGTGAGGGAAAAGCGCCATTTGGCAGCCCACCCATGTCACTAGCGTACCGGAGTGGGTGCGTTTTTTGACCCCCTCAAACAACGACAGTAGCATAAGAGCGAGTCAGGGCCTTCAAAGTTTTGTTGCTTCAGACCTGGGAGTGAACAAACCCCAGCTCAGAAAAATCCCCGTAGACTTGTAGCGGCCCTCCCCTTTTGCTAAAATTTGTCTCACAAGTGGTAGTAAATACTTAAAAGACAAATACAGGTTCTTGCCCACAGGCAATTGGATTGTCTGTTGAGTTGTCTGCCGATTTGAGGAGAGTCTTCAAGGGTCTTGTGGGTTCTGATTTTGGATGCCCATCGAGATCAGTTGTGAGCCTAGACTTATGGTAGACTGCTGATCGAGTTGTCACACCAACTCGAAGCACGACAGCCAGGCGTCTGTTGAAAACTTGGACAACCCTGTGGAAGACTGGGTTATGCCTGTGGACGCTGAGTTAGACCAAGAGAAACTTAGTTTCGGTCAGCTTCGGCAACAGAAGCAGGATGTCTCGGTTGTCATTAGCGATCGAATCGTTGATGCGATCGCTGGCACTTAACCAACCTTTTACGTTGGCGCGGGAATCCCGCGTTCTACCGAACCGGTGAGCGTCGGGAGGGATAGCGCCTCGGTGTGGGACCAAAATGCCAAGAGATGTCAACTCGGGTAGACTTGTTAAACACAGTGGGGTTTGGCGAGGGTATGATCCCCAATCATATCCGAGGGGTCGCCTCACTATAAAAAAGCAAATCCCGTCCTGGGAGAAAAAGCCTGTGCTGCAACGCCTAAACGGTCAGCGCCGGGAGTACGTCACATGTGTCGATAGAGGAAACTTATGAGCATGAAGCCAGATCGCGTGGTTCTTATTGGTGTCGCGGGAGATTCGGGTTGTGGGAAATCTACGTTTTTGCGCCGACTCTCCGATTTATTCGGTAAAGAAAAGTTGACCGTCATTTGTCTCGATGACTATCACAGCTTAGACCGCAAAGGACGCAAAGCTGCTGGGGTCACGGCCCTCGACCCTCGCGCCAACAACTTTGATCTGATGTATGAGCAGATCAAGTCTTTGAAGGAAGGCAACCCCATTGACAAACCTATTTACAACCACGAAACCGGAGAACTCGATCCTCCTGAACGAATCAACCCCAATAAAATCATCGTCATCGAAGGGTTACACCCAATGTATGACGAGCGAGTTCGTGGCTTGCTGGACTTTAGCATTTACCTCGATATCAGTGACGAGGTGAAGATCGCCTGGAAAATTCAACGGGACATGGCGGAACGGGGTCACACCTACGAAGACGTTCTGGCCTCGATTGAGTCTCGTCGGCCTGACTTTGAGCAATACATTGACCCGCAGAAACAGCACGCGGACATCGTGATTCAGATTCTGCCGACGAATCTAATCAAAGACGACAAAGAGCGTAAGGTTCTCCGGGTGCGCCTCATTCAACGCAATGATGTGGGTCATCTCGAACCCGCCTATCTATTTGATGAAGGGTCGACGATTAACTGGACTCCCTGCGGTCGCAAGTTGACCTGTTCCTATCCAGGACTGCGCCTGTTCTACGGTCCCGATACCTACTACGGACATGACGTGTCAGTCTTAGAAGTCGACGGACGCTTCGACAACCTCGAAGAAATGATTTACGTCGAAGGTCATCTAAGTAACACTTCGACGAAATACTACGGCGAACTGGCTCACCTGCTCCTCGAACATAAGGAGTACCCCGGTGCCAATGATGGAACCGGTCTGTTCCAGCTTCTGTCGGGTCTGAAGATGCGTGAAACCTACGAGCGTCTGACCTCCAAAGATTCTAAGGTAGCTGTGGAAGTCTAAGTCCAAGCTTCAACTCAAACTTTACCAAAACCGGAGTCAGGAGTCTTACAGCCTGGCTCCATTTTTTATTACAGACACTTTGACCAGGACAATCAAAAAACCAGAAATGCTTTAATAATGGTATTCTTTCGGCTCACTCAGTCCTTATTGATGTGACGAGAATAGCGAGTTCTCTTGCCTATTGCCCAGGGCGACCACAAGGGTACGCCCCTACGTCTTTTCTGGGCGACCATAAAGGTACGCCCCTACCTTGTTTATGTTCCCTTCTTCCACCTTTCCCCGAAGTTATGTTACATTTAGTTAAGATTATGAAATGAAAACGCATCTAAAAATAATCGTTGCCGCAATCGGAGATAACTGATTATGAAATTTTCTTGGAGAGTCGCCCTGCTGTGGGCTATGCCATTATTGGTCATTGGTTTCTTTCTTTGGCAGGGGGCCTTCTCGTCCTCAGCCGTCACCAGTGGCGGTAATGCCGCGACCACCCGCATGAGCTATGGTCGCTTCCTCGACTACCTCGATGCCGGACGGGTGACCAGTGTAGACCTCTATGAAGGAGGTCGGACAGCCATTGTCGAAGCACGGGACCTTGACCTCGATAACCGCCTGCAACGGTTGCGGGTTGACCTTCCCGCCAATGACCCGCAACTGATTACTCGGCTGCGGGAAGCAGATGTGAGTCTCGATACCCATCCCCCTCGCAATGATGGAGCGATCTGGGGCGTGTTAGGGAATCTCATTTTCCCGATTCTGCTGATTGCCGGTTTGTTCTTCCTGTTCCGTCGTTCGAGCAATGCTCCCGGTGGCCCAGGACAAGCCATGAACTTCGGTAAATCCAAGGCCCGTTTCCAAATGGAAGCCAAAACCGGCATTCTCTTTGATGATGTGGCGGGTGTGGATGAAGCCAAAGAGGAATTGCAAGAAGTTGTGACCTTCCTCAAGAAACCTGAACGGTTCACTGCTGTGGGTGCGCGGATTCCTAAAGGGGTGCTGTTGGTTGGCCCTCCGGGAACCGGTAAAACTCTGATGGCGAAAGCGATCGCCGGTGAAGCGGGTGTGCCCTTCTTTAGCATCTCCGGTTCAGAATTTGTGGAGATGTTCGTCGGGGTGGGTGCATCTCGCGTCCGCGACCTCTTCAAGAAAGCCAAAGAAAATGCCCCTTGCATCATCTTTATTGATGAGATTGATGCCGTCGGTCGTCAACGGGGTGCTGGCATCGGTGGTGGTAATGATGAACGGGAACAAACCCTGAACCAACTCCTAACGGAAATGGATGGGTTCGAGGGCAATACGGGAATTATTATTATCGCGGCAACGAACCGCCCCGATGTTCTGGATTCGGCGCTGTTACGTCCCGGTCGCTTTGACCGCCAGGTGTCGGTGGATGCCCCAGATATTCGCGGTCGTCTCTCGATTCTCGATGTCCATGCTCGGAATAAGAAGTTAGATCCGTCGGTGTCGTTGGAGGCGATCGCCCGTCGTACTCCTGGTTTCACGGGGGCTGACCTAGCCAACCTCCTCAACGAAGCCGCCATCCTCACGGCCCGTCGTCGCAAGGAAGCCGTCACCATGGCTGAGATTGACGATGCGGTGGACCGGGTGGTCGCCGGGATGGAAGGAACGCCGCTGGTGGATAGTAAGAGCAAGCGTCTGATTGCCTATCATGAGGTGGGCCATGCCATGGTGGGAAC